>DATIDP010000124.1:0-10734 GCA_035456265.1 Solirubrobacterales bacterium | reverse complement strand
GTCGTCATCGGCGAGGGCGAGAAGGACGAGGCGCCGATGCTCTTCAACGGCGAGGAGATCGGCGACGGCAGCCCGCCTGTCGTCGACATCGCCGTCGATCCGCTCGAGGGAACCACCCTCACTGCGCGCGGCATGCCCTCCGCGCTGTCGGTGATCGCGCTCTCGGAGCGGGGCACGATGTTCGATCCCGGTCCCTGCGTCTACATGGAGAAGATCGCGACCGGCCCGCGCGGGGCGGACCTGATCAGCCTGACCGACCCGCTGCCCGACGTGATCCGCAAGATCGGCGCGCGCAAGGGCGGCCGCCCGGAGGACGTCACGGTGATCATGCTCGACCGGCCGCGACACGAGGAGGCGATCGCCCAACTCCGCGAGGTCGGAGCAGCCATCCGCTTCATCTCCGACGGCGACGTCGCCGCCTCGCTCTTCGCGGTCATGCCGAACACGGGCATCGACCTCCTCTGGGGCATCGGGGGCACACCCGAGGGCGTGCTCTCCGCCTCCGCCATCAAGTGCCTCGGCGGCCGCCTCCTCGGCCGGCTCTGGCCGCGGGACGACGACGAGCGCGAGGCCGCGGAGAACGCCGGGTACGACCTCAGCAGGGTGCTCGACACCGACGACCTGGTCGGCGGGAACGACGTCTTCTTCGCGGCCACCGGGGTCACCGACGGCGATCTGCTGGACGGCGTCCGGTATCTCGACGACGGCCACGCGACCACCGAGTCGCTGGTGATGCGCTCTCGCTCGGGCACCGTGCGCCGGGTGCAGGCGACCCATGACCGCCCGAAGCTCCGGGAGGTCGTGGGCGGCCGATACGGGTAAACGGCTTCGCCATCAGATCGCGGCCACGAGCTGCCGCCGCGCCTAACCGCTCGGGGTGCGGCCCCTCGTCACAGTGGAGCGCCCTGGTGGCCGCCAGCCGTCAGCCGTCCAGCGGCAAGGTCCCGGTGTCGTCCTTCTCGTGGCGCAGCGAGTTGATCACCGCGCCGGCGAGCAGGACCAGGCTGATCGCGTAGAACCAGACCAGCGCCACGAGGATGAAGCCGATCGTGCCGCCGATCCGGTGCAGGTCGGAGACGTTGTTGAGGTAGAGCGGGAAGACATAGTTGCCGGCGGCCGTGACCACGGAGAAGAAGAGCGCGCCGGGCCAGACGGAGCGCCAGGGCATGTGGCCCTTCGGAACGGCCCAGTAGATCAGCGCGACGATCAGGAAGGTCACCGCGAAGCCGCCGATCACCACGATCGCGGTACGGGTCGCGCCGAAGTTCGAGAGGCCGAACGGCAGGTCCTCGGCGCGCGTCAGCACCGCGCTCTCGACCGTCGGCACGGTGACGCTGGCGAGCAGCAGCACGACCAGCCCGAGCAGCATCACCAGCGACCAGCGCTTCTGCTGCACCCAGCCGCGGCACTGGACGTGGTAGATCCGGCAGAAGGCCGTGTCCATCGCGCCCCAGAAGGAGGCGCCGATCCAGATCCCGCCGACGATCGCCGCGATCCCGATCGTGGTCGAGCTCGCGCGCACCCTGTCGATGGCGTGCTGCAGCGTGTCCTGCTCGATGTTGGGGAAGAGCCTCTGGATGTCGAGGATGACGCTGCGCTCGATGTCCGAGCTGTTGACGACCTGCCCGAAGACGAAGAGGACGAGCAGCGCGAAGGGGAACACGGCCAGCATCAGGTTGTAGGCCACCATGCCGGAGAGGCCGGTGATGTTCTCCTTGTAGGCACGGTTCCAGAAGGCCCGCAGCCAGGGGCGCTGCCAGATCCGCCAGCCGTAATGGGTTGACGCCTCGGGCGCAGCCTCCGTGACCGGGGCCGCGCCTCCCGCTCGACTGCGGCGCGCGCGCGCATCCACATTCATGCGTAACGACCGCCGGGCGCCGGGTAACTCGATAAGCGGCCGGAACTTTCCCCGAAAGTGCTTGTTCTTGGCATGGCGACTGGGCTGCGGGGGCCCCGGCACGCGTTGACTACAAAAAGTGAAGTGGCTACCATGCGAACGGACGTTTGAGGAAGACTCGCGAGTTCCAGGTCCAGAGATGCAATTCGACGCGGAGGCGGCTACACCGCTCCGCGTTTTTCTGGCCTTCAGGGGGAATTTGAGTAAAGGTCTTCAGGTCAGCGGCCGAATTCAGTCAGGCCCGCCACAGAGAACTAGGTAGCAGCCAGGAAAGCGAACAGCCAGGAAGGAAGAGCGTAGGCGAATGCTGGTAGCGGAGATTCAGGAACTTGAAGAGGTAAAGACGCTGGTCGCCAGAGGCCAGCAGCTCGGCGTCCTCACCTTCGGCGACGTCGCCACCGCCGTGTCCGAGGTCGAGCTCGACGAGTCCGACGTCGAGGACCTCTACGGCCACCTGGAGAAGGTCGGCATCGAGCTGGTCGAGGATCTCGATCCGGCTCAGAAGGCCGCCGCCGAGAACGAGCGGTCAGACGGCAAGCGCGGTCGCAAGCGTCAGAAGGCTCTCGACCTGAAGCCGGACATGACCACCGATTCCCTGCAGCTCTTCCTCAAGGACATCGGCAAGGTCAGGCTGCTCACCGCGGCCGAGGAGGTCGACCTCGCGAAGAAGATCGAGCGCGGCGACCTCGACGCGAAGCAGAAGATGGTCGAGTCGAACCTCCGCCTGGTCGTCTCGATCGCCAAGAACTACCGCAACCAGGGCCTGCCCTTCCTCGACCTGATCCAGGAGGGCACGCTCGGCCTGGTGCGTGCCGCGGAGAAGTTCGACTATCGCAAGGGCTTCAAGTTCTCGACCTACGCGACCTGGTGGATCCGCCAGGCGATCGCCCGCGCGCTCGCCGACAAGGCGCGCACCATCCGCATTCCGGTCCACGTGGTCGAGAAGCTCAACAAGATCGGCCGCGCGGAGCGCAAGCTGGTCACCGAGCTGGGCCGCGAGCCTACCCCCGAGGAGATCGCCGAGGTCACCGGCATCGAGCCCGAGGAGGTCGACTCGATCAAGCGCTCGGCGCAGGCCCCGGTCTCCCTCGAGAAGCCGGTCGGCGACGAGGAGGAGTCGGAGTTCGGCCAGTTCATCGCGGATGAGCGCGCCGAGTCCCCCTTCGAGCGCGCCGCCGAGCTGCTCACCAAGGAGGCCCTGAAGGAGGCCCTCGAGAACCTCTCCTATCGCGAGCGCCGCGTGCTCGAGCTCCGCTACGGGCTCGGCGGCGAACACCCGCGGACCCTGGACGAGGTCGGCCGGACCTTCAACGTCACCCGCGAGCGGATCCGGCAGATCGAGAACCAGAGCCTCAAGAAGCTTCAGTCCCTGGCTGAGGCGCAGAAGCTCCGCGAAGTCGCATAGGACGGGTCGCGCCTCGCTTCCCTGAAGGGCGCCCTCTCATAAGCCGGCGCCCTCCGTCAAATAGGCTCCTCGGCGACGATCCGCTCAGCGAGGAGAGGAGAGGCATGCTTGTTTTTTTCAGCGCCAGGCGTCTGAAGGGCGATCAGTGGGACGAGTTCCGCAGGGCATGGGCGGGGGGCAGCGACGACGCGCCCGAGGGGCTTCCTGAGGGTTCGGTCGTCTATCACGCGCGGAACATCAAGGACGAGAACGAGGTCATCTCGTTCGGGATCTTCGACGTCGACCGGGACTCGCTCGACGTCGTCCGCGGTTCGGCCGAGGAGGAGGCCAAGCGCCAGGAGGACATCGCGAAGTACGTCCACGACACCCCGCTCGAGGGGATCTACGAGGTCGTGGAGGAGCTGCGCCCGTAGCACCCCAATTTTGCTGATCTAGCTGAGCCCGCCCACGCCCGATAGGGCGAGGGATGAGTTTCGATATCGACGCTGCGCTCAGCTACGTGGTGGAGCGGGAGGGCTCCGACCTCCACATCAAGGCGGACTCGCCTCCGGTCGCGCGCGTCCATGGCGATCTCTGGGCGCTGGAGCAATCCGAGCCGCTGACGGCGCAGGAGACCGAGAAGGCGCTCCACCAGATCGCCGAACAGCACAGCCTCACCGAGTTCGAGGAGGCGGGCGAAGCCGACTTCTCGTACGAGCTGCCCGGTGTCTCCCGCTTCCGAGTCAGTGCATTCCTGCAGAGGGGCGCGGTCTCCATCGCGCTGCGCGCGATTCCCTTCTCGGTCCGAACGATCGAGGACCTCGGTCTCCCCGAGGTCGTGCGCCGGCTGGCCGAGGAGCCCCGCGGGATCATTCTGCTGACGGGCACAACCGGATCGGGCAAGTCGACGACGCTCGCGGCGATGATCGACCACATCAACTCCACCCGGGCCCGACACATCGTGACGATGGAGGACCCGATCGAGTATCTCCACCGGGACAAGCAGTCGATCATCAACCAGCGCGAGGTGGGGTCGGACACCAAGAGCTTCGCTAAGGCAATGAGGCGCGTCCTCCGTCAGGACCCCGACGTGATCCTGATCGGGGAGATGCGTGACGAGGAGACCGTGCGGACCGCGCTGTCGGCTGCGGAGACCGGCCACCTCGTCATGTCGACGCTCCACACCCTGGACGCCACCGAGACCATCAACCGGATCATCGACTTCTTCCCGCCGCACCTCCAGCAGCAGGCGCGGGTGATGCTCGCCTCGACGCTCAAGGGCGCGATCTCACAGCGGCTCGTCCCGCGGATCGACCGCGAGGGCCGCGTCGCCGTCTCCGAGGTGATGGTCGTCACCGGCCGGATCCAGGACCTGATCCTGAATCCCGAGGAGACCGGCCGGATCAGCGAGGTGATCTCGGAGGGCGACTACTACGGCATGCAGACCTTCGACCAGGCGCTGCTCGGCTACGTCACCGACGGGGTCGTCTCGGAGGAAGTCGCGCTCGAGACCGCGTCGAGCCCGCACGACTTCAAGCTGATGCTCGCCGCCAAGGGCCAGCGTGCCAGTGGGATCGAGCAGATCGTCGGCAACGGCGACGGCGAGCCGGTGGGAGCCGAGATTCAGTGAGGCAGGCGATCAACAACAACCCGATTGTCCAGGTGGCCGTGCTCGGCGGCCTGGCCCTGATCGTGGCCGTGTTCTTCATGACGAACATGAAGGGCGGCGGATCGTCCGATTCCGGATCCGCGGCGTCGGCGCCGGCGACGTCCAGCCCACCGGCCACCGGGAGCGCGAGTCCTTCAACGGGCCCGGCGACGGCCGGGTCGCCGGCCGTCCCCTCCGCGCCCCCCGCGACGGTCAGTCCCGACGCACTGGTTCCCGGGCCCGGGCTGCCCAAGCCTCTGATCGCCGCGTGGAAGGGCGGGGACACCGTCGTCCTGCTCGTCGTCCGACAGGGCGGCATCGACGACCGCCTCGTGCACCGCTCGGTGCGCCTGCTCTCCGGCGATTCGGGCGCCTCCGTCTTCGTCACCCGGGCGAACAAGGTCGCCCGGTACTCCCGGATCACCCAGGGGGTGGCTCTCTCGCAGGCCCCGGCGCTCGTCGTCGTGCGACCCAGGCGGGTCAGCGGGCCGACGCCCGAGGCTCAGGTCGCCTACGGATTCCGCGACGCGCAGGGGGTAGTGCAGGCCGTCCACGACGCCGTCTACTCCGGCAAGGACAACCTGCCCTACAGCCCCAGGTGAGGTGGTACCCCCGTGCGGGAGCTGCCTGACTATCTCCGTCCGGTCCGCGGACCCGACGGCTCCGGCGCGTCCGCGGCCCAGGCCGCGGCGCCCCGTGCGGAAGGAGAAGCGGGCGGAAAACCCGGCCTGATTCCGCCGGTGAGCCGCGGGCACACCGGCAGCTTCGTCACGGACGCCATCGTCGAGCTCGCCTATGCGACGCGCGACCAGGTCGAGCAGGCGATCGCCACCTCGCGAACCGCCGGTAAGCGGCCCGAGGAGATTCTCCTCGAGCAGGGCGCGATCGATTCGGAGCAGCTCTCGCGCGCCACGGCCGAGCGCTACGGGCTCGACTACGTCGACCTGTCGCTGTTCAACGTCGACATGGGCGCGGCGAACCTGATCACGGCCGCCTCGGCGCGCCGTCACCAGGTCCTGCCGGTCGCCTTCGTGAACGAGAGCACCCTCCTGCTGGCGATGGCCGACCCGACCAACCTGCTGGCCCTCGACGACGTCCAGATGGCCACCGGGTTGAGTTGCGCCGTCGCCGTCGCCCCCGCCGAGGACATCGAGGGCCTGATCACCAAGATCGGGACGATGCAGAGCACGATCTCCGACGCGATCACTGAGGGCGCGGAGGAGGAAGAGGAGGACCTCGAGGACGGTGGAGAGCTCACCGACCTGCGGGCCTCGGCCCAGGACGGCCCGGTGATCAAGCTCGTCAACAGCATCCTCGGCCAGGCGGTGGCGGAGGGTGCCTCCGACATCCACTTCGAGCCGGAGGACGGGGATATGCGGATCCGATTCCGCGTCGACGGAGTCCTGCAGGAGAGCGCTCGGGTGCCCAAGCGGATGGTCGCCGGCGTGATCTCGCGCATCAAGATCATGAGCGAGCTCGACATCGCCGAAAAGCGGATCCCCCAGGACGGTCGCGTGGGAGTGAAGATCGACGAGCGTCGCATCGACCTGCGTGTCACGACGCTCCCGACCCAGGCGGGGGAGGGGGCGTCGATCCGCATCCTCGACGAGTCGGGCGCCCTGAAGACGCTCGACGATCTCGGGATGATCGGGGACCAGCGGACGCGCTTCGAGACCTCCTTTCGCAAGCCGTACGGCGCCGTGCTCGTCACCGGACCGACCGGAGCCGGTAAGTCGACCACCCTCTACGCGGCGCTCCAGGAGCTGAACGGGGTGGACAAGCACGTCGTCACGATCGAGGACCCGGTCGAGTTCCGGCTGACCGGGGTGAACCAGATCGGCGTCCACCGCAAGGCGGGGCTCACCTTCGCCACCGGGCTGCGCTCGGTTCTGCGTGCGGACCCGGACGTGATCATGGTCGGCGAGATCCGGGACGCCGAGACCGCCAGGATCGCGATCGAGGCCGCCCTCACCGGCCACATGGTCCTGACCACGCTGCACACGAACGACGCGCCGGGTGCGATCACCCGCCTGCAGGAGATGGGCATCGAGTCCTTCCTGACGTCCTCGGCCGTAGAGTGCGTCGTCGCACAGCGGCTGGCCCGCCTCCTCTGCACCCACTGCAAGAAGCGTGTCGTCATTCCCCAGGCGTCGCTCGCCGAGTCCGGCTTCCGGGTCGGGACCGACCTGGAGGCGTACGAGCCCCTCGGCTGCCCGCGCTGCCACGGCAGCGGCTACCGCGGCCGGCTGGGGATCTACTCGGTGATGGTGCTCAGCGAACGGATCAAGGAGATGATCGTGGCCATGGCACCGGAGGCCGAGATCGGCGCCGCCGCCGTCCAGGAGGGCATGCTCACCCTGCGCCAGTCCGGCCTGGAGAAGGTCCGTGCCGGCCTGACGAGCATCGAGGAGGTCGCCCGAGTCGCGTCATAGGCGCCCATTCGCCCAATTTTGGGTGTCAAGGGGCGCGCGCGAACGGACGATTGGTAACGGACATGGAAGCTGCCGCTGCTCCGACACAAACCCGCGAGTTCGACTTCGCCGAGGTCCTCACCAGGATGGCCGAGGAACGGGCCTCGGACGTTCACCTCAGCCCGGGCTTCCGCCCGGCGATTCGCGTGCGCGGGCGGATCACGCCGCTCGAGGAGTACGAGCCGCTGACGCCGCAGCAGACCCGCGACACGGTCTACAGCCTGCTCAACGACGATCAGCGCAAGCGCTTCGAGTCACGCAAGCAGCTCGACCTCGCCTACGCCGTCCCGGGCGTCGCCCGCTTCCGCGTCAACTGCTTCTTTCAGCGGGGGTCGATCAGCGCGGCGTTCCGCCGCATTCCGCACGAGATCCCGAAGCTCGACGAGCTGGGCCTGCCGCGGGTACTCGAGGACCTCACTCGAAAGCCGCGAGGTCTTGTCCTCGTGACGGGGCCGACGGGCTCGGGGAAGTCGACCTCGCTCGCGGCGATGCTCGACATCATCAATGAGGAGCGTGACGAGCACATGCTCACGATCGAGGACCCGATCGAGTTCCTCCACGACCACAAGCGGTGCATCGTCAACCAGCGCGAGATCGGCGCGGATGCGGAGGACTTCGCGTCGGCCCTCAAGGCGGCCCTTCGTGAGGACCCCGACGTGATCCTCGTGGGCGAGATGCGCGACCTCGAGACGATGTCGACGGCGCTGACCGCCGCCGAGACCGGCCACCTCGTCTTCGCCACCCTGCACACCCAGTCGACCGCCCAGACGGTGGACCGCATCATCGACATCTTCCCGGCCCAGCAACAGGCACAGGTCCGGATGCAGCTCTCCATCGCGCTTCAGGGCGTCGTCACCCAGCAGCTGCTTCCCACCCTTGACGGTGCCGGCCGCGTGGTCGCCACCGAGGTCCTGATTCCGACTCCCGCCGTTCGCAACCTGATCCGGGAGGGCAAGACGCATCAGATCTACTCGGCCATCCAGACCTCGGGATCGATCGGGATGCAGACCATGGACGCGCACCTGGCCCAGCTGGTGCGCCTCGGCCGCGTCTCGCGCCAGCTCGCCGAGCAGCGCGCATCCGTGCCCGAGGAGCTCAAGCGCCTGCTCGGCGCCGCGCCGGCGCCCGCCAATGGCGCGCCGGCGGCGATGACGAACGGGGCATGAGATGAGCACGTACGCGTTTCGCGCCGTCGACGTAGCGGGCGTGCCCTCGCGCGGCGAGGTCGACGCCGAGTCGAAGGCACAGGTCACCGAACAGCTTCGTGAACGCGGCCTGATCGTCCTCGATGTCTCCGAGCACAACGAGGCCTTCAAGCTCGAGAGCGTCTTCGACCGCTTCCGAGGGATCAAGACGCGCGATCTCGCCGTCTTCGCGCGGCAGTTCTCGACCCTGATCCAGTCGGGCATGCCGATGCTCCGGTCCCTCTACACGCTCGAGGACCAGACGGAGGACGAGCGCCTCAAGGACGCGATCGCGGGCGTGCGAAACGACGTCGAGGCGGGCAGCTCCCTGGCGGATGCCATGGGCAGGCGGCCGCAGATCTTCGACAAACTCTTCCGGGCGATGGTGCGCTCGGGCGAGAGCTCCGGGCGCCTCGACGACGCGCTGGATCGAATCGCCTTTCAGCTCGAGAAGCTGGACGCCCTGAAGCGGGAGATCCGATCGGCGGTGATGTATCCCGCCTTCGTCTTCGCTGCCGCTCTGGTGATCATGCTCGCCGTCGTCATCTTCATCGTCCCGATCTTCGCCAACGCCTTCAAGGAGGCTGTTGCCGATCAACCGGGTGAGTCCGCGGCCCTGCCCATGCTCACCCAGATCATGATCAACCTCTCGAACTTCCTGAAGGGCTACTGGTTCATCTGGCTCCCCGCCATCATCGGCATGCTGATCGGCTTCTTCCAGTGGAAGAGGACCGATCGAGGCAGGGAATGGTGGGACCGGGTCAAGCTGCGCCTGCCGATTCACATAGGCGACATCGTCCGCAAGGCCGCGGTGGCGCGCTGGTCCAGGACCTTCTCGGGGGCCGTCGCCTCGGGGGTGCCCCTGCTCGAGGCGATCAAGCTCACCGGACAGACCTCGGGCAACTTCCAGGTCGAGAAGGCCATGGAGGACGTCTACGGCTCCGTCCAGAGCGGCGGCACGCTCGCACACCCGGTTGAGGAGGCCGGCGTGTTCCCGCCGATGGTCGGCCACATGGTCTCGGTCGGCGAGGAGAGCGGTCAGCTCGAGCAGATGCTGACGAAGGTGGCCGACTTCTACGAGGCCGAGGTCGACTCAAAGGTCAAGGCCCTCACCTCGCTGATCGAGCCGGCGATGATCGCGATCGTCGGCGGCATGGTGGGCTTCATCGTGATCGCGATGTACCTGCCGCTCTTCTCCCTCTACGACAAGATTCGGTAGTCGCCGGGGCCCCTGGACGCAAGTTCGACTCCAGCGGCCTAAGCACTTTTCAGGGACTTGCTAAAGGCCCGTCGCCAGGGGTCGATTCAAGGCGGCGTAAGGAAATAGCCAGGGCCTCGGTGAGAAAGGCAAAACCACCGCGAGGTGGCGACGCAAAGCCAACGGGGCTCTGAGAGAGATCTCAGAGCCGGCCGGGCTGCCACCGGGGTTAAACAGACTCCCAGGGGCACGGGGCTCTGGCAGCAACTGAACCAAGGAGGTTCAAATGCTGTTGAAGCTCCGCGAAAGGATGACCAAGGAGGAGAAGGGTTTCACCCTGATCGAGCTCCTGGTCGTCATGCTGATCATCGGGATCCTGGCTGCGATCGCGATCCCGACGTTCTTCAATCAGAGGAACAAGGCCAACGACTCGAGCGCCAAGGAAATGGCGCACACCGCCCAGGTGTCGGCGGAGACGCTGGCCACCGACAACAACGGCTCCTACGCCACTGTCAGCCCGGCGAACCTCGCCGCGGTCGACAGCTCGGTGCGGACCACGGCCGGCAGCCCGCCGAAGCCGTTCGTGAGCGCGGCGGCCCCCTCGGGTACCAACAACACCGGTTGGACCCTGACGGTCACCTCGTCCACTGGCAACACGTTCTCGATCACGAAGGACCCCGCGTCCGGTGCGCTGAGCTACACCTGCACCGTCTCCGGGACCGACCGAGGCGGTTGTCCGACCGGCGGAAACTGGGGCTAACCCCAGCTAGCCAAGCATGAAGTCGAGGGCGGGCCTTCGGGCCCGCCCTCTTCTTTGCCTAGGCGCAGATCCGCCCGGCCGGGCAGTGGCGCTCATACGGTCGGCCAGATCCCCAAGTCCTGGGTATCGACGAAGCCGGCTGACCAGCCGATTGAAGGCGGCGTAACGGAAACAGCCAGGGCCTCGGTGAGA
>DATIDP010000123.1:0-35831 GCA_035456265.1 Solirubrobacterales bacterium | reverse complement strand
AAGACCAAGGGTGGTGACGACAAGAGCTCCAACCAGCCGGCGGGCCCCCGAAGCGAGCACTAGGACTCGAGAGTCTTCTCGACCTGCTTCGTCTCGAAGAACTCGAGGACGTCGCCCTCCTTGACGTCGGCGTAGCCCTCCAGCACGATGCCGCACTCCTGTCCCTCGTCGACCTCGGCGACGTCGTCCTTGAAGCGCCGCAGCGAGCCGACCTTGCCGGTCCAGATGATGGTGCCGTCCCGGACCAGCCGGACGCTGGCGTTCCGCGTGACCTTGCCGTCGGTGACGAGACAGCCCGCGATCGTGCCGACCCGCGAGGCCTTGAAGGTCTGTTTGACCTCGGCCTGACCGACCGCCTCCTCGACCTCCTCGGGCTCGAGCAGGCCCTCCATCGCGGCGCGCAGGTCCTCGGTCACCTTGTAGATGACCGTGTAGGTGCGGATGTCGACTCCCTCGTTCTCGGCGGCGCGCCGGGCCTCGGCGAGCGGGCGGACGTTGAAGCCGATGATCACCGCGTCGGAGGCGGCGGCCAGCATGACATCGGACTCGTTGATCCCGCCGGTCTGAGCGTGGATCACGTTGACCGGCACCTGCTCCTGCGGCAACTTGGCGATCTCGTCCTCGAGCGCCTCGAGCGAGCCGGAGACATCCGCCTTGAGGACGATGTTGAGCTCCTTGAGCTGGCCCTCGCTGGCCCGCTGGAAGACCTCTTCCAGGGTGACCTTACGGGCGGCGCGCCGGGCGAGCTGCTCGGCCTTCAGGCGGGTCTCGCGCTCCTGGGCGAGCGAGCGGGCCTTGCGCTCGTTCTCGACCACCTGCACGTGCTCGCCCGCTTCTGAGACACCGTCGAAGCCGAGGACCTCCACCGGGGTCCCCGGTGTGGCCTCCTCCACCCGCTCGCCCTTGTCGTCGAGCATCGCCCGGACCTTGCCCCAGACGGGACCGGCGACAACCGCGTCGCCCACGTGCAGGGTGCCGCGCTGCACCAGCACACCCGTGACCGGGCCACGGCCGGGATCGAGCTCGGCCTCCACCACGGTGCCGGAGGCGGGAGCGTTGGGGTTGGCTCCGAGCTCCTCGAGATCGGTCACCAGCAAGATCATCTCCAGAAGGTTGTCCAGGCCGTCCTTTGTCTTTGCGGAGACGTCGGCATAGACGGTGTCGCCACCCCACTCCTCCGGGTTCAGGTCCTGCTGAGCGAGCTCGGTGCGCACGCGGTTCGGGTCAGCGCCCTCCTTGTCGATCTTGTTGACCGCGACCAGGATCGGGACGTCCGCCGCACGGGCGTGGTCGATCGCCTCGACCGTCTGCGGCATGACTCCATCGTCGGCGGCGACCACGATTACGGCGACGTCGGTCACCTTGGCGCCACGGGCGCGCATCGCGGTGAACGCCTGGTGGCCCGGCGTATCCAGGAAGGTGAGCGTCTTGCCGTCGTGGTTCACCTGGTAGGCGCCGATGTGCTGGGTGATGCCGCCGGCCTCGCCGGCCGCAACCTGAGTCTGGCGAATGGCATCCAGCAGCGAAGTCTTGCCGTGGTCGACGTGGCCCATCACCGTGACGACCGGCGGCCGCTCGGCGAGGTCCTTCTCGTCGTCCTGCTCGACCTCCGGCTCCTCCACCTGCTCCTGGGCAGCGGTGACGATCTCGATCTTGCGATCGAACTCCTTGGCGATCGACTCGACCGACTCGTCGGTGAGCGTCTGGGTGAGCGTGGCCATCTCACCCTCCTTCATCAGCGCCTTGATCACCTCGGCAGGCGAAAGACCCAGGCTCTCAGCCACCTCCCGGACGTTTGCGCCGGAGTTGACCTTGATCGCCGGCTGCTCCTCAGGCTGCTTCAGCTCCCTGTCGCTCGGCTCCTCGAGCAGCGGTCGCCGCCGGCGACCGCCACGGCGACGTGGAGGCCGGGGAGGCGGCTGCGTCCTTGCGATGTGGTCGCGGCGGGCAGCCTGTGAGTCGATCACCACGCGGCGCCTGCGCTTGCCCGTGCCCTTCTTGGCCGCAGCGCTCCCGGCGCCGTCGCCGCCCGCCGGTTTCGGCTGAGCCTCAGCCCTCGGCTTCGGGGCGGCCTTCTCGGCGGCGGGCTTGCCCGTCGCCCCGTCGCCCGTCTTCGCCTTGGGACCGCCCGAAGCCTTCGCGGCCGTTGCCTTGCTCTGCGAAGCGGACTTGGTCTGAGTGGCCGTACCACCGGAAGAGGCACCGTCACCCGAGCTCTTCAACGCGGCCAGGGCGTCGGACTCCTCGACGCTCGACTGGGCGGCCTTCGCCTCGACGCCGGCAGCCTTGAGCGCAGCAAGGAGCTCCTTGCTGGTCAGGCCCTGGGCCTTGGCTATCTCGTGTACCCGCTTCTTCGCCATCTCCTACTCGGTTGTCTGCTCCTCGGCCGTCTTGACAGTCTCTCCGGCCTGCGGCTCGCCGCCGTCCGCTGACGGAGCCTCGGCCTCGGGCTCGCCACCGTCCTCCGAACCGGACTCCGGGGTGGCATCCGCCTCTGCTTCCACGGTCTCCTCCGCCTCGGCGACCTCCGGCTTGCTCTCCTCGGGCTCGACCTCCTCGGCCTCAGCCTCATCGGGCGTCTCGGGCTCCTCGGCCTCCTCCGGCTCCTCGGCCTCGGCGCTCTCGTCGAACTGGCTCTCGGCCTTCTCGACGATCGCCTTCACGGAGGCCTCGTCGGCGTCCCCATCGGCGAGGGTAGCCACCTCCTCGTCGCTCAGCGGGCTGAGGACCGCGACCTGATTGGTCGAGAACCGGCCCAGCGCCTGATGCTGGGGCAGGCCGCAGTACTGCGAACCCTGGAGGGCGGCGTTCGGGCAGCGGCGGCCGGTGGTCATGATCGCCATGCAGCGGCCGTCGGCGGCCTCCTCGCCCTCGTACTCGATGTCCTCCTCCTGCTGTGCGAACTCGGTCTCGGAGGTGATGTCGACCTTCCAGCCCGTCAGGCGGGCGGCGAGACGGGCGTTCTGGCCGTCGCGGCCGATGGCCAGCGAGAGCTGGTCGTCCGGCACGATGACCGTCGCCTCCTTCGTCTCGTCGTCGACCAGGACCTCGCGGACCCGCGCCGGGGAGAGCGCCTTCGCGACGAACCGGGCGGGCTCGTCGTTGTAGGGGATGATGTCGATCTTCTCGCCGCGGAGCTCGGAGACGACCATGCGGACGCGCGAGCCGCGCGGCCCGACGCAGGCGCCCACCGGGTCGACGCCATCGGCGTGCGAGACGACGGCGATCTTCGAGCGCCAGCCCGGCTCCCGGGCGACTCCGGTGATCTCGACCAGCTTGTCGGCGATCTCCGGAACCTCCAGCTCGAAGAGCTTCTTGATCAGCTCGGGATTCCGGCGGGAGACGACGATGCTCGGCCCCTTGGTATCGGCGGAGACGTCGGTGATCACGGCCTTGACGCGCATGCCGTGGTCGTAGCGCTCGTTGTAGACCTGCTCGGAGCGCGGCAGCAGGGCCTCGACCCGCTCGCGCAGCTGAACCAGCGTATAGCGGTTGTCGGACTGCTGGATGATCCCGGTGACCAGCTCGCCGACGCGGTCCTTGTACTCCTCGAACATCATGCCGCGCTCGGCCTCGCGAATCCGCTGCAGGATGACCTGCTTCGCGGTCTGCGCGGCGATACGACCGAAGTCGTCCGGCGTCACGTCGCGGGTCTCGATCTGGTCCATGTACGGCGCGAGCCGATCGAGCTCGACCTCGGGCTCCGCGGCCTCGCGCCGCTCGCCGGTCTCCGGATCGACGGTTGGGCGGTTGATCTCGATCTCGGGGATCGGCTCCCCCGCCGCCTCGGCGGCCTCGGCGGCCTGCAGCTGCTCCTCGAACTGCTCATCGAGCAGGCGCTTCTCGAGGTCCTCCGGGACCATCAGCTCGTAGACGCGGAAGTCCGCGGTGCCGTGGTCCAGCTCGACCTTCGCGTACTTGGCGGCGCCCTGGGTCTTCTTGTAGGCGGAGAGGAGGGCGTCCTGAAGAGCGTCCATCAGGGTGTCAGACGCGATCCCCTTCTCCTGCTCCAGCATCCTTACGGCGTCGACGATCTCCTGGGTCATGCGCCCACACCTCCGTTCGTGGCTCCGTCTGACAGCAGATTCGAGCGGCGTACGGCCGTGAGCGGGATCGCCACGGGACCGTCGCCCGGGTCGACGCAGACGGTCTCCTCGTCGGCGTCGGTGAGCCGGCCCGTGAAGCTCTTGTGGCCGGCGACCTCCTCGCGCGTCCGAACTCGCACGCGCCGGCCGAGGAAGCGCCGGAAGTGCTCCGGCTTCGTCAGCGGGCGCTCAGGGCCGGGAGAGGAAACCTCGAGCGAGTAGGCCTCGAGCAGGTCGCGGAGCAGGTTCGTGACCCGCTCGCAGTGGGCGATGTCGACTCCGCCCGGCCTGTCGATCACGAGCCGGAGGCGCTCGGAAGCGGGGCGCTCGAGCGCGAGCAGCTCTGTATCCGGCTCCTGATCGCGGAGCCGTGACTCGACCGTTTCCTGTAGTTGCTGAAGCTCTGTATCCATTCTTAGACCCAAAAAAAGGCGGGCGCTCGCCCACCTTTCGTCACGCGGTTCGGTGCGAAAAAAGGTTCCTCGGCGAGTATAGCCCTGCCTCACGCACGCGCAAAGGCGCGACCAGCGGCTCAGACCTCGAGCATCACCGTGACCGGCCCGTCGTTGATCAAGGCCACTCCCATGCAGGCGCCGAAGACGCCCTTCTTCGCTCCCGCCCGCTCGCAGAAGCGGTCATACAGCGGCTCGGCCTGGTCGCCGGGTGCTGCCTCGATGTAGCTCGGCCGCGTCCCCTTCTTCGTGTCACCGTAGAGGGTGAACTGGCTGACGCAGAGGATCTCCCGGTCGCCGAGCGGCGCATTCATCCTCCCCTCGGCATCATCGAAGATCCGCAGGGCGCGCACCTTCTCGGCCAGGCGGTCCGCGTCGGCCTCGGTGTCATCGCGGGAGATCCCGAGCAGCACGAGCAGCCCGGGCCCGATCTGGGCGACCCTCTCCCCCTCGACGTCGACGGCCGCCTGGCTGACGCGCTGGAGCAGCGCCCTCATGTGCGAACCACGCGAGCCGAGCTCAGCCGCTGGCGGCGGAGAGTCTCTCTCGATAGATCCGGTAGTCGCGCCGGTCGGGGCGGAGGTTCGAGGCGAGCGCCAGGTGATGGCGTGCGCGCCGCGTCTCCCCGGTCTTGCTCAGCGCCCGGCCCAGACAGAAGTGCGCGTAGTCGTTGACCGGGTGCGTCTCCACGACGGCCTCGAACTCGGTCGCGGCCTCGGCGTAATGGCGGGTACGGAAGAGAGCCCGGCCGAGCGCCTCGCGAACGGAGCTCTTCTCGGGAGCCTGGCGGGCCGCCTCCTTGAGCGGCACCGTCGCCTCCTCGAAATCACCGTCCTCGAGCAGCTCCATACCTCGCCGGTAGAGCGAATAGAGGGACTCGTTCTGAGGGATTTGCTCGTCCTGGGCCATCGAGCCAGTGTAGAAGGCGCTAGTCGCGCGGCTCGGTGCGCGCGCCCGCGAACTTCCTGATCGCCTCGACCCGATCCAGGATCGCGTCCGCGACCTGCTCCTTGGAGCCGAGAGGAACGTGGTGCTCGCCGGCTCGCTCGACGATGACGACCTCGTTCTGCGGGCTCTCGAATCCGATCTCGGTGCGAGAGACGTCGTTGAGGACGATCGCGTCGGCGCCCTTGCGCTCGAGCTTCTCGCGGGCCCGCTCCAGCCCCGGAGCCGACCTCGGACGCGGGGCTGAGGAGTCGGCGTCCGATGGGGTCTCCGCGGCGAAGCCGACGATCGTCTGACCCTCCCGGCGACGCGCGGAGAGGGCGGCGAGGATGTCCTCGGTCGCTTCGAGATCGAGCTCGAGGCCGGCGCTCGCCTCCCGGTGGATCTTCTCGCCGGCGGCCCGCCTGGGTCGGAAGTCGGCGGGCGCCGCCGCCATCACCAGGACGTCGGCGGAGTCGAACTCCCGGCCGAGGGCGTCCGCCAGGTCGGCGGCGGTCTCCACGTCCACCCTTCTGACGCCCGGAGGCGCGGGCCGGGAGACGTTGGCCGCGACCAGGGTCACGTCCGCGCCGCGGCGGGCGGCGCGCTCGGCGAGTGCGAGCCCCATGCGCCCGGACGAGCGGTTCCCGATGAATCGAACCGGATCGATCGGCTCACGCGTTCCGCCCGCCGAGACCAGCACGCGGAGTCCGTCCCACGGACCGCTGGGACGCGGTGCGGCCGCCTCGATCGCATCGAGGAGCGCACGCGACTCCGACAGCCTGCCGACGCCGTGCTCGCCGCGGGAGGCGAGCGCGCCCTCCTCGGGCTCGATGACGGTGATCCCACGCTGGCGGAGGGTCGAGAGGTTCGCCTGAGTCGCCGCGTCCCGGTACATCCGGTCGTTCATCGCCGGCGCGACCAGCCTCGGGGCGGTGCAGGCGAGGAAGGAGGTGGTGACCATCGAGTCCGCGATCCCGGTGGCGAGCTTGGCGATCGTGTTCGCCGAAGCCGGCGCGACCAGGTAGGCGTCCGCGTTCGCGACCACCTCCAGATGCCCGATCGGGTCGTGCTCGGGCACCGGATCCCCCGGGAACGCCCCGCGGGTCGGGTCGCGCTCGAACTCATCGCTCAGCACGGGCGCGCCGACGATGCCCTCGAAGGACGCCCTGCCGATGAAGCGCTCCGCCGTCGGCGTCATCAGCACGCGAACGGAGTGCCCCTCCGTTGTGGCGAGGCGCGCCAGCTCAAGCGCTTTGTAGGCGGCGATACCGCCGCTCACCCCGAGCAGGATGCGGGCCACGAGCCCTCCTAGGGACTAGGACTTGTACTCGTACTTCAGCTTGCCGGCTGCCGTCTCCTCCAGGGCGATGGTGAGGTAGTTCCCGCTGGGAACCTCGACCATGGGCGGCGTGTACTCGCCGTAGGCGCCCTCGGAGAGAGAGTGGTAGTAGGCGTTGATCTGCCGGGCCCGCTTCGCCGCGACCAGGACGGCGGCGTAATGCGTGTCCGTGCGCTCGAGAAGCTTGTCGACTCTGGGTCGGATCATTGACATGGGCCGGTCAGTGTAGAGACAGCCGGCCGCGGACGAGTCCCTCGAGCTCGGAGGTGGCTTTCTGCAGGTCGTCGTTCACGACCTCCAGTGGAAACTCGGACCGAGCGGCGAGCTCGACCTCCGCCGTCCGCAGGCGCTGCTCGATCGCTTCCCCGGAGTCCGTGCCCCTGCTCTCGAGCCGCTCCCGGAGAACCGCCTCGTCCGGCGGCGCGATGAAGATCAGGACCGCCTCGTCTCCGAGAGCGTCCCGAACCTGGCGAGCGCCCTGGACCTCGATCTCGAGGACGACGGAGCGGCACCTCTCGACGCGCTGCTCGACCTCCGAGCGAAGCGTTCCGTAGTAGTTGCCGCTGTAGCTCGCGTGCTCGAGAAAGTCGCCGGCCTCGAGGCGGCGACGAAACTCCTCCGGAGAGAGGAAGTGATAGTCGCGGCCGTTCACCTCGCCGGGCCGCGGCTCGCGCGTGGTGGCCGAGATCGAGACCTCGAGCTCGGGGATGCGCTCCAGCAGCCGCTCGATCAGCGTCCCCTTCCCCACACCGGAGGGACCAGTGATGACGAAGACCTTCCCCACGGCGAGGATCATGACCCCCGGGACGGCCGCGAAAAACCCCTGGAATCCCCCGCTACCTGCGCAGTTGCGCGACGAGTTCCGCGCGCTGACGCTCGGAGAGGCCGCCGATCGTCTTCGACGGCGAGATCCTGCACTGGTTGAGGATCCGGTTGGTCTTGACCCGGCCGTATTTCGGGACCGCCATCAGCATGTCGATGACCTTCGCCGTCTGGACGTACTCCGGCGGGTCCATCAAAAGCGTCTGGATCTTGACCTTGCTGGCCTTGAGATCGCGCTTCAGCTGAGCGCGCTTCGAGCGGATGTCGTTCGCCCGGCGGAGAGCTTCCATCCGCTGGTCCAGTGATCTCTCGGGCGCGGCGTTGGAGGACTGGACCGGGGCCTGCATCGGGGCGGCAGTATATCCGCGGCCACCGGGCGCGGAAACCCCTTTCTGGCGTTTGCGAGAAAAACCCCCCGTCTAACCGGAGATCCGTGCCAGCTCTCCCGCCAACTCCCCGGCGATCCTCGACCCGGCGGCCGGGTCTCGGAAGCTCTCCGTGCCAACCGCGACGATCGCCGCGCCGGCTCCGAGCATCTCCGCGGCGTCGCGGCCGGTCGAGATGCCGCCCATCGCGACCACCGGGACCGAGACAGCGGCGGCCACGGCGCGGGTCTGAGCGAGAGCGACCGCGCGGACCGCGGGGCCGGAGAGGCCGCCGGTCCCCCCGCCGAGCCAGGGCTCGGTGGAACCCGGCGCGAGCGCCGCGGCGCGCAGCGTGTTGATCAGCGAGATCGCGTCCGCCCCTCCCTCCACCGCCGCCTCGGCCACCGGTACCGGGTCGGCGACGTTCGGGGTGAGCTTCACGATCAGCGGCTTGTCGGACAGTGGTTTCATCGCTCTGAGCAGGGAATTTGCCTCGTCCGGAGACTCCCCGACGATCAGCCCGGACTTGACGTTGGGACAGGAGACGTTGAGCTCGAGGGCTGCCACCTCCTCCCGGTTGCCGACACCGTCGACCAGCCGCGCGAATTCGTCGTGGCTGGTCCCCATCATCGAGACGACCAGTGGGACCGGCAGCTCGGCGAGCGCGGGGAGGTCGGTAGCGAGGAATCCGTCAAGTCCCCTGTTGGGCAGCCCGATCGAGTTGATCAGGCCGGAGGGCGTCTCCCAGAGGCGAGGCGGCGGGTTGCCTGCCCGCGGCTCCGGGGTGATCGTCTTCGAGACGAAGGCCGAGAACGGGAACTGATCGAGCAGCTGATCGCCGAAGGCGCGGCGTGCCGCGATCGCGTCGAAGGTGCCGGAGCCGTTGATGACGGGGTGGCGCAGGGTGATGCCGCAGAAGTCGATCGACAGGTCGGGGTCGGCCATCACGGTGCCGTTGTTCTCGATCAGTGACCGGACCCCGGGACGAGGGCGGTCTCGATCTCGTCGCCCCGGACCACCGGCCCGTCGACGCAGAGCCGCATGTAGGCGCCGCCCGCGACGGGAATGGCGCACCCGAAGCAGGCGCCGAAGCCGCAGGCCATCGGCGCCTCCATCGCGAGCTCGCAGGCCACCCCCCGCTCCGCGCACATCCCCCGCACGGCCTCGAGCATCGCCGGCGGCCCGCAGGCGAAGATGGCCGCGCTGCGGGCATCGTCGCCCTCAAGGAGGACGGCGAGCAGGTCCGTGACGAAGCCGCGGTGGCCCGTGTGCCCATCCTCGCTGGCGAGCCGGATCTCCGAGCAGTCGAAGAGCTCGAGTCCGCCGGAGTTGGGCTTGTCGCGGAAGCCGAGCAGCACGCGGGCGGGCACGCCGGCGGCGAGGAGCTGCCGGCGCCAGATCGCGAGCGGTGCCACGCCGATCCCCCCGCCGACCAGGATCGCGCCGGCGGCGTCCCTGGCGAGGTCGCGAGGGGCCGAGAATGGCCGTCCGAGCGGCCCGTGGATCCAGAGCCCGTTCCCCGCCTCGAGCGTCGCAAGCCGCGAGGTTCCCGGGCCGACGGCCTGCACCAGGAAGTCGAGCCGCACCCCTCCGTCCTCGCGCGCCGCATCGGCCACGGAGAAGGCACGAGCCAGATAGGGGCGCCCGTCCACCCCGCCCCAACCCGAGTCCGCGGCCAGCATGTAGAACTGGCCGGCCGCCGGCATCGGCCCCGCCGAGTCCAGGGCCGAGAAGATCCGGTAGCCGCCCGAGGCGAGATTCCGCGTCACCTCGCAGCGGCGCCGCCCGAAGGGGGCGAGGACGCGCTCCCCGACCCTCGGGGCCCGGTTGGCCGTCACCTGCTCGATGGCTCGCGCTCCTGCGGCGGCTCGTGGAGCTCCTGAAGGGAGCGAACGGGCGCCACCGCCCGTGCCGACGCGAAGATCGCGCGGGAGGCCGCGGAGGCGCCGGTCATGGTGGTCACGCACGGGATCCCGTGGCGAACCGACTCGGTGCGAATCTCGTAGCCGTCGGTCCGCGCGCCGGATCCGGTCGGCGTGTTGATGACGAGATCCACCTCGCCGCTACGGATGCAGTCGACGACGTTCGGGGAGCCCTCGCCGATCTTCTTGATCTTCCGAACGGGGACTCCCATTCGCGAGATCGCCTCGGCGGTGCCGGAGGTCGCGATCACCTCGAAGCCGAGGTCGTGGAAGCGGGTGGCGAGCTGCGTCGCCGCCGGCTTGTCGGAGTCGGTGACGCTGATGAAGATCGTCCCCTTCTCGGGCAGCGAGATGCCGGCTGCGGCCTGTGCCTTGCCGAACGCGGTCGGGAAGTCCTGGGCGATGCCCATCACCTCGCCGGTGCTGCGCATCTCCGGTCCGAGAACCGCGTCGGCGCCGGCGAACCGGGCGAATGGCAGGACCGCCTCCTTGACGCTGACGTGCGTCGGCGCTTCGCTCGGGAGCTCCTGGTCCGCAAGCGGCTCGCCCAGCATCAGGCGGCAGGCGATCTTGGCGAGTGGCGCGCCGATCGCCTTGCTGACGAAGGGCACCGTCCGCGACGCGCGCGGGTTCGCCTCGATCACGAAGAGCCCGCCCTGGGCGACCGCGTACTGCACGTTGATGAGGCCGATCACGCCCAGCTCCAGGGCGATTCTCCGGGTCGTCTCGCGGATCTCCTCGAGCATCTCCTCGCCGAGGCTCATCGGAGGAATGACGCAGGCGGAGTCGCCGGAGTGCACGCCTGCTTCCTCGACGTGCTGCATCACACCGGCCACGAAGCACTCCTCCCCGTCCGCGAGCGCGTCGACGTCGACCTCGATCGCGTTCTCCAGGAAACGGTCGAGCAGCAGCGGGTGCTCCTGGTCCGCCTTGACGTTCTGCTCGAGGTAGGCCGCCAGCTGGTCGGCGGAGTAGCAGATCTCCATCGCGCGGCCGCCGAGCACGTAGGAGGGGCGGACGAGCAGCGGGAAGCCGACGTCCTCGGCGATCGCGACAGCCTCCTCGGCGGAGAGGGCGGTGCCGTAGGGCGGGTGCTCGATCTCGAGGCGGCGCAGAAGCGCGCCGAATCGGCCGCGGTCCTCGGCCAGGTCGATCGCGTCGACCGGTGTGCCCAGCAGCGGCACCCCGGCCTCCTCCAGCGACTTCGCGAGGCGCAGCGGGGTCTGTCCGCCGAACTGGACGATGACCCCCTCCGGGCGCTCGATGGCGCAGACGGCAAGGACGTCCTCGGCGGTCAGCGGCTCGAAGTAGAGGCGATCGGAGGTGTCGTAGTCGGTGGAGACCGTCTCCGGGTTGCAGTTGATCATCACCGCGTCCCGGTCGAGCTCGCGCGCGGTCATCGCCGCGTGCACGCAGCAGTAGTCGAACTCGATGCCCTGGCCGATCCTGTTCGGCCCGGAGCCGAGGATGACGACGGAGGCACGATCGCCGCGTTCAACCTCCCCGGCGTCCAAGGAGGTTCGTGCGCCCGCAGGCGAAGCCGAGGACGCACGTTCATGTGCTGAGTAGAAGTACGGCGTCCGGGCCTCGAACTCGGCGGCGCACGTGTCGACCGAGCGGTAGGTGCGCTCCAGGCCATCCGTCCCATCCCCCTCGCTGGCCAGGGCTCGCAGCTCGCGCAGGAACCAGGGATCGATCATGGTCGCCTCCCGGATCCGCTCGAGCTCCACTCCGCGCTCGAAGCCCGCGTTGATCAGGTCGAAGCGGTCGGGGGAGGGAGTGGCGAGGCGCTCGAGCAGCTCGCCGGTCGAGGCGGGGATGTCCGGATCGGTGTCCAGCTCGCGGGAGCGCATCGCCTTGGTGAAGGACTCGCGGAAGGTCCGCCCGATCGCCATGCACTCCCCCACGGACTTCATGTGGGTGGTGAGCTGACCCTCTGCGCCGGGAAACTTCTCGAAGGCGAAACGCGGCACCTTCGTGACCACGTAGTCGATGGTCGGCTCGAAGGAGGCAGGCGTCGCCCGGGTGATGTCGTTGGGGATCTCCTCGAGGGCGTAGCCGACGGCGAGCTTCGCCGCGATCTTCGCGATCGGGAAGCCGGTCGCCTTCGAGGCCAGCGCCGACGAGCGCGAGACGCGCGGGTTCATCTCGATGACGACGACCTCACCGGACGCGGGATTGACCGCGAACTGGATGTTGGAACCGCCCGTTTCGACGCCCACTGCGCGGATCACGCGGATCGCCTGGTCGCGGAGCTCCTGGTAGAGCGCATCGGTGAGGGTCTGCGCCGGCGCGATCGTCACCGAGTCGCCCGTGTGGACGCCCATCGGGTCGACGTTCTCGATCGAGCAGATGATCACGACGTTGTCGTTGCGATCCCGCATCACCTCGAGCTCGAACTCGCCCCAGCCGAGGACGGACTCCTCCACCAGCACCTGGTTGATCGGGCTGGCCGCGAGGCCCTCCGAGACAACCTGCGCGAGCTCGGTCTCGGTGTTGCCGACTCCTCCGCCGTGCCCGCCGAGCGTGAACGCGGGACGGACGATTGCCGGCAGCGTGATCGTGCCGTCGGCGACGCCCGCCTCCGCCTCGGCGACCGAGGTGACGATCTGGGACCACGGCACCCGCAGCCCCGCCTCCTCCATGGTCCGCCGGAAGGCCTCGCGGTCCTCCGCGCGGTGGATGGCGTCGTAGTTCGCGCCGATCAGCTCGACGCCGAAGCGCTCGAGCGTGCCGTCGTCATGAAGCGCCTTGGCGAGGTTGAGGGCGGTCTGGCCCCCGAGCGTCGGCAGCAGCGCGTCCGGCCGCTCGCGCTCGATCACCCTTGCCACCGGATCGGGCAGCAGCGGCTCGATGTAGGTGCGGTCGGCGAACTCCGGGTCGGTCATGATCGTCGCGGGATTGGAGTTGACGAGCACGACCTCGTAGCCCTCCTCCAGCAGGACCTTGCAGGCCTGCACACCGGAGTAGTCGAACTCGGCCGCCTGGCCGATCACGATCGGGCCCGAGCCGATCAGCAGGATCTTCCGGATGTCCTCGCGCCTAGGCATCGACGAGTTCCAGGAAGCGGTCGAAGAGGTAGCGGGCGTCGTGGGGGCCGGGACCGGCCTCGGGGTGATACTGGACGGTGCACCCGGGGACGTCCCTGAGGACCAGGCCCTCGACGGTCCGGTCGTAGAGGTTGAGGTGGGAGAGCTCGGCCTCGCCGAAGTCCGTCTGCCAGCGGACGGGCTCGTCGCCGTCGATGGTCCGGTCACCTCCCGGGCCGAGGACCGCGAAGCCGTGGTTCTGGGAGGTGATGTCGATCTTGCCCGTCTCGAGGTCCTTGACCGGATGGTTCGCGCCGCGGTGGCCGAAGGGCAGCTTGAAGGTCTCGAGCCCGACCGCCCGGCAGAGCAGCTGGTGGCCCAGGCAGATGCCGACGACCGGCCTCTTGCCGACCACGCCGCGAACGTTCTCGACGACGTAGTCGAGGGCGGCGGGGTCGCCCGGGCCGTTGGCGAGGAAGACGAGGTCCGGGTCGCGAGCGAGGACGTCCTCGGCCGAGGTGTCGCAGGGCACGAGCGTGACCCGGCAGCCGCGCTCCCGCAGCTGCCTGATGATCGAGAGCTTGATGCCGGTGTCGATCCCGACGACGTGCGGGCCCGCGCCGTCGAGCTCGACCGGCGCCGGCGGAGTCACCTCGCGGGCGAAGTCGGCGCCCTCCATCGAAGGCTCCGCATCGACCTTCTCGCGGGCCCCGGTCTCGGCGAGATCGGCCGGGAAGATGCCGCCCCGCATCGCGCCGCGGTCGCGGATGTGGCGGACCAGAGCGCGGGTGTCGATCCCGCCGATCGCGGCGATGCCGTTGTCGCGCAGCCAGTCGAGCCAGCCGCCTTCGGCGGTGGCGGCGTCCTCCCCGTTCTTCCCCTCCCGCATGATCACGCCCCGCGCCTGGACGCGGTCGGACTCCATCGCCTCCCCCGAGACGCCGTAGTTGCCGATCAACGGGTACGTGAAGGTGATGATCTGACCGGCGTAGGAGGGATCGGTGACCGCCTCCTGGTAGCCGGTCATCGAGGTGTTGAAGACGACCTCGCCGGAGACCTCCCCTCCCGAGCCCACCAGCTCCCCGTCGAACCGGGTGCCGTCCTCCAGCAGGATGTAGCCGCTCATCAGACGACCGGCTCCGGGTTGGGGGCATAGTCGAGGATCAGCTTCTGGACCCGCTTGAACTCGTCGGTCCCGGCGCGGCCGAGCAGCTCGAAGAGCGCCGTCTCGACGCTGGTGATCTCGGCGCCCGCGCGCTCCATCTTGTGCAGACCGACCCGCTTGTTCTCCTCGGTCCGGGAGCCCACCGCGTCCTCGGCGACCTGCACGTCGACCCCATCGGCGAGCAGGTCGAGCGCCGTCTGGTTGACGCAGACGTGGGTCTCGATGCCGCAGACGAGCGCCTGGTCGCGCCCCTCGAGGTCGAATCCCTCGGCCTCCGCGGCCGAGAAGACGACCTTCTCGAGCGGGCGAGCTTCGGCGGGCAGGTGCTCGGAGACCTCGGGCACCGTCTCCCCCAGGCCCTTCGGGTACTGCTCCGTGATCAGCACCGGGATGCCGATCGCCTCGGCCCCCTCGATCAGGGTGGCGGTGGCCTTCGCGATCCGGTCGAAGTCGGGGATCGCCCTCCGGAAGCCCTCCTGGACGTCGATCACGACGAGCGCGGTCCGATCCGAGTCGAGCTTGCCGCTGCCGCTCAAGAGGCGATCCCCAGCGCGAAGGAACGCTGCCGGTAGGCCACCTGACCGGCGGCGACGGTCATCACGATCCGGCCGGTCAGCTCCCGCCCGGCGAAGCAGTTGTTGTAGGAGCGGCTCTCGTAGCCCTCCTCGCCCACCGTCCATGTCTGCTCGGGATCGATCAGCGCGATGTTGGCGGCAGCGCCGGCCTCGACTCGCGGCGCCTCGATCCCGAAGGGCTCCCCGCCGCAGGTCATCCGCTCGACGAGCGTCTCCAGGGGCAGCACGCCCGGCAGGACGAGGTCCGTGTAGAGGGTGGCGAAGGCGGTCTCCAGCCCGGTCACGCCCCAGGCCGCCTCCTCGAAGGGCACCTCCTTCTCCTCCGCGGCATGCGGTGCGTGATCGGTCGCGACGCAGTCGATCGTCCCGTCGCGGAGGCCCTCGATCAGAGCCTGGCGGTCGTCCTCCGAGCGCAGCGGCGGGTTCATCTTGAAGCGGGCGTCCAGGCTGCGGACGGCCTCGTCGGTGAGCGTCAAGTGATGCGGCGTCGCCTCGCAGGTGATCCGGACGCCTGCGGCCTTGGCGCGCGCGACCTCCTCCACCGATGCGCGTGCCGAGAGGTGCTGGACGTGGATCGGGGTGTCTTCGTACAGGGCCAGCGAGCAGTCACGGGCGATCATGGTCGACTCGCATACCGAGGGCACGCCGGCCAGCCCGAGTGCGGCCGAGACCTCGCCCTCGTGCATGACGCCGCCGGCGGAGAGCTCGGGGTCCTCCTCGTGGAGCGCGATCAGCCCGGCGGCGAGCCGCTGGTATTGGAGCGCTCTGCGCAGAACCCTGGCGTTGGCGATGGGAAGCCCGTCGTCGGAGAAGCCGATCGCGCCGGCTTCGCGGAGCTCGGCCATCTCGGTGAGCTCCACCCCGTCCATCTTGCGAGTGACGTTGGCGACGAAGCCGACGGGGATCGATGCCTCGCGCTCGGCCCGCTCGCGGACCGAGCCGAGGACCGCGGCCGAGTCGATCGGCGGCGAGGTGTTCGCCATCGCGATCACGGCGCAGTAGCCACCGGCCGCCGCGGACCGGGTGCCGGTCTCGAGGTCCTCCTTGTGCTCCTGGCCGGGGACGCGGAAATGGACGTGCGGATCGACGAACGCCGGCAGGGCGAGCAGTCCTTCGCCTTCCACCGTCTCGGCTCCCTCGATCTCGGCGGCGGCGCCGGGCTCGGCGAGCTCGGCGATCTCGCCGCCGCGGATGACGAGGTCGCGGCTGTCGTCGAGGTCGGTGCGTGGGTCGAAGAGCCGGACTCCGCGAACGACCAGATTCGCCGCCGGCCCCGAGCGTGAGACGAGCCGTGGCGCGTCCCGCCCCCGGCCTGTGCCGTTCGCGGAGACGCTCACGCCGGCTGCCCGATCGTCGGGGTGTCAGTCGCCGCCAGGCCGCGCTCGGGCCGCCCACGGTCGCTGCCGGCGAGGAGCTCGTAGAGGATCGCCATCCGGACCACCAGCCCGCTCTCCACCTGGGCGGTGATCAGCGACTGGGGCGAGTCGATCACCTCGGGGGCCAGCTCGACGCCCCGGTTCACCGGGCCCGGGTGCATGAGCAGCTGGCGTGGGCCGAGGCGGCGCGAGTCGATCTGGTAGCGGGCCGCGTACTCGCGGAGCGAGGGGACGAAGCTCTCGCCCATCCGCTCGCGCTGCATCCGCAGGGCGTAGACGACATCCGCCTCGCCGAGGGCGTCGAGGGCATAGGAGACCTCGCAGCCGAGAGCCTCGATCCCGCGCGGGATCAGGGTGGGTGGCCCGCAAAGGGTCACGTTCGCGCCCATCTTCCGGAAGGCGAGGAGGCAGGAGCGGGCCACCCGGCTGTGCAGGACGTCCCCAACGATCCAGATGTTCGCCCCCTCGAGGGAATCGATCCTCTGACGCAGGGTGAAGACGTCGAGCAGCGCCTGAGTCGGGTGCTCGTGCTTGCCGTCGCCGGCGTTGATCACCGAGGCCTCGGTCCAGTTGGCGACCAGTTGTGCCGAGCCGGCGTGCGGGGATCGGATCACGATCGCCGCGGGGTCGTAGGCCGAGAGCGTCGCGACCGTGTCCTTCAACGACTCGCCCTTGTCGACCGACGAGCCGGCCGACTTGACGCTGACGACGTCCGCCGAGAGCCGCTTGGCGGCGAGCTCGAAGGAGGAGAGGGTGCGGGTGCTCGACTCGTAGAAGAGGTTGACGATCGTCCGGCCGCGGAGCGTGGGCACCTTCTTGATGTCGCGGCGACCGACCTCGGCGAAGCTCTCGGCCCGCTCGAGGATGCGCTCCATCTCCTCTCGCGAGAGCTCCTCCACTCCAAGCAGGTGCTTCATGACCTCTCCTTCGCTGTCGCCTGTGCGGGTGTGATCGCCACCTCGTCGACTCCGTCGGTCTCCTCCAGCCGCACGTTCACCCGCTCGCCCGGCGCGGTCGGCAGGTTCTTGCCGACGTAGTCCGGGCGGATCGGCAGCTCGCGATGGCCGCGGTCGGCGAGCACGGCCAGTTGGACACGCGCGGGGCGGCCGTAGTCGAAGAGGGCGTCGATGGCGGCGCGAACGGTCCGGCCGGTGTACAGCACGTCGTCGACGAGGACGACGGTGCGGCCGGCGAGGTCGAAGTCCAGGTGGGAGTCGTGGACCACCGGCGCGTCGCGCGGCTCGCGTCGCTCGATGTCATCCCGGTAGAAGGAGATGTCGAGGTCACCGAGCGGGACGTCGGTGCCCGAGAGCTCGCCGACGAGGGCATGAAGGCGGCGGCAGATCACGGCGCCGCGCGTGTGGATGCCGACCAGCGCCAGCCGATCCGACTCCTCGTTCCTCTCGACGATCTCGTGGGCGATACGGACAAGCGTCCGCCTCAGATCGTCGTGATCGAGCACGACCTTCTCGTCACTCACTTCCTTGCTCCTTCCTGGCCTCACGGGACCGGGTTAAAGGGGCTTGCCGCGCCAGCGTAGCAGCGGGGTGAGACGATCCCTGGACGTGAACCCTCAGGTTGCGGAAGCAATCGAGCAACACCGGCGTGCCGGGCGCGAGTTCGAGGCCGGCGGTGTCCGCAGCTTCGTCCGAGATGAGGGCGAGGGCGAGCCGGTGGTGCTGATGCATGGGGTTCCGGTGAGCTCGTTTCTCTATCGCAAGGTCGTTCCCGCGCTCGCGGATCGCGGCCTCAGGGGCCTGGCCTTCGATCTGCCCGGGATGGGCCTCTCAGAGCGTCCCGAGGAGTTCGACTACAGCTGGTCGGGCCTCGGGCGCTGGACCGGTGACGCGGTGGACGCCCTCGGCATCGAGCGGTGCCACCTCGTCCTCCATGACGTCGGAGGGCCGATCGGGCTCGAATGGGCTCTCCGCAACCCCGGCCGCCTCCGGTCGCTCACGGTCCTCGACACGCTGCTCGCTGTGGACGGATTCCGTCGCTTCTGGGCGATCGCGCTCGCCGCACCGCCGTTGATCGGCCGAGCGTGGGTCGTCGGCACCCGCCCGCCGCTCGCTCGCTGGCTCTTCTACTGGACCGGAATCGGCGACCGCTCGGCCACGCCAGCAGCGGAAGTGGACGCCCACTTCACCCTGCTTCGCGGTGGCGACGGCGGCCGCGCCTACCAGCGCATCGTCAGGGGGTTCGAACGGACCGCCGAGAAGGAGCGCTTCTATCTCGAAGGGCTTCGGAAGGCCGGTTGGCCCGCTCGCATCCTCTGGGGCGACCGGGACCCCGCGCTCGGCGAGGATCAGCGGCGGCCGATCGAAGAGGCGCTCGGCATTGAGGCGACGATCCTGCCCGCCAAACACTTCCTCCAGGAGGACCAGGCGCCGGCGGTCACGGAGGCCATCGCGGACCTCGCCCGGACCTAGTCCGGGATCGGCGCGGGCTCGGCCCGGGGCTCTGGACGCTGCCTCGCACCCTCCGGCACGAGGTGGGACTCGCCCCTCTCCGGGAACGGAATCTCGATCAGGTCGAAGTCGCGTGGGGCGACGGTGTTGGGGAAGGCCTCCCGGGCCTCGTCGAGGACCTTGGACACGTTGTAACGGGAGGAGACGTGAACGATCGCGAGCATGTCGACCTCGGCGTCGACCGCGAGCTGGGCCGCGCCGCGGGCGGTCGAATGGCCAGTGTCCGCGGCGCGCGCCGACTCCTCCACCGCGAACGTGCCGTCGTGGACGAGCAGCTGGGCCGCATGCGCCGCGACGCGGGTCATCTCGCAGGGCGCGGTGTCGCCGGTGATCACCACCTTGCGGCCGTGGCGCGGCTCGCCCATCACCTGGTCGGGCCGCACCTCGGAGCCGTTCACCGCGATCGTCTCCCCCCTCTGCAGCCGCCCGTAGTCGCGGGCGTCCGTGACCCCCCGCTCGCGGGCGGCGTCGACGTCGAAGCGCCCGGGGCGCTCGGGCTCGACGTAGGCGTAGCCGAGCGCCTTCATCCGGTGCTCGACGCCGAAGGCGCACATCTCGAAGCCGTCATGCTCCACCGCCTCCCCCGGCTCCAGCTCAACCAGCTCGACGTCGTAGCGCAGCCTGCCGAAGATCCGGCGAAGCGCGTCGAAGAGGCCGATCAGCCCTGCCGGGCCGATGATGCGGAGCGGCTTCTGGCGCTCCAGGAGGTCGTACGTCTTCAGCAGCCCGGGCAGGCCCAGGTAGTGGTCGGCGTGGAAGTGGGTGATGTAGATGTCGTCGACCTGAACGAGGCCGGTCGAGTTGATCATCTGCCGCTGCGCCCCCTCCCCCGCGTCGACCAGGATCCGGCTGCGGCCCGAGCGGATCAGCACGCAGGCGGTCGCCCTCCGTGCCGAGGGCACGGAGCCGCCGGTGCCGAGAAAGACGACGGAGAGATCCATGACGCGCCAAGCCTAAACTTGGCACCCCGCGCCCGTAGCTCAGTGGATAGAGCGCTCGCCTCCGGAGCGAGAGGCCGCAGGTTCAAATCCTGCCGGGCGCGCTTCGAGTCGGTCAGACGATGCAGACGTTCCGCACGTGAAGCTCGACACGCGTCATGCGATGCCGGCGGACCTGCACGCGCTTCATCTCACCCATCAGGCACGGGGCGACGATCGCCGCTCGCTCTGCATTCGCCGGGCACACGCTCGACGGCGTCGGCTCGCACGAGGGCGGATTCGGGGGAACCGCACTGACGTCGTATTGCCCCCGCTTCACGCGCAAGCGGAAATGCCCGTCGCTGGTCTCCTGGCTCGCGACCAGGGCACCGTCGCTCGCGCGGCGCACCGTGATCGTCACCGTCCCCGTATAGGCAGGAGGCGGCGGGGCTGGCTCCGCGCAGGCGCCGGGGCAGGTGCTGTCCAAGACGACCCCCTTGACGCCGGCGGGCTTGTGCATGTGATGCTTGTTTGCCTGCGCCGGCCCGGCCAGCACTCCGAGCGCGCCGAACATGACCAGCGCTGTCAGCACCCGCGTCACGGCGACTTCCCTACCCGGCGGCAACCGCCGCGAAGCGGCTCTCAGCCGCCGGCGACGGCGGGGAGGATCGTCACCTCGTCGCCGTCGGAGACCTGGGTGTCGAGGCCGTCCTGGAAGCGGATGTCCTCACCCGAGACGTAGACGTTTACGAACCGGCGCAGGTCACCGTCCTGGGTGATCCGCTCGCGCAGCCCATCGTGCTGATCGAAGACCGCGTCGAGCGCCTCGCCCACGGTGGACCCCTCCACCTCGAGCTCGCCCTCACCCCCGGTGGCGGCGCGGAGCTGGGCCGGGATTTTCACCGTGATGCTCATCGTCGGGCGGGAATCTTAGTCATGGACGCCGCACGGCCGCGGGTCTACGCCGAGACCTCCGCGGTCCGGAACTCGGCCTCGAAAGCATCCAGCGTCGGCTCGATCTCGTGCATCCGGAACGACTCCCGGGCGGCGTCGAGCGTCTTCAGCCCCTCCCCGGTGATGTAGGCGACGACCCTCTCGTCCGACCCGATCGCCCCGGCATCCGCGAGCTTGGACAGCACCCCAACCGTGACACCGCCCGCCGTCTCGGTGAACACGCCGGTCGTCTCGGCGAGCAGCCGTATTCCGGCGCGGATCTCGTCATCGGTGACGGACTCGATCACCCCGCCGCTCTTGCGAGCCAGCTCGAGGGCGTAGGGACCGTCGGCCGGATCGCCGATGGCGAGGCTCTTGGCGATCGTGTCCGGCGAGCGCTCCGGCTTGCAGACGTCCCAGCCCTCCGAGAACGCGGTCGCGACGGGCGAGCAGCCGAGCGCCTGGGCCCCGCAGAAGGTGGGCAGCTCTCCCTCGACCAGTCCGAGCTCGATCCAATCGCGCATGCCCTTGGCGACCTTCGTGAACATCGAACCGGAGGCGATCGGCGCGACCACGCGGTCCGGAAGCTTCCAGCCGAGCTGCTCGATCGTCTCGAAGGCGAGCGTCTTCGAGCCCTCGGAGTAGTACGGGCGCAGGTTGACGTTGACGAACGCCCAGGGACGGGTCTGGCTGAGCTCCGTGCAGAGCCGGTTGACGTCGTCGTAGGTGCCGCGAATGCCGACGAGCTTGGTGCCGTAGATCCCGGTGGCGAGGAGCTTCTGCTCCTCGAGGTCCGCCGGGACGAAGACGTAGGAGTCGAGACCCGCCGCAGCAGCGTGAGCGGCGACGGCGTTGGCGAGGTTGCCGGTCGAGGCGCAGGCGACCGTCTCGAAGCCGAGCTCCCTGGCCTTGGCGACCGCGACCGCGACGACGCGGTCCTTGAAGGAGTGCGTCGGGTTGGCTGCGTCGTTCTTGATCCAGACCTCCCCCAGTCCCAGCCGCTCGGCGAGGCGGTCGGCGCGGATCAGCGGGGTGAACCCGGGCTCGAGCGGATCCCCGGGGCGCCCCTCGAAGGGCAGGAAGTCGGAGTAGCGCCAGATGCCCCGCGACCCGGCCTGGATCTTGCGGCGGGCCTCCTCGGGGTCGAGGTCGGAGAGGTCGTATGAGACCTCGAGCGGCCCGAAGCACTGCTCACAGACGAAGCGCGCGTCGAGCGGATAGCTCTCCCCGCACTCCTTGCATTTCAGAGACTCGACTGCCATTGGCTCCTCTGCGTAAAAAAACCTCCGCCTGGTTTCGGTGGGCGGAGGTCCGTTTCGGAGCTCTTCCCACATCTTCCAGGCCGCTCGATCACCAAAACCGCGACACCTGCTGGAGTTGGCACCTTCCTCGGACCGAGATCCGAGGGGGTTGCCGGGGCTTCTTCGGGCCAGTCCCTCCACCCCTCTTGATGTGGTGCGTATGTGACGAGGGAATATAGCAACGCCCGTAAGCCGCATTTACATGCGAAATTCCGGGCACGTGTGTGCGGCGACGCGGTCCCCGCCGCAGTACAGTGAAATCACCATGGAGAAGGAAGCGACGATGACGACAGGTCCGGAAGATGCCGAACCTCCCTCGCCCCAGACTGCGCAGGACCCGCGCCGGCGAGTTCGTCGCGCCGCTTCCGCCTGAGCCGCAGACCCCCAAGGTCGAGGAGATCGCGGCCGAAGGTCTCCGCTGGGTGAAGATCGACCGGCAGGGGCCGCTCGAGCAGGCCTGGCTGGAGGAGAACTTCGCCTTCCACGCCCTCGACTACGAGGACGTCCTCTCTCGCAACCAGCGGCCGAAGATCGACGTCTACGACGACTACCTCTTCATCGTCCTGCAGTTCCCGGTCTTCGACCCCGCGGTGGGACGACTCAACGCCGGCGAGCTCGACATCTTCGTCGGCGCCGGCTTCCTGATCACGATTCCCAACCAGCCGCTGCAGCCGGTCGAGTACCTGTTCGAGCGGTGCCGGCAGAAGGAGGAGCTGCGCGACCAGCTCTTCAGTCGCGGCTCGGGCTACCTGCTCTATCGGATCGTCGACGACGGTTTCGACTACTGCTTTCCGATGCTGCGCAAGATCGGCAACAAGCTGGACGTGCTGGAGGAGGAGATCTTCGAGGGCCGCTCCGAGGAGATCGTGCGCGACATCTCCAACGTCAAGCAGGAGATCATCAACTTCCGCAAGGTGATTCGCCCGCAGCGCCAGGTGCTTCGGGATCTGGAGAAGGTGAAGGAGCGCTACCTCTCACCCGACATGGACCTCGAGATCTACTTCGACGACGTGGTCGACGCCCATGAGCGCATCTGGGACATCCTCGAGAACTACAAGGAGGTCATCGAGGCGCTCGAGGACACCAATGAGTCCGTGCTCTCGCACCGCGTCAACGACATCCTGCGCGTGCTCACCTCGATCAGCGTCATCGTCCTGCCGCTGACGCTGCTCGCGAGCATCTGGGGAATGAACGTCGGGGTCCCCGGGGAGCAGGACATGACCGCCTTCTGGGCGATCGTGGGCACGATGGTGGCCCTGCTGGTGGGGATGGTCGCCTACTTCCGCCGGCGCGGCTGGCTCTGATTCGAGGGCGCGTGAGCGCGACCCGTTTCATGCGGGTGGCGAGGCGATGATCTTCACCGTCGAAGAGCGCGAGAGCGCTCGCCGGCGAGTACTCAAGCGGGCAGAAGAGGATCCTCGCATCGTGGCTGCGGCGGTGGTCGGGGCGGAGGCGGCGAGGCGGGTGGATCGCTGGTCGGATGTGGATCTCGCCTTCGGTGTCGCCGAGTCGACACCGGTGGGGGAGGTCCTGAACGAGTGGACCCGCGAGCTCGCTGCGGAGCTGGAGGCAGTTCACCTTTTCGACGTCCACGTGGGGCCGACCGTCTACCGCGTGTTCCTGCTGCCCGGAAACCTCCAGGTCGATCTCTCTTTCACGCCCGCCGGCCGGTTCGGTGCGCTCGGCCCGAACTTCCGGCTGCTCTTCGGCACGGCCGTTGAGAACCGCGTGCGTGAGCCGATGGAGCGGCTCGCAGAGACTCCGCGGCAACGGTTCGGACTTTGCGTTCTCTACCTGGTGCGCGCACGGCTCGGTGTCGAGCGCGGGAATCTGGAACAGGCCGAGCGGTACCTGCGCTCGGCAGCCGAGCTGCTCCCCGAGGGGAGACCAACGCCTCCGGCACCTCCGGCAACCTCCACTCCCACCGACCTGCTTGCGGCGGTGCGGGAAGCCCTCGGCCTTCTGCTGCGCGAGCCGGGCGAAGGACGAGATCTGGCCGAGATGCTCAGGCCGCAGCTGCAAGAGCTCACGCGACTCACGCTCGACGCCGGCCAGCGCCCGGTCCGTACGATGCCGCCTGTGGCCACTCAGCGGATCTGGGCCCCATGGCGGCTCGAGTACGTGAAGGACGCCTCCAAGGACAAAGAGTCGGAATGCATCTTCTGCGCGGCGTGCGAAGCAGAGGATGACGAGGCGAACCTCATCCTCCGACGCGGCGAGCGGTCCTTCGTGATCCTCAACAAGTTTCCGTACACGAACGGCCACCTGATGGTCGCTCCCTACGAGCACGTCGCCGAGCTCCAGAGGATCGACGGGGCGACGATGGCCGAGATCATGTCCCTCGCCCAGCGGGGAATGAATGCGCTCGAGACCAGCTACGCCCCGCATGGCTACAACGTCGGCTTCAACCAGGGCCGGGTGGCGGGCGCCGGGGTCGAGCACCACATCCACATGCACATCGTCCCGCGCTGGGGAGGCGACACCAACTTCATGCCGGTGCTCGGAGACACGCGAGTCATGAATCAGACGCTTCACGACAGCTACGAGACGCTCAAGGGAGCGTTCGGCTGATGGCCACCACCGCGCCGCCGGCCGGGATCTTCAAGGCCTACGACATCCGAGGGGTCTACGGCGACGAACTCGACGAGGAGACCGCCCACCTGATCGGTCGCGCCTTCGCCCGGGTCCTGGGCCGGATTCGCGGCAAGAAGACGGCGGAGCTCCTGGTCGGCCTCGGTCACGACATGCGCCTGAGCTCCCCCGGGATGGCCGATGGCGTTCGGAACGGCCTCGTCGAGGAGGGGGTCACCGTGGTCGACGCCGGGCAGGTCGCCACCGAGATGAGCTACTACCTGGTCGGCTCGCGCGACCTCGACGGCGGGGCGATGGTCACCGCCTCCCACAATCCCAAGAAGTACACGGGCGTGAAGCTCCTGCGGGAGGGCGCTCTGGCGCTATCCGGCGACGCCGGCATCCAGGAGGTCCGGGCGGAGATCGAGGACGGCCTGCCAGATCCCCCCGGAGGCGGAAGCGTCGAGGAGATCGACATCTATCCGGACTTCCACCGGCACATGCTCGCCGCCGTCGACGGCGAGGCGATCGGGCCGCTCCGGATCCTGGCCGACGGCAGCGACGGGATGGCCGGTCCGATGGTCGGCCCGCTGCTCGACCGACTGAACCTCGAGGTCACCACCAGCCGCTGGGAGCCGAACGGCGACTTCCCGGAGGCCGGTCCCAATCCATTCCTCGAGGAGAACCGGCGCATGCTGGTCGAGCAGGTGAAGAAGGAGGGAGTCGATCTGGCGATCGCGTGGGACGGCGACGCGGACCGCTGCTTCTTCATCGACGACCAGGGGACGTTCTGCGACGGCGACTTCGTCTGCGCCCTGCTCGCCCGCGCCACCCTCGCGAAGGAACCCGGGGCGACGATCCTCTACGACCCCCGCTCGAGCCGGGCGGTTCCGGACACCGTCGCGGCGGCGGGCGGCAGGTCCGACCTGAGCCGGGTCGGTCACGCCTTCTTCAAGATCCGGATGCGCGAGACGGGCGCCGTCTTCGGCGGCGAGGTCTCCGGGCACTACTACTTCCGGCACTTCTACTGCGCGGACTCGGGCACGATGCCGGCACTGCTCATGCTCGAGCTCGTCTCCCGCGAGAGCCGCTCGCTCTCCGAACTGATGGACGAGTTCCGCTCCAGGTACTTCATCTCCGGGGAGATCAATTCCGAGGTGGCGGATCAGGAGGCGAAGATGAGGGAGATCGAGGAGCGCTACTCCGACGCCGAGATCTCCCATCTCGACGGAGTCTCCATCGACTACTCGGACTGGCACTTCAATGTCCGCCCCTCGAACACCGAGCCGCTGCTTCGCCTCAACCTCGAGTCGCTCGTCTCCCGGGAGGACATGGAGGCGAAGCGGGACGAGGTCCTCGGGCTGATTCGTGAGTGACGAGACACCGCCCGCAGTCTGGGAGCGGATCTCGGACGCGGGAATCCGGGTGCTGCGGATTCCGACCCCGTTCCAGGTCGGGCGCGTCAACACCTACCTGCTCGATGACGAACCCCTCACCCTGATCGACTCTGGACCCAATTCGGGGAAGGCGCTCGATGAGCTGGAGCGGCAGCTGGACGCCCTCGGCCACGGGATCGAGGACCTCGAACTGGTGATCGTCACGCACCAGCACATCGATCATCTCGGCCTGGTGGACATCGTCGCCAAGCGCTCGGGCGCCGAGGTCGCGGCGCTCGACCGGCTGGCGCCGTTCATCGAGAACTTCGGAGCGGACGCCGAGCGCGACGACGAGGAGGCCGCCGCGCTGATGCTGCGTCACGGCATCTCGGAGGAGGTCGTCCGGGCGCTGCGGCAGGTGACCGGCAGCTTTCGCGCCTGGGGCTCAAAGGCGCATGTGACCCGGCCGCTCCACGACGGCGAGGAGATCGAGTTCAGAGACCGCCGGCTCGAGGTCCAGCATCGCCCAGGGCACAGTCCTTCGGACACCCTGTTCTGGGACGCCAAGAGGCGGATCCTGATCGCCGCCGATCACCTGATCAAGCACATCTCGTCCAACCCGCTGATCTCGCGCCCGCTGGACGGGTCAGCGGAGCGGACCCAGGCGCTGGTCACCTACCTCGAGTCCCTGAAGCGGACCCGTGAGCTTCCCGCGGAGATCGTCCTTGCCGGACACGGCGAGCCGATCACCGACCACGTGGCGCTGATCGACGAGCGCTTCAGGCTCCATCAGCGGCGCGCCGAGAAGCTCTACCGGCTGATCGCCGAGCAACCCCGCACCGGGCACGAGCTCGCCCAGGCGCTCTGGGGGGACGTGGCCGTAACCCAGGCATTCCTCACCCTCTCCGAGGTGATCGGCCACGTCGACCTGCTCGTCAACGCCGGCCATGTCCGGGAGGTCGACGATGGCACGGTCCTCCGGTACGCGGCCACCTCCGGCACCCCGGTCGAGGAACTGGGGGACCTGATTCCGGGAGGTAACCCTGCCGCAGGCGAGCCGGCGACCAGCTAGCCCGGCCGGCAGCAGCCGAATGACTTGTGGGCCTCTTGGGTGCCGTCGATCGAGACAACCGACACCTTCCAGCCCTTCGGCGCGAGAACGTCGCCGAAGACCACGGGGCCCCGCAAGAGATCGACCGCGGGCGGGGTCGCCACGTAACCACCGCCTCGAACGAACCTCCCCTTTCCGCAGCCGGGGGTACACCATGGTGGTCACACCCTCAGGCGTCGGGGGGCCATTGCCAGGGACGATGCCAAACGCTTCAACCCGCTGAACCTTTCCCCGGACGCAGTAGGCCTCGACGTCGTAGACATCGGACAGCGTTGCGCCGACGTTGGTCACCTCGATGCTCCAGTCCCGGCCGAGGCCGCTCGACCGATTGAAGTAAGCCCCGGTCGACAATGTCTTGAAGCCCCCCGAGATCGCCGCGGTGCCCTTCGCGCAGCGAGGCGTGTTTCCGGTGGTCTGTCCCGGCGCCGTCGGGATGAAGTCGGTGCGGACGGTGCCGCCGCGCAAGATGGACCGCTTGCGCTCTTCGCAGTAGGCATACGCCGTGAACTCGCTCGCGGCGGGAAACGGTAGTGCTCGGACCCGGAAACCCGCCAGCCGTCGCCGTGTGACGTCATGATCGACTCCTGACGACGAACCAACGACCCGGGAACCTGGGAACGGAGGTGGTGAATCCCCCGGACAGCCGCCGACGTCCGGCTCAATAGGCTGCCGTAACCCGGCCGGACGCCGGTAACCCCGCCGGACGCCGGGGTTAGGAGAAAGGCGTGCCCACGATCGCCCCTGCCCAGAGAGATCCCGCTCCGGCGGCAACCGCCGTCCCGCTCGCGCCGGATGCGGACAAGAAGCGGATGCTGATCATCGTCAACCCGTACGCGACGACTGTCTCGGACCGGCTCAAGAACCTGGTCGTCTATGCGCTGCAGGCCCGCTATGAGGTCGAGGCCGTCGACACCGAAGCGGCCGAGCACGCGATCGAGATCGGGCGGGAGGCACGCACAGGGGGCTACGACATCGTCGTCGCCTTCGGCGGCGACGGAACCCTCAACGAGGTCGCCAATGGGCTCGCCGGCACGGATGTGCCGGTTTCGGTGCTGCCCGGTGGCTCGACGAACGTGGTCTGCCGCACGCTGGGCATCCCAAACGACGTGGTCGACGCGACCGAGCACCTGATCGGCCTCGCGGACGACTTCCGCCCTCGCAAGATCGACCTGGGCCGCTGCAACGGGCGTCGATTCGTCTTCGCCTGCGGGGTCGGCCTCGACGCGACCGTCGTGAAACGGGTCGACGCGCACCCGCGCCTCAAGGCTCGGGCGAGGCAGTGGTACTACACGTGGGCCGCCATCTCCGGCTTCTACCGCCACTATCTCCACGACCCGGTCCGGCTCGAGCTGAATGTCGAGGGCGAGACGCTCGAGGGCGTCACCGCCATCGCTCAGAACTCGGATCCCTTCACGTACTTCGCCAACATCCCGATTCGGATCTGCGAGGACATCGGGCTCGGTGACGGGACGATCTCGATGGCCCTTCTCCGGCGTGCGAAGCAGCGGGACATGCTCCCGATCGCCGCGCGGGTGCTCGGCAGGCGGCTTCATCTCGCCAAGCACAGGCAGATCGACGAGTTCGACGACGTCACCCGGGCTTCGGTCCGGTCGATCTCCATGGACGAGGACGGGCTGGCACGCCCCTTCCCCGTGCAGGTCGACGGCGACTACATCGGCGAATACACCGAGCTCGAGTTCTCGGTGGAGCCGGGCGCGCTGACCATCGTTGCGTAGCGGCTACCAGGCCGCACCGCGCTACTTGTGCTTCGCCGTGAAGTTGACCCGCGCCTTGCCGCCCGAACAGAGATCCTGAGAGAAGAAGTGGTAGATCGCGAAGCCCTGGACCTCGTTCGGACTGACGAATCGGCCGTGGATCTTGTCGAACTTGTTGCCGAAGAAGGTGCGGCTGAAGGTGAAGGTCCCGTTCCTGCCGAGCTTTTGAGTCGGGCTGCCGTCCTGTGTGAACACCGAGGTGGATACGCAGTCCTCACGGGCGACCGAGGGCTCCAGGGTCAGCGTGACCTTGCCCTTCTTCACCTTGAACTGGATCTTTCGGAACGAGTCGGTGACCGCCTCTTGGGTCGTCTTTCCCTTGTAGAGGCCGCTCTTCACGGCCACGCCCGCATCGGCGACGCCGGGCCCGAGAACGACGAGACCCGCCAGCACGGCCGCGATGATCAGCTTCCCTACCGCCTTGCGCGCCATACGCCCGCGACCCTACCGGCTTCTAAGCTCCGCCGCCAATGGCCGCGGACCCCAACTGCCGCTTCTGTCAGATCATCGCCGGCGATGAGCCCGGGCACGTGGTCTTCGAGGACGAGCGCACCGTCGCCTTCCTTGACAACCGGCCCCTCTTCCCGGGGCACTCGCTGCTCGTGCCACGCGAGCATCACGAGACGCTCGGCGACCTGCCCGACGAGCTGCTCGGGCCGCTCCTCGAGAACGCACGGCTGCTGTCGGTCGCCGTGCCCGAGGCGATGCGCAAGCCCGGGTCGTTCGTCGCGATCAACAACGTCGTCAGCCAGAGCGTCCCCCACCTGCATGTACACGTGGTCCCGCGCAAGCCGAAGGACGGGCTGCGCGGTTTCTTCTGGCCGCGCGGCAAGTACGAGTCGGAGGATCAGATGCGCGAGGTGGCCGAGCGGGTGCAGCGCGCGGTCGATCGCGCTACTTGAGCGTCCTCTTCGCGGTGACGGGCGACCCGAACGGGATGTCGGCCGTGACCGCGACCTTGGCAGTGCTCTTCCGGCGCAGTTTGCTCTTCCCCGACTTGCTCAGCCTCACCACCGCAGAGTTGAAGCCTTCGACCAGGGTGACGGTCGTCTTGCCTATCGTCGACTTGCCCAGCTTCGCTGTCAGGGTGACGCCCTCGATCCTGGTGTTGGGGGTGGTCGTGACCCGGAGCCCCTTCTTGATCGCCTTGGAGATCGTCTTCGTCTTCAACTTCATCACCGCAGCAGACGGCCGCGCCTGAGGGGCTCCGTTGCCGGTGACGACCAGAGTCGCCTGCATCTCGGTCGGGTGGATCGTGCAGAAGAACGCGTAGGTTCCCGCGGTCAGGTATTGGGTGCCGTCGAGGGTCGTCTGCTGGCCGCCATTGAGGGTCGGAGTGCTGAACAGCGCCTTCTTGTCTGGCCCGTTCTGGCGCGCCGTCACATTGTGCTGGTTCGCGCCGCCGTCGCTGAAGGTCGGCCGGTCGCCCTGGTCCATCGTGAAGGTGGGGTTCAGCGGGTCGCCGCTGCCGCCCGTGTAGCTGTTGTCCGTCGAGCCGATCGGCTGGAAGACCGCCCAGGCGGTGGCGGCGATGACACCCATCGCCAGCAGAGCCGTTCCCAGAAAGGCGGCGAGCCTGATCCTGGCCCTCCATGTCCCGCGCTCCCTCACTGTTCTCATCATACGAACCAACCCGTCAGGTGGATTGATGATGCGGTCTCTCTTTGAATCCGAGGCGCGCGCGTCAGGCGGTCGGAGTGACGCGATAAGCGTCGAACACCGAGTCGACGTTCCGCAGCCGGGAGATGCACTGCTTGAGCTGCTCGGTGTCCCCCACCTCGACCACGAAGCGGTTCTTGACCATCGGATGCTTCGTCGCGCAGCGAGCTTCGAGGATGTTGAGCCCGGCCTCGGCGAAGGTCCGTGAGAGGTCCTCGAGCAGGCGGGTGCGGTCCCAGGCATCCACCTGAAGCTCCACCCGATAGGAGGAATCGTTGTCGCCGTCCCAGGCGACGTCGGTGAACCGCTCCGGGGCCTTCTTCAGGGCGGCGACGTTCCGGCAGTCCTCACGGTGGACCGTGATGCCGCGCCCCAGCGAGACGTAGCCGACGATCTGGTCGCCCGGCACGGGACGGCAGCACTTGGCGAGGCGGACGACGACATCGTCGATCCCCTTCACCTTGATCCCGAAGCTCGTCGCCTCCTTGGTGCGGCGGCGGGCGTCATCGGTTCCCTTGATCAGCCCCTCGGCCGGCTCCTCCTCGACCGCCTCCCCGCGCTTCAGGCGCTGCATCACCTTGTTGGCGACGACCTTCGTCGAGATCTTCGACTGGCCGAGCGCGATGTAGAAGTCGTCCGCCTTCCGGAAGCCCATCTCCCGGATCACGTCGACGAGCAGCGGCGAGCCGGCCAGCTTCGGGTAGGGCAGGCCCTGCTTCTTGAAGGCCTGGGCGAGGTCGTCCCGCCCCTTGTGCTCCGCGTCCTCACGGCCCTCCCGCGAGAACCAGGCGCGAATCTTGTTCCGCGCGCGGCTCGTGCGGACCAGCTTCAGCCAGTCTCGCGACGGACCACGGCCCTGCTTGGCGGTGAGCGCCTCGACGATGTCCCCGCTGCGCAGCTGGTAGTGGAGCGGGACGATCTTGCCGTTGACCTTGGCGCCGACGCAGCGGTGGCCCACGTCGGTGTGGATCGAGTAGGCGAAGTCGAGCGGCGTCGAGCCGGCGGCGAGGTTCTTCACCTCGCCCTTCGGCGTGAAGACGAAGACCTCGTCCTCGAACAGGTCGACCTTGAGCGCCTCGAGGAACGCCTGCGGGCCCTGGTGCTCCTCGTTCTCGAGCAGCTGCCGAAGCCAGGTCATCTTCTCCCTGCCCGGGTCGGAGGAGGAGGAAGATGCGGAGCCCTCCTTGTAGATCACGTGCGCCGCGATCCCGTATTCCGCCAGCTCGTGCATCTCCGGGGTGCGGATCTGGATCTCGAGCGGGCGGCCCTCGGGGCCGATCACCGTCGTGTGCAGCGCCTGGTAGGCGTTCGCCTTGGGCATCGCCACGAAGTCCTTGAAGCGGCCGGGCAGCGGCTTCCAGAGTGAGTGGACGATGCCGATGGCCCCGTAGCAGTCCTTCACCGAGCCGACCAGCACGCGCATCGCAGTCAGGTCGAAGATCTCGTTGAACTCGCGGCCCTTGCGGGTCATCTTCGTGTAGATCGAGTAGAAGTGCTTGGCGCGGCCCGAGATCTCGGCCTCGATGCCGACCTTCTCGAGCTCCTCGGCGAGGAACTCGCCCGCCTCCTCGACGTAGCGCTCGCGCTCGGCGCGCTGCTGGGCCACGAGCTCCTTGATCTCGTCGTACTTGCGCGGATGGAGCGTCGCGAAGGCGAGGTCCTCGAGCTCCCACTTGATCGCGTGGATCCCGAGGCGGTGAGCGAGCGGCGCGAAGATCTCGAGCGTCTCGCGCGCCTTCTCCTGCTGCTTCTGCTTGGGCAGCGCGCCGATCGTGCGCATGTTGTGGAGGCGGTCGGCCAGCTTGATCAGGATCACCCTGACGTCGGTGGCCATCGCCACCATCATCTTGCGGTAGTTCTCGGCCTGCCTCTCGTCGCGACTCTTGAAGGTGATCCCGGTGAGCTTGGTGACGCCGTCGACGAGCTGAGCGATCTCGTCGCCGAAGTCCTCGCGGACCTGCTCCAGGCTGGCGCTGGTGTCCTCGACGGTGTCGTGCAGCAGCGCCGCGCAGAGGGTCGCGGTGTCAAGCCGCAGCCCGGCGCAGATGCGGGCGACCCCGAGGGGATGGGTGATGAAGTCCTCACCCGACTTCCGCTCCTGGCCGGCGTGGCTCTCACAGGCGAAGGCGAAGGCCCGCTCGATCTCCCCGCGGTCGATCGGCTCGGCGGCGTCGGACTTGTGCTCCTCGATCACCGCGAAGAGGTCGCCGAGCAGGGCGCGCTGGTCCGCGGTGAGCTCGCGCGTGATCGCGTCGGCGCGAGGCGTACTCGACTGATCCGGCGGCTCGCCGACGCGGGTGTGCCCGACGCGGTCGACGTCGCGCAGCTCGACGCCGTCCGGCAGGTCGCCGTCCTTCGTGGTGCTCGCTACGTCGGTTGTGCCTTGCTTCGGAGGAATCGAATGGCCTCCTGGTGTCTGGCGATGCAGTCCGAGTAGGCCCTGGATCGCGCCAGATCGGTCCTCTCCGAGGATAAGACCCGCAACGCCGAATCGCCGCCAGTGGGCCGCCACTCGCAGAGGCCGAGCTCGCTGAGGACGCGCACACACCGCGCGGCAAGCTCGGGCGTCCGGGGATACGCCGAATCGCCGGCAAGCAGGAGGCGGAGCCCTTCGCCGGAGGCCTCTCCCCCGCCGAGGCCACGCCAGATGTCGCGGATCGCGGCGCGCAGGTTCCACTCCCAGTCGAAGAGGCGTTCGGCGAGGTCGACCTCGGAGGGCCCCCAGGCGAGGTGGAGGTACGAACCCGAGCCCCCTCCGATCGCCGCCGGCTCGGCTGCGGCACAGGCCAAGGTTTCCAGCGCCTCGCTCGGCGGTGGATCGATCAGGACGAGGTGACGGAAGGCGAGCGGCGCCCGGGGGCGGAGGGCGAGGGCCGTCCAGTCCGTGAGCACGAGTCCCGCGGCCTGCGCATCCGAGAGGGCAGCGTCGAGCCCGGCGGACCCGCAGCGGCAGCAGACCACCCTCGGCACTGGTGCGCCGAACCGGCGGGGGTCGGCCGCCTCGGAGGCGAGCCTGGAGCGGCGGGCGGCGTCGGCGCAAATCGCTAGCAGCGGCTCCCCGCTCGAGATCAGCTCCGCGAGGGAGGCGACGGCGGCTCCGCCTCGCCGGTCGATCGTCTCGCGACGGGCGGACTCGGCCGCCCTGACCTCGAGGAGCGCCCCCGGCCGCCCCTCTGCCATCCGGGCCGACTCCCGCTCCAGGCGCTCCCACCACTCGCCATCCGGCGCGGGACAGTGGTCGCCGCAGCCGGCCGACGCGGGGTTCCCGGTCGCCGGGCTCGCCAGGGGATAGAGCTCGCGCACCACCACCCGCGGCTGCTCGGCCCCGTTCCAGCGGTCGACCTCGAGCTCGATCGAGAGATCGAGCGCCTGGTTCTCGCGCTTCGAGATCTCGCCGTTCATGCCAAAGGCGACGCCAGCCGCGCGGCCGGCGCCGCTCTCGAGCTGGAATCGGGAGTGCTTGCCCTCCTCTCCCAGGGGGCGAACCTCGCGCAGCCGGCCCGAGGGCACCAGCAGCCGGGGGCCGGGATTTCCCATTCCGAAGGGGCCGAGACTCTCGAACTGGCGGGCAAGGTCCATGCCGATGCCTTCACGGCCGACGCCGACAAGCGCGTCGAGGCGCTCCATCCTGACGAGGTCGGCGGGATCGATCGCGGCGGCGGCCTCCGCGACGAAGGCCTCGCGGAACTCGACGAGATTTCCGGCCTCGAGCTCGAGGCCTGCCGCGGCTCGGTGGCCGCCGTAGCGGACGAGATGCCGGTCGCAGGCGCCCAGCGCGGCGACCAGGTCGAAGCCCGGGATGCTCCTGGCGGAGCCCTTCGCCGTCGATCCGTCGACCGAGAGCAGGATCGTCGGCCGGTGGTGGCGCTCCACCATTCGCGACGCCGCGATTCCGACGACCCCTGGGTGCCAGCCCTCGCCGGCGAGCACCAGCGCCGGGGCATCGGCCAGCTCCGGAGGGAGCGCTGAGCGTGCCCGCTCCGCGCCCTCGACGGCCTTCTGCTCGGCCCAGCGGCGCTCGGCGTTGGCGCGGTCGAGCTCCTCCGCGATCTGGGCGGCGCGGTCCGGATCCCGGGTCAGCATCAGCTCGACCCCAGCGTCGGCTCGGTACAGCCGGCCCGCTGCGTTGATGCGCGGGGCGAGCCGAAAGCCCAGGGCTCCGGAATCGATCGCGTCCCGGTCCACTCCGGCGGCGGACATCAGGGCTCGCAGGCCCACCCGGGGGTTGTCGCGAAGGACGCGGAGGCCATCGCGGACCAGGCGGCGGTTCTCGCCCACCAGGGGAACCATGTCGGCCACTGTTGCCAGTGCGACCAGGTCGAGGTCGCGAACCCGCACGTCACGCGTCGCGCCGTCGCGCACCCTCGCATCACGGCGGCCGCCGACCGTCTCGATCGCACCATGGCCGGCCGCGTCGGAGAGGGCGATGGCGAGCTTGTGCGCGACGCCGGCGGCACAGAGACCCTCGAAGGGATACTCCGAGACGACCGGGTGGACGATCGGGCAATCGGGCAGCTCGTCCCCGGGGAGATGGTGGTCCGTAACCACCACCTGGATGCCGGCGGCGCGCGCGGCCGCGACCTCGTCCACCGAGCCGATGCCGCAGTCCACCGTGATGACCAGCTCGGTGCCGCGGCGCTTCAGCTTCTCCACCGTGCTCATCGTCAGCCCGTAGCCGTCGGCGAGCCGATCGGGGATCAGCCAGTCGCACTCGGCGCCGAGTGAGCGCAGCGTGGTGACGAGGATCGCGGTCGATGAGACGCCGTCCACGTCGTAGTCGCCGTGGACCGTGATGCGCCCGCGGCGGTGAAGGACCGAGAGGATGCGCTCGCACACCTCGTCCATGCCGTCGAACTCGAGCGGGTCGTGCTCCTCGCGCGCCTCGAGAAAGCGGCGCGCGGCGTCCACGGTCCGGTAGCCGCGGCGAACGAGGGTGATGGCGACCGGCTCGGCTAGCGAGAGCTCCGAGGCCAGCCGGCGGACCTCCCCGTAGTCGTAGGGATCGGCTTGAAACGCTCGGGCCGGCTCCGTCGAGGCCATCCCGCCAACCTAGGTTCGGCCCCAGACGGAACGGCGGCGGCAGCGGCGGTGGTCGGGGCTCGACCGAGTTCCGTCAGCGAGAAGTCGCGCTCACGTGACGATCGTGCCGGTCTGGCGCCTCAGCACGTCCCGGATCGTCGAGGCCACCGCAGCCCGATCCCCGTCGATCCGCAGCCACGTGAAGCGAAGGACGTCGTAGCCGATGACCTTGAGCCGAGCGTCGCGGGCCCGGTCCGCCTCGAATGCGGAACGGGATCGATGCGATTCCCAGCCATCCACTTCCACGATCAGTCGCTTTTCGCGCCAGAGGAAATCGACCTCGTAGCGTTCCACTTGCGAGTTCACGTCCGGCCTCGGCAACCGATGTCGCCGAACCAGGGCCAGGAACCGTGTTTCCAGTTCCGTCCGGCTTCGCGGCGGCGGGATGTCGGTGGCACCAGCGCGAAGGCTCTTGAGCGGCAACCGCAGAAACTCCGCCTCTCTGAGTGCCGCGGCCCATTGCGCCCGGGATAGGACCGGGAGCAGGTCCGTGAGGGTGCGAGCGGGTTTCGTCACGGGGATGCCGTCGCGCCGGGTGCGGTCGCCGTCGCTCAGGGTCGTGGATCGATGGAGGGAAATGCCTC
>DATIDP010000122.1:0-12895 GCA_035456265.1 Solirubrobacterales bacterium | reverse complement strand
CGAGAGGGTAGGGAGTGGATCCCCATGTGCGTAGTTCCTCCTTGAGGTGATTCGAGGGGCCCCTACGCCCCTCCCAATCCGGACAGTCTCCAAACCGGAGCACCGCCGGGCATCGGCGAGAAACCGCACCACGGATCAGGGAATTCCCGCAGAACGAGACCGGCCGGCTTTCGCCGGCCGGTTCACTCCCCTCCGAACTCCCTAGTCCTGCCCAGACGCTTGATTACGGCTTCGAAGACTTCCCTGCCCCCAGGATCCTGATCAGTGTGCCGATCCGGCCGCTGCCGAGCATCGGCGAGAACCCGTAGTTCGAGATCCGGGATTTTCCGAAGGCTCGGCGCGCTCGCCGGCCTAGTCCTCGGGGTCAAACTCGGGCACATCGAGGACCCGGTTCTCGATCGAGCGCGGCTCCGTGGGGCGCCGGTCCAGACCGCGGCCGTTGCCGTCGCCATAGAGCTCGTCGGCATTGCCGTAGCGGACGTTCGGCATCGCGCGCCAATCCGCCAGGGGGTCGGAGGACCGCTCCTGTCGCAGCGCCGCGTCCCGGCCGGGGTCGCGCGGCTCGCGCGGCTCGGTGCGCCGATCGCGTCGGTAGTGACGTTGTGCGAAGGCCGAGTCGAAGCGGGTCGCGATCACGGTGATCCACACCTCCTCGCTCATGTCCTCGTCGACGCTTGCGCCGAAGATGATCTCCGCCTCGGGGTGGGCGGCCCGCCTGACGACTTCGGCCGCCTCGCTCGCCTCGATCAGAGAGAGATCGGGCCCGCCGGTGATGGAGAGCAGCATCGAGCGCGCGCCCTCGACCGAGGTCTCGAGCAGCGGTGATGCCACGGCCTTCTCGGCGGCGAGGGTCGCACGGTGTTCCCCCACTCCCATGCCGATGCCGAGGATCGCGTCGCCGGCGTCGAGCATGGTGGTCCGCACGTCCGCGAAGTCGAGGTTGATCAGCCCGGGCAGCATGACCAGGTCCGAGATGCCCTGAACCGCCTGACGCAGGACGTCGTCGGCGACCCGGAAGGCGTCCGTGATCGTGGTGCGCCGCTCGAGGATGGTGAGCAGCCGCTCGTTCGGGACGACGATCATCGTGTCGACCTCGGTCCCGAGCGCGGCGATGCCCGCCTCGGCCTGCGCCATGCGGCGAGCGCCCTCGAAGGCGAAAGGCTTGGTGACCGCGGCGACGGTCAGCGCGCCAATGTCGCGCGCCAGCTTGGCCACGACCGGCGCGGCGCCCGTCCCGGTGCCGCCGCCGGCGCCGGAGGCCAGGAAGACCATGTCGGATCCCTTGAGCAGCTCCTTGATCTTGTCCTGCTCGTCGAACGCCGCCTTGTAGCCGACGCGGGGGTCCGAGCCGGCGCCGAGGCCGCGGGTCATCTCGCCGCCGATGTGCAGCGTCAGGTCCGCGTGCGAGGTCTGCAGCGACTGCAGGTCGGTGTTGATCGCCACGAACTCCACGCCGGGCAGTTCCGCCTCGACCATCCGGTTGACGGCGTTGACGCCCGCGCCGCCGACGCCGACGACGCGCAGGACGGCCTGGTGGGTGCGCGGGACGACGGGCTGGCGGCTCGCGGGGCCCTCCGTGGAAGGCTCGTCGCGACCGTAGCGCGGCCGCACCTCGAGGCCGGGGCCGCCCATCAGGCGCTCGAGGCCCTCGTGGTGGATCTCGATTTCGCTCTCGGCGACCGGCTCGGGCGGGGTCGGCTCGGGAACCGGCTCGGGGCCCGGAATCGGCTCCGGCACGGGGTCGGGAGTGGGCTCGGGGACGGGCTCGGGCGTCGGCTCGGGGACGGGCTCAGGGACGGGGGTCTCCTGGACCGGCTCCTCGACCGCGACGCCACCGCCGTTCGTGGCCGTGACCTTGATCTCCTCCGGCGCGACCGACTCCTCGGTCGAGCGGAAGAGGTCGGCGAGGGGGCCCTCGCGCATGCTGGCGCGCTTCTTACGAGCCATGGGTGAGAACCTCCTTGGCCAGCTCGCGGTAGGCGCCCGCGGCCTTGCCGTTCGGGTCGTACTTGAGGACGGACGTCCCGCGGACCGGCGCCTCGGCGAACTTGATCGCCTTGCGGATCCGGGACTTGAAGACGAGCTCGCCGAAGTTCTCCTCGAGGATCTCGACCGCCTCCTTGGCGTGGACGGTCCGCGAGTCGAGCATCGTCGGCAGGATCCCCTCGATCTCGACGCCGGGGTTGAGGTTCTCTCGGATCATCTGAAGGGTGTTCTGAAGCTGAACCAAGCCCCGCATCGAGAGGTACTCGCACTGGACCGGCACGATCACCTTGTCCGCGGCGGTGAGCGCGTTGACGGTCAGCAGCCCGAGGCTCGGCGGGGTGTCGATGCAAACGAAGTCGTAATCCTCCTTGACGGCGTCGAGCGCCTTCTGCAGCGAGCGCTCGCGGCCGATCTGCGTGCTCATCGCGATCTCGGCGCCGGCCAGGTCGATGGAGGCGACCGCGACGTCTATCTCCCGCTCGACGATCACCTCACGTATCGGAATCCGGTGGACGAGCACGTCGAACATGCTGCGGTCGACCTTGTCGGGGTCGATGCCCTGCGACATGGTCAGGTTGCCCTGCGGGTCCATGTCGACGGCCAGGACGCGGTGGCCCGACTCCTTGAACGCGACCGCGAGGTTGAGGGCGGTTGTCGTCTTGGCGACGCCGCCCTTCTGGTTGGCGAAGGCGATCACCTTGGCCGGGCCTTCGTTCTTGGGCTGGTCGGGGTTGCCTCTGGCCTCGCCCTGGGGCTGATCCTTCATCTCGGCCTCCTGCTCGCCGGCGTCCTCCGTGACCTCGACACCCGTGTCTGACTGGGCGCCGTCGCTGCCCGACTCCGCCTCGTCCTGCCTCTCGGGCTGGGGGCCGAGGAGGTCCTCGGGCCGCATGCGGCCGCTCTCTGCCGCCGCTTCAGTGGCGTCCTTGTTCTTGAAGATTCCCATCGCTTGCGGCTATTTCGCACATGACGGCGAGTTTCCTTCTCCTGGTTGGAACAATCCGTCGCCGTGCCTGAGCTACTCGACAAGCGCCTGGTCTTCGTGACCGGCAAGGGAGGCGTCGGAAAGTCGACGATCTCGATCGCCCTGGGCCTCGCTGCCGCCTCGCGGGGCAAGCGGACCATCGTCTGCGAGGTGGGCGGCCAGGAGACGGCCTCACGCGTGTTCAGGCGCGCCGAGGTGGGCTTCCACGAGGTCGAGGTCGCGGAGAACCTCTGGGCGATCTCGATCGACCCCGATCACTCCCTGCGGGAGTACCTGCTGCTCCAGCTCAAGGTCCGCGCCATGCGGGACATGCTGGTCCGCTCCCGGATCTTCAACTACCTGACCGCAGCCACACCCGGCCTGAAGGAGCTGGTCACGATCGGGAAGATCTGGGAGCTCGCCCAGCCGAACCGCAAGGTGAAGAAGGCCGAGGAGTACGACCTGGTGATCGTCGACGCGCCGGCGACCGGCCACGGCATCGGCTTCCTGCAGACACCGCGCACCTTCGCCGGCATCGCCCGGGTCGGCCCGGTCCACAACCAGGCGGAGGAGCTCGACCGCTTCATCACCGACCATGCGAGCACCGGCGTCGCGATCGTCTCGCTGCCCGAGGAGATGCCGGTCAACGAGTCCGCCTCCCTCGAGGAATCGCTGAGGGACGAGATCGGCATGGCCGTCGACCGCGTCTACATGAACGCCCTCTACCCCGAGCGCTTCTCGACCGGCGATGCCGACCAGCTCGAGGACGCGCTCGAGCGGTCCGACGGGCCCGCCAAGGCGGCCGTTCGGGCCGCGCTCTCCGAGCACCGGCGCTGCCGCTCGCAGCGTGAGCAGCTCCAGCGGCTCAAGCAGGCCGTCGCCTCTCCGGTGAAGACCCTGCCCTTCATCTTCAAGCCGCAGCTCGACGTTCCGTCGCTCGAGCGCCTCGCCGGGGCGCTGGTCTGATGGCGACGATCACCGACATCGTCGAGGGCCGCGGGATCTGCATCTGCGCCGGCTCGGGAGGCGTGGGCAAGACCACGACCTCCGCTGCGCTGGCCGCCGGCCTGGCGGCGCGCGGCCAGAAGGTCGCCGTCCTCACGATCGACCCCGCCAAGCGGCTGGCCGACTCCCTAGGCCTCGAGGAGCTCGGCAACACGCCGAGGATGGTCGACGCGAAGCTGTTCGAGCCCTGCGGAATCGAGATGAAGGGCGAACTCTGGGCGATGATGCTGGACTCGAAGGCCACATTCGACGAGCTGGTGCGAAAGCACGCGCCTGACGCGGAGACCCGCGACCGGATCCTCGAGAACCGCATCTACCGCCAGCTCTCCAACGCGCTCGCCGGCTCCCAGGAGTACATGGCGATGGAGAAGCTCTTCGAGATCCATCAGGAGGGCCGCTACGACTTCCTCGTCCTCGACACGCCGCCGTCCCGCGACGCCCTGGACTTCCTCGACGCGCCCAAGCGGCTCACCCAGTTCATCGAGGGGCGCGGGATGCAGATGTTCATGAAGCCGACCGGGTTCGCGACGAAGATCGTCGGCCGGGGCAGCTCGGTGGCGATGGGCATGCTGAAGCGGGTCACCGGCCTCGATCTGCTCTCGGACCTCTCGGAGTTCTTCCAGGCCTTCAGCGGGATGGTCGACGGCTTCCGCGAGCGCGCCAAGCGGGTTTCGGAACTGCTCGCCGACCCCGCGACCACGTTCGTCGTCGTCTGCGGTCCCCAGGGCGAGCCCATCACCGAGGCCGTCTACTTCCACCGCAAGCTGGTCGAGGCACGGCTCCCGGTCGGAGGCGTGATCGTCAACAAGGTCCACTACGAGACCGAGGCCGACCTGACCAGTGGCGAGGTGCAGGCCGACCTCAGCGAGCTGCTGGACGACGATGACCTGGCCGAGCGGGTCGCGCGCAACTTCGCCGATTACCAGGCGCTCGCCGAGCGGGACGCCAGGAACGTCGAGCACCTCCAGCGCGAGCTCCAACCGAAGGCCGTGATCCGGATCCCCTACCTGGACGAGGACGTGCACGACCTCGAGGCGCTGCTCAAGATCGATCGCTACCTGTTCGCGTCAGAGGAGCAGCGCGAGGAACTGGCGGCCTCGGGCGCGGCCTAGAGCGCTTCTAACTGTTCTTCTTGCGCTCGTAACGGAGCTCGCCGACTTCCCAGTCGGTGGCGTCCGGGACGGGAAACAGGTAGCGGACGCGGTCGGTGGAGGGCTGGCGGTCCGGATCCTGCCTCTGCTTGCGCCGCGGGCTGGCGAACGCCGGCCACTCCGGCTCGCCGTCGCCGGCCGCGAACCAATCCGCCCGACCCCCGAAATCGGGTGGCGGGGGCGAAGCGCGGTGATCGCTCTCGGGGCCCATTAGGTCGGGTAGTTCGACCTCATCGACGACGATCCTCGTCGTCGGTTGCGGATCGTCCCCGCCCCTGCGGACGGACAAATCGCCTATTTCGTTCGTCTCCGACGCAGTTTCTGCTTCGGCGGGCTCGAGGCGCTTCTCGTGCGTCTCGGCCGCGCGGTGCACCTCGATCTCGGCGTCGCCCAGGTTCGCGTCCGAGATCGCGGAGAGATCGAGGGACTCGTCGGGCCTCGGGTCCGGCAGCCGCCATTCGGCCGTCTCGCCGATTCCGGGCGTGTCGACGTTGATCGCCGACAGCCCCTCGGAGAGGAGGATCTCGTCGGCTGCCACGCGCAGGTCGCCGCCGAGCTCGCCGGTCGCCATGCCCTTGAGCAGCCGGCGCAGCAGCTCCTCCACCTCTGCGATCACGTCCAGCGGCGAGGCACCGGCGACGGGCTTGTAGCGACCGCCGCTCATCAGCTTGCGCTCGATCGCGAGCGCGCGCTCGATGGTGACGCGGCCCTGCTCGCGCTCGAAGGGCTCGCAGGCCAGCGCCGCGACGCGGGCAGAAAGAGAGGTCCTCGCCGGCCCGCCGCCCTCGAGCAGGCCGCGGAGGGCGAGCAGGTAGTCGCTGAGCGCCTCGATCAGCGAGGAACGCTCGGCGCCCAATTCGAATCGGGATGCCGCCCAGTCGAGCGAGGGGATCCGCGTGGTGCGCTCGGCGAGCATGCGGGAAAAGCTCTCGAGCTCAGCCGCCTCGTTCCCGGTCAGCCGGTAGCCGCCCTGCCGGGGACGGCCGACCCCGGTGCCGAACCGCTCCCAGCCGCCGGATCGCTTCGCCCAGCCGTGGGCGTGCAGCCCGACCGCACCCGGCCTGAACAGGCGCATCGTCTGCAGGGCCCGGCGCAGGTCGTCGGCGACGGCGGCGGCGGGCGCAACGGTGGCGAGCCCGCAGCTCAGGCGCGCGAGGAAGCCGGGCTTCCCGCGCCCGCCGGAGCGCGTTGCATCGATCGCGTCGACCGGCGCGTCATCGACCCCATCGGCGCGCACGATCCGCACCCCATCAAGCTCGATCTCGTCCACCGGCATGTGGAAGCCGACCAGCGGCACGATCACCTCGCCGGCGGGCGTCGCCTCGTCGGAGTCCGAGGCGATCATCGAGACGACGGCGTCGATCGCGCCCCTGAGGCGGTCGCCGGCGACGTCGAACTCGGTCTTCCCGTCCCAGAGGCCGATCAGGAAGCCGATCGCGGCCTCCTCCCCCGCGATCTCGCGCACCTCGACGAACGCCTCCAGCCGGCGGAGCTCGGCCAGGTGGTTCTGGATGAACTGCCCGGTCAGCGGCGCGTAGGAGAACATCGGCAGCGGCCCGTCGTCGGAGGGCTCCAGGTCGAAGGGCATCTCGGCCCCGGTCGCCAGCAGTCCCTCGAAGAGGTCGGCCGCCTCGACAGCGAGGCGGCGCAGCGCCTCCTCGAGCCGCTCGGTCGTGCTCTCAAGCGTGGTCACGCAGAGCGAATTTGCCCTGGCGGCGTGCGTTCCTGCGTCTGCAGGCTGAGTTGCAGTCGGCGCTCGGCAGCGGCCCGCCCCGTGACGGAAGAGCGGCAGCGAAGAGGGACGGCCCAAGCTTTTCTCGGTCAGCACCCGGATCGTGAGCGATTTCCCGGCCCACAGCCGGAAAAGTGCTCAGGATCGTGGACTGGAAGGATTTCGAGCACTTGGCCCCCGTATGCGGGGGCGAATCGCTCGAAATCCAGGGGAGCGCGGAGGCAACCCCTGCCGGGGGTCGGCGACCCGAACGGACCGCTCCCCCTTCATTGCCGGTTTTCGGCCCTGCAGACGGGGCCGCGGTTCGTGCCTGGGCCGGTGCCCGGGTCGTGCCTGGGCCGGGGCCGCGGGTCGTGCCTGGGCCGGGGCCGCGGGTCGTGCCTGGGCCGGGGCCGCGGGTCGTGCCTGGGCCGGGGCCGCGATTCGTGGCCCAGGCGGGAGCCGCGGTTCGTGCCTGGGCGGGAGCCGCGGGTCGTGCCTAGGCCGGGGCCGCGGGTCGTGCCCAGGCCGGGGCCGCGGGTCGTGCCTAGGCCGCTGCGCCGGCCGGCTCGCGCTCCTCGAGCGGCAGCCAGCGACGGCCATAGGAGCGCATGTCCTCGATCAGCGGGACGAGGGCTCGGCCCTTGTCGGTGAGCTGGTAGGTCACGCGCGGCGGCACCTCCGGGAAGGTGCGGCGCTCGACGATCCCCTCCTCCTCGAGCGCCCGCAGGCGCAGGGAGAGGGTGCGCGGGCTGATGCCCTCGAGCGAGCGCTCCAACTCGCAGAACCGAAGGGAGTCATCCGCGAGGTCGCGGATGATCAGGAGGGTCCACTTGCCGGAGATGACCTCCGCCGTGCGGCAGACGGGGCATTCACGGTCCATAGCCTGGCCAGGATAGCGCCATAGCTTTACTTTGTGAAGCGCTGGCGCGGCTAGTAGCTGGGCGGCTTGGAGCTGGTGACGCGCTTCAACCGCAGGACCTGGACGTGGTAGGTCTTGCCGTCCGGCCCGTAGATCAGGTCCGCGCCCTTGCCCGCGTTCAGGCCGAGCAGCTGGCAGGCGTCCACGCTCGGGAAGCAGGTTCCCTCGCCGCCGATGCTGGAGACGTCCTTGGAGACGAGGAACACCGCCTGGCTGCCGCCGCCAACCGTGCCGATGTAGGTGAGGACAGGCTTGTCCGGGCTCGGCAGGAACTGGAAGGGCTTGACGCTGTTCATCGTGGTGAGCGGGGTGTCGGCCTCGCCGACCTGGACGTCGGACTCCCACCAGAAGTAGGTCGTCTTCTGCTTGGTGACCTTGCCGGGCGACTTGCCCCCGCCTCCGCCACCGCCACCGGTGCTGCCGCCGCCGGTGCTGCCGCCGCCGACGCCGGTGCTGCCGCTCGTCGACGATCCGCCGAGCGCCTGCCCGAGGGAGTCGGAGCTCCCGGAACCGGAGGAAGCGGCGGGGCTCGTGAACTGCTGGGTGAACGGGTTCTTCGCCGCAAGCTTGTCGAGCCGCCTCTTGTAGTTGCGGACACCGGGGTGGTAAGCGACGACGGCGTTCTCGCTCTCGGGCGAGCTCTGCGAGGAGGTCGTCCCGAAGCCGAACGGCCCGACGGACCCCTCCGAGCTGCCCCTGGCGATCAGGATCGGCACCGCAACGAGGACAATCAGCAGCCCGATGACCGGCAGGAGCAGATTCTTCTGCCGCAGGTCGTAGACCACGTCACCGGCGAACTTCTGGACCTTCCAGAGCTTCACTTGGCCACCACCGCGCTCGCGGGTTGCACCTGGGTCTCACCGGGGCCCGTCGGAGCCGGCCCGGACGGGGACGCCCCGAGGGTCAGCCCCTGACTCCCGCTCGAGTAGGCGTTGATCACGAAGTCGGCCTTCAACCGCGGCGACGGTCCAGTGCCCCTGACCTGCAGGTTGAAGCCGCCGATGGTGAGCAGCCGTCCGTCCGGCGAAAGCTGGGAGCCGCCGCCGACCGGCTCGACGAGGCCATCGACCTTGCCGATGAAGTTGGCGACGTCGAAATAGCCGCCCCGCATCGAGAGGTTGTACGGCAGGGTCGGAAGCCCGGCGGGGCCGACCGTTGCCCCGATCGGCAGCGCGGCGGCAGCGGCCTCGGTCGCCGGCGCGGAAGCGGCGGACGCGGTCGGCGCGCTCGAGCTCGAGCCGGTCGTGGATGCCGCCGTGCTGGTCGTGGAACCAGCGGAGCTCGCGGTGCTCGCGGTCGATGCGGCCGCCTGGGCGGCACCCGTCGGGGACGTCGGCGAGCTCGACCCAGTCGCTGCGGTCCCGGCGGCGGCGGCGCCGCCCGCGGGGGCCCCCGAGCCGCCGCCACCGTCGCTGATGCCGATCGACCGGAAGTCGAGCTTGGTCTGGTGCGAGATCGAGTTCAGCTGGACCAGAAGCGAAGCGGTGTCCGCCTCGGCCGGGACGGCCTTGCCGAGGACGACCATCCGGCCGTAGTACTTCGGGAAGTCCTGACGGGCCTGCTCGCCGTAGCTCGCCTGCTGCTCGGCGGTGGTGATCGACGAATGCAGCTGATCGACCTGGCCCTGCAACTCGCTGGCCTTGTCCCGCTTCGGCCCGAGAACGAGCAGGTAGAAGCCGACCGCCAGCGCGACGATCGCGACCCCGACGAAGATCATTCTCTCGTTCGCCCGCATCTCAGCCACCGGTTCCCGAGGTCGAGGCGGGCTGGGAGGTGAGCTGGGAGCCGCCGGTGGTGGGCACGCCCGCCGGGACGGAGGGCGCCGAAGTCGCGGTGGCCGGCGTCGGGACCTCGTCGAAGGCGGCGACGATCTTGAACTGGGTGATGAAGTCGCGGGTGCGGCAATCGGTGTTCACCGCGGAGCCGGAGTCGCCCGAGGTCGGGGCCGCCGTCGCGCCGCCGCCCTGAGAGTCGTCCGGCTTCTCGGATGATTCGAGGCCCACCCGGGTGACGCCATCGATCTCCTGGAGATTGGCGATCAGGCCCGCGACGGCGTCCTGGCTCGACGCGCAGCCCTCCATCTCCAATGCCGGACCGGCGACCGAGTCCCTGCCCTGGATGTCGGGCTGATCCTGGACCGAGACGGTCGAGTCGACGGTCCCGGCGATCTTGACGAACCAGACGTCCGAGGGAATCACCCTCGCGAACTCGTTGAGCACCCGCTGCCAGTCGAAGCGGCTCTGCGCCAGGCTGACGATGGTGCTGGAGCGCGCCTCCTGCGCGGCCCGGAAGTTCGTGAACGCCTCCAGGCTCTGCGCCTTGGCCTGCGCCTGCTGCTCCTGCACCTGAAGCTGGGCGATCTCGGACTTCTTGTCGGAGATCTGCTTGCTCGTCAGTGCGAGGGCCGCCGCCGCGAGCACCGCCGCCGCCAGCGCGCCGATCAGCACATACGAGAACGCGCCCGTGCGCATCGCGGCGCGATCGCCGCGGCGCTCATCCTTCGGAATGAGGTTGACCGGGCGCACCGGGCTACTCCTCGAGCGCGAGTCCGTAGGAGACCGTGAGACGCGCCGCGTCCTCCTGGTCCAGGTGGGACAGCGCCGCCGGGAGGTCGACCGAGACGTCGAGTGTCAGGCCGGCCTGGATCCGCTCGGGCAGCCCGGGGATGGTGCTTCCCGGGCCGCAGAGCACGACGCGGTCGACCGGCGTCACCCCCTCCTGGGCACCGTAGAAGTCCATCGACATCCGCAGCTCCTCGGCGAGCTTGGTGGCGCCCTCCTCGAGGACCTCGCGAGCGAGGTCGGCGCCCTTCTCGCTGAACAGCTCGACGTCCTCCTCGAGCCCGACCTCCATGAGCAGCTCGCGGGCTTCATCGATCGCCACACCCTTGCGGCTGGCCAGCCGGTCGGCGATCGTCTCGATCCCGAAGGGGCTGACCCGGGCGAAGACGCACTCGTCGCCGCGGGCGACGGCGAGATTTGTGACGTCGCCGAGATGGCAGTAGAGGCTTGTGGGGAGCGGCACATCTCCCTGCACCGGCAAGGGCGCCGAGCGATCCTTGAGCGCGCGGATCATCCCGAAGGCGGAAAGGTCGATCGCGACCGGCTGCAGCCCGGCTCCGCGGACGGCCTCCAGCAGGCCAGCCACCATGTCGCGGCGAGCCGCGACGGCCAGGACGTCCATCACCTTGTTGCCGTCGTGGCCGTCGCGCTTCGCGACCACCTGGTGATCGAGGACGGCCTGCTCGAGCGGCATCGGGATCGCCTCCTGGGCGCGAAAGCGGACGGCCGTGTCGAGCTCCTCCTCGTCCTCGATCAGGGGGAGCTGGAGGCTGCGGACGACGACGCGCTGGTTGGCGACGCCGACGCGGACGGTCTTGCCGAGCTTGTGCCGGCTGAACAGGTCCTTGAGCGCATCGGAGAGGACCTCGCGGTTGACGAGATCGCCCTCCTTCACCACGCCGGGCTGGAGCGGCACGATCGCGGTGCGGCCCACCGAGCCGCCGTTCTCGACCTCGGTCGCGGCGATGCTCTCGGACGTGATGTCCAGGCCGACGGACGAGGGCTTCTTGCGTGCGGAGAATCCGGAGATCATGGGCAGGGCGCTCCTTGCGCCTCCTCTCCCATCGGCCAGAGTGCTGCCGAGCCGCATACCCAAGACTGATGAAAGCCGTTACCGAACGAAGGCGTTCAGATAGGCGTCGATGAGCTGATCGCCCGCAAGCAGAGCGATCACTCCCCCCAGGGCCAGGAAGGGCCCGAATGGGACCGCCATCTTGCGGGCGGCGGAGCCCTGGCTGAGCATCACGCCCACGCCCACGACCGTGCCGACCAGCACGGCGATCAGGAGCGCCGGCGCCACGGCGTCGCCGAGGTACAGGCCCATCACGGCGGCCAGCTTCACGTCTCCCATGCCCATGCCGCGCGGATGCGCGAGAGCGATCACGAACAGCCCCCCACCGGCCGCCGCCGCCGCGATCCCCCTCTCCGGGAAGCTCGACGGATCGGTGGCCGCCACCAGCGCCACTGCGGCAATCGCACCTGCGAGCAGGATCGTGTTGGGGATGACCCGGCGCTCGAGGTCGGTGAGCGTGATCGCCGCGAGCATCGCGACGAAGACCAGGCCGAGCGCGAGCTGCGCCGGGTCATGGCGCAGGACGATCGCCGTCGCGGCGAACGCGCTCCCCACCGCAAGCTCGACCAAGGGATAGCGGGCCGGGATCGCCGCGTGACACGAGCGGCAGCGCCCGCGCAGCATCAGCCAGGAGACCACCGGCACGTTGTCGTAGGCCGCGATCTGGGTCCCGCAGGAGTCGCACACCGAGCGCGGGCCGACGATCGAGACGCCGCGCGGAACCCGGTGCGCTACCACGCCGACGAAGCTGCCGGTGAGCATTCCGCCGACGAACGCAAGCGAGGCGGCCGGGAACATGCCCACTACCCCAGCGTCTCCCGCTGGACGTGCCAGGCCGACTGCACCGGATCGAAGAAGTGCGGCGGCTCCTGGAAGCGGAGACGGTCGTCGTAGTTGTAGTCCTTGATGTATCCGGTCCCGCCGGTGGTCCCGACGGCGCCGCGGAACTTCTGGGAGATCGCGCCGTTCACGGTCAAAGTCCCGAGCGCGGAACCGCAGTCGTAGTGGTCGACGATGAACGAGTGGTCGATAGCGAGCAGGGCCGCGTCGATGGTGAGGTTTGAGTTCGAGCCGGTGCCGTTGACGGCGCGGCTGCCGTCGTTGTTGGCGTCGCAGTCTCCCTTCGCCTCCTGCTCGGTGTACGTCCCGCTCGAGCAGCTGAGGTCACTCGACTTGCAGACAGGGTGCTGAACGCGAATGAAGTTGTTGGCGATCAGCCCGAGCAGGTCGGCCGAGCTGCTCGTGCGCCGGATGTCCCCGTCGATGATCACGTCGTTCTCGGCCGCGATCGTCAGCTGGCCGCTGTAGGAGCTGCCCCCGGTGTCCACGATCGCGTTCCCGCAGCCCGAGGTCGACGGGTAGGTGGTCGTGAACGGGGAGTACGAGTTCGAGCAGCCGCTGCCGTTCTGGACGTAGACGACGCCATCGCTCGGCACCTGCAGTGGGCCGACGGTTCCCCCCGTGCTCGTGGTGACGGTCATGCTGTTGCCGCTGAGGACGATCTTCGTCTGGCCGGTGTAGGT
>DATIDP010000121.1:0-8364 GCA_035456265.1 Solirubrobacterales bacterium | reverse complement strand
TGTTGATGGTGCGCGCCAGCTCCACGGCGCACTGGACCGCGCGGTCGGCGTGCTGAGGGACGCGCTCGGGCGCGCCGAAGACCGCGAGCACCGCGTCGCCGATGAACTGGTCGATGTGGCCGCGGTGGCGGGCGACGATCGGGACGATGCACTCGAAGAGCTCGTTGAGCCGCGCGACGATCTCCGGAGCGTCGGCCTCCGCGGCCGCGGCGGTGAAGTCGCGCACGTCGACGAAGACGAGCGAGACCTCGACCTCCTCGCCGTGCGGCTCGAAGTCCTCGCTGATCAGGTGGGCGGCGACCTCCTCGTCGAGGTAGGTGCCGAACGCCTCGCGCAGCCGCTCGCGCTCGGCCAGCCCGTCCGCCATCTGGTTGAAGGCCGAGGAGAGCTCCCCGAACTCGTCCGAGGTCGTCACCGGGACGTGCTCGTGGAAGCGGCCGTGGCGGATCTGCTCCGTCGCCGCCTCGAGGTCCTCGATCGGGCGCAGGATCGAGCGCGACAGCAGCACCGTCAGCTCGAAGCTGATCGTGAACGAGACGAACAGGGCGATCAGCACGGCGACCGTGAGCGCGTCGGTGCCTCCGCCGTCCGAGGTGAGCGCCGCGACCACCATGCCGGTGATCACGTTGATCAGCGGCAGTGAGCCGAGCAGCTTTACCCGCAGCGGAACCACCGGCCGGTCGATCCGCACCGGCCGATCCAGTGCCGAGTTGATGTCGAAGAGGATCGGCCGCATCGCCAGCTCCAGCGCGAGGTAGTGGAGAGTCCCGGCGTACGCGGTGACGAGCAGAGCCGCAAGCATGATCGGGAAGAAGGCGAGCCAGGAGAGCTCGAGGACGGCGACCGCCGCGACGACGGTGATCACGGTGACGACGAACGGGACCCAGAAGTCCTTGCGGACCATCTCGATCGGCAGGTCCACCGCCAGGTGCCAGGCCCGCGCCGTCTGCTCCGAGGAGCGTTCCCCTCCGATCCACGCGTTCAGCGGGCGCAACCGCCGGAGCACCCTGGCGAGCACGAAGCCGATCCCGACGGCGGTCAGCCCGAGCGTGATCGCGAGCACCGTCAGGAAGTCGCCCTTGGAGACCGAGTAGTAGAAGCTGAACAGCGCGACCGCGCCCGTCGCCACGACGAAGGCGGACTGCAACTCGGCGACGATGAACGCGGCCGGATAGCGCCGCCCGAGCTTGCGGTAGAGCCAGGTGAGGGGGTGCGGATGGGACATGGGTCAGCCGCCCATTGTCCCGAACGGGTCAAACGGACTCCGGTTGCCGGAGTTAGCGACGAAAAACCCCTCCATCTGTGGGCTACTACTGACCCGCGTTCAGGGGATTCGGCCGATGCTGGCGTCCGCCAGGCGTGGGACCCTTGATCGCGGTGCTCTCGTCCAATGGCTCAGGATCACGGCAGGGTCCGTCCGGAGTCGCTGCAGCGATGCGAGTTGTCGAGGCCAGGACTCAACCTGAGTTGGCCGGTGACGCTGCGGTGTGGCAACCATCGGCCGATGAATTGGAGTCCTTGCTCGAGGGTCTGTGCGATTACGCGAAGGCTCAAGACGCAGAATTGGATCGAGCCAAGCGGCAACTGTCTGCGGTGAGAGAGGCCGCCGAGCGGAACAAGAATCGAACGGACGGCACACTCGGGGATGGGATGCGACTCGTCCTCGCTCTCCTCCCCGACAGCGACCGGCAGGGGGAGTCACGGTGCCAATGCGTACGACTCGGAGGGCGCGAGATTCATCCGCTCTGCCCCGTGCATGGGAAGTCCATTGATCGACGCGGCTAGAGCGAGCGCAGGGCCTCGGCGATCGGCGTCCCGTCGTTGAGCAGGTCGAACTCCTTGCCGATGGTGTTGTCTGCGACCAGGCACTCGCCGATCACCGCCGCGACGTCGTCGCGCGTCACCTTGCCGTAGTCGAGCCTCTCCCCGATCTGCACGTTGCCGGTCCCGGGATCGTCGGTGAGACCACCGGGCCGGATGATCGTGTAGTCGAGCCCGCTCTCCCTCAGGTACTGGTCCGCCCCGGCCTTCGCCTCCTGGTAGGGACGCATCTGATCCGACCAGGTCTCCGGTCGGTTCGAGCCGATCGAGCTCACCATCACGTAGCGGCGGATGCTCTGCTGCTGAGCGGCGTCGGCCAGCTTCACCGCGCCGCCGTAGTCGACCGTCCGCTTGCGCGCAGGGCCGCTGCCCGGCCCGGCGCCGGCGGCAAAGACGACGGCGTCGCCACCCGCCAGGGCGTCGCTGATGTCGTCGACGTTCTCGATGTCGAGGACGATCGGCTCCGCGCCGATCTCCTCGAGGTCGGCCACCTGCTCGGTCTTGCGGATGATCCCCCGAGGGCTGTCGCCGCGCTCGGCCAGGAGCTTCTCGAGCCGCAGCCCGATCTTCCCATGGCCACCGACGATGACGACGTTCATGAAGGCGACCTTACCCACCCGTCCCCGCCGGGACCCGTCAAGATCCCCGCATGGCCACCGCCGAGCTGACCGTGATCGGCCTGGGGCGCAGCGATCCGAGCGCCGGCGAGTACATCGCCGAGATCCAGCGCCGACTCGCCGCCCAGAACCGGGTCCGCTACGAGCTGCACGCGATGGGCACCAACCTGGAGGGCTCGACCGAGGACATCCTCGCCGTCGTCGCCGAGCTTCACCGCATTCCATTCGAGATGGGTCTCCCCCGCGTCTACTCGGTGCTGAAGCTCGACGAGCGCCGCGACAAGGAGCAATCGCTCTCGGACAAGGTGCGTTCGGTGGAGAATCGCCTCCAGGATCAGTCTCGGTGGAGGACCTCCTGAAGTAGTGCCGGGGGTGGGATTCGAACCCACATGCCCCCGAAGGGACCACGGATTTTAAGTCCGCTGCCTAGACCAGTTTGGCCACCCCGGCAGGCGCATCGATTCGCCCGAGGTGGCCGACTCCGCGGCGGCTAGATCGCCAGCGAGTGGTCCTCGAGCGCCTTGGCTAAGAGCTCGCGCAGCTGGTCGCGCTCGTCGGCGCTGAGGTTGCCGAGCACGTCATCCTCGACGGTCTCGAGTTCGCGCTCCGCCCTCTCCAGGGCCCTCTGCCCCTTCGGGGTGATCGCGACGATGTGCCGGCGGCGATCCTCGGGGACGCGCGTGCGCTCGATCAGGCCGTTCTCCTCCAGGCCGTTGAGGAGGATGACGCAGTTGTTCGCGTCCAGCATCAGCGTCTGGGCGAGCTTCTGCTGGGTGGCGCGCGTGCTCTCGCGCAGGTACGTCAGCGCGACGAACTCCTTCAGCTTCACGCCGAGCAGCTCCGGGGTGGCGCTCCTGTAGGTGACACGGGAGAGGCGAGTCAGCAGGTTCATGGTCCCCGCGACGGATGGTGCTTGCGTGCTCATCTCTCCCTCAATCGTAGCCTGATCCACGGAACATCCTTGTCTCAATGATAATCATTGATACAGTGACGATCAACGTGAACGCTACTACCCACACATTAGCGACCAATCGGGCACGCAACGACCGGAAGCGCTGGATCGCCCTGTTCGTCGTCTGCCTCGGGCAGCTGATGGTCATCCTCGACACGACGATCGTCAACGTCGCCCTCCCCTCGATCCAGTCCGATCTGCACTTCAGCCAGTCCAGCCTCACCTGGGTGATCGACGGCTACCTGATCACCTTCGGCAGCCTCCTTCTCCTTGCCGGCCGCCTCGGCGACCTGTTCGGGCGAAAGCGCGTCTTCCTTCTCGGCGTCGCCTCGTTCGTCGTCGCCTCGATGCTCTGCGGCCTCTCCCCCAGCGGCGGCGCCCTCGTGGCCGCCCGGCTCCTGCAGGGCGCCGCCGCTGCCCTCGTCTCGGCGGTGATCATCGCGATCATCGCCGTGGAGTTCCCCGCGCCCGCCGAGCGGGCGAAGGCGATGAGCCTCTACACGTTCGTGATCGCGGGCGGCGCCTCGCTCGGCCTGCTGCTCGGCGGCGTGCTCACCGAGACGATCAGCTGGCATTGGATCTTCTTCGTCAACCTGCCAATCGGCGCCGTCGCCTACTTCCTGGGCCGCAGGCTGATCGCCGAGAACGAGGGACTCGGCACCGGTGACCGAATCGACTGGTTCGGCTCCGTCCTGATCACGGCCTCCTCGATCGCCGCGATCTACGCCCTGATCAAGATCCCGGAGTGGGGCTGGGCCGGCGACCGGACGCTTGCCCTCTTCGGCCTTGCCGCCCTTCTGCTCGCCGGCTTCATCACCCTCGAGTCCAGGATCCGAAACCCGATCATGCCGCTGCACGTGCTCGGCAACCGCAGCCTGGTGACGGCCAACCTCGTCCGCGGCTTTCTGGTCACGGGCGCCTACTCGACCTTCTTCCTCGGCTCCCTCTACTTCGAGCACGTTCGCGGCATGAGCCCGATCGAGATCGGGCTCGCCTTCCTGGCGATGAGCGTCGCCCTGGCGACGATGTCGGCAGGCCTCGCCGCGCGGCTGGTGGCCCGCTTCGGCCCCAAGCCCACCCTGGTCGCAGGGATCGCCGGACCGGTGGCGGGCCTGCTGCTCTTCTCGCAGGCCGGCCAGTCGACTCCCTACTTCCCGACGATCTTCGCCGCCTTCGCGCTGCTCGGCTTCGGCTTCGGCGCCGCCAACCCGCCGCTGATGATGATCGCGATGGACGACGTGCCCGCCAGCGAGGCCGGGCTCGCCTCGGGGACGATCCAGGTCTCGATCCAGCTCTCCGCGGCGGTGGGCCTGGCTGCGCTGGGCACGATCGCGACCGATCGGACCAACGCCCTGGCGGCCCAGGGCCAGAGCGCGATCGACGCGCTCAGTGGCGGCTACCATCTCGCCTTCCTGATCGCCGCCGGCGCCGCGGCCGTCGGCATCGCGATCGCGATCCTCGTGCTGCGCTCGCCGCGCCCGGAGCTCCGGGCGGTCGACGACGACCGGCAGGTGGCCGATCTCGAGCCCTCCGAGGCCGAGGCGCAGGCGGCTTAGGCGAGCCTTAGACCGCTCCGCGAGAATTACGGCGCTGGAAGGAGGAAATCCCCGCAAATAGCGGCGGAACTGCGCGATTTAAGCGCATGTTTCCAGGGCATTAAGCATCCGCTTAGCGCAACCGGACCGCTGCTACGGTGTTTCGTCGGCAGGGAGAGCAGCTTCCCCCGCCACCCCCTTTTGGAAGCTTCGACGCTCACACACGCCCAGCGACGCGGGCTTTTCGCCCGGCGCTCGCCCCTCCTCCGCTTCCAGGACGATGAGAAGCTCGTCGCCCTGACCCGCAGGGGGCACCAGCACGCCTTCGACGCCCTGGTCGAGCGCTACCAGGCGCGCCTGCTCGGCTTCTGCCGTCAGATGCTGGGCTCGACCGAGGATGCCGAGGACGTGCTCCAGGAGGTCTTCGTGGCGGCGTACAACGCGATGGTCGCCGACGAGCGGTCGATCGCCGTTCGCCCCTGGCTCTACCGGATCGCGCGGAACCGCTGTCTGAACCATCTTCGTAAGCCCACGGCGGACGGGCAGGACACGATGGACACGCACCCCCACATGAACGGGGTGACCACGCACGAGCGCGTCCAGAGCCGCGAGGAGTTCCGCAGCCTCCTGTCCGACGTCGGAGAGCTGCCCGAGACGCAGCGCTCCGCCCTCCTCCTGCGCGAGATCGACGCGATGAGCTACGAGGAGATCGCCAAGGCGATGGACACCACCGTCCCGGGCGTGAAGAGCCTCCTCGTCCGCGCGCGCATCGCACTCGCCGAGTCGAGCCAGGCCCGTCAGCTGACCTGCGACGAGGTCCGGATCGAGCTCGCCGAGGCGGCCGAGGGCCTCGCGAAGGTCGGCGGCCCGGCCCGCCGCCACATCAAGGGCTGTGACGCCTGCCACGCCTTCCGCATCCAGCTTCGCTCCGACACCAAGGCGCTCGCCGCGATCTTCCCAGCTGGCCCGCTGCTCCTCCTCAAGGGCGCTCTGATCGCCAAGCTCAGCGGCCTCTTCGGCGGTGGCGGAGGCGGCGCCGCGGCCGGCGCGGGCGGGGGCGGCGCCGCGGGTGCCGCCGGTGCCGGAGCCGCAGGAGCCGGGGCCGCAGGAGCCGGGGCCGCGGGTGCCGGGGCCGCGGGAGCCGCTGGCGCGGGTGCCGCGGCAGCGGGCGGAACTGCCGTCACCGGCGCCGCCGTGGGTGGCGCAGCCGCCGCCGGCGGAGCGGCCGCAGGCGGGGCGGGGGCCGCAGCCGCGACCGGGGCTGCCGCCGCCATCGGCGCCAAGGCCGCGGCCGGCATCGCGACCGCCGCGATCATCGCTGGCGGTGCAGCCGAGATCCAGCACGTCACGTCCGCTCCGGCGCCGAAGCCCGAGCCCAAGGTGCGCAAGGCCGACGCGGGCCGTCCGCCGGCAGTCATCCCGGTGACCGCCGAGCCGACCCCCGCCGCGCCCCCCGTCGAGACGGCCGCGACACCGCCGACCACCCCGGTACCGGCCGCGCCGAGCGAGACGGTCACGGTCCCGCCGCAGACTTCTCAGCCCGCGACGACCGGCGGCACCGCCAGCACGCTGCCGCTCGGCAAGCGCAAGCGCCACAAGGGCAACAGCCTGGCCAACACGGACTCGAAGGGCACGACCACGACCCCGCAGACCGGCCCGGTCACCACCGGCGTCGAGCCCTCGACCACCTGCGACGGCGACGGCGACGGGGTCACCGATCCGGGCGCTCCGAGCCCCTGCACACCGAGCACCACCGGGTCGACGAGCGTCGAGAGCGCCCCGGCGCCCACGACGGTCAGCCCGCAGATGAGCGGCAAGCTCCGCAAGAAGCCACGCGGCACGTCCAAGTCGACGAGCAAGTCCAAGTCGACGAAGTCGAAGTCGACGAGCAAGCCGAAGTCGACCGGCAAGTCGAAGCCGGCGCCGAAGAAGCGCTCCAAGCAGCCTGAGGCGAGCGTCTAGACGGCGGCGGGCGCGAGCCCGATGACCTTCAGCCTCCGGGTGAGGCACTGCGCCGCGAAGGCGTGGGTCTCCTCGCGGCTCGCCCCGAACAGGTCGCTGTCCTCCTCCTCCGGCCACGGTGGATCGATCACGCCGTCGGCGACGGGCAGTGACTGCTCGAGCATCCTCTGGATGACCTCGCGGTAGCGGTCATCCTCGCGGACGCAGTCGGTGAGGAAGCGCACTCCGAAGGCGATGTGGCGGTGCTCGTCGCGCGCGACGTTCGAGAAGCCCTCGACGAAGCCCGGCAGCGTCCCGACCCGCTCGTTGTATTCGATGATGAAGTGCTGCCCGGTGAGGGCCAGCATCCCCTCGATCACCATGTGGTAGAGCGTCACCGTCTCGACCAGGGCGTCACGATCCTCGGGCTCCTCGGCAAGCCGGTCGACACGGCTCTTCAGCAGGTCGTCAAAGAGGGTCCGGAACGAGTCGTTGATGTGCTGGTCGAGTGCCTCGAGGCGCTGCGGCAGCTCGTCCGTCCCCTCGAGCACTCCGACCTCGCTGAAGAAGCGGTCGAAGAACCGCACGTGCCGGGCCTCGTCGGCGATCTGGGTGCAGAGGAAGATCCGCTGTGCCTCGGTCGGCGCGGCGCGCATGATCGGGCCGAGCTCGTCCGCGACCTTCTGCTCGCCGATGAAGAAGCTCGAGAGGCCGTACATGCGCTGGAAGCGCTCCTCGGGCGGGATCCTCTCGTGCCAGTCGATCCTGTCCTGGGAGAAGTCGAGGTCCTGGGTCAGCCACTGCTGCCTCTCCCAGAGGTTGTAGAGCTGGGTGTAGTCGAGAAGCTTGACGTCGCTCCGGTCCCCCTGTTGAAGGGCCGGATCCGAGGTCGCCCGGAAGTCCTCCCGCTGCGCCCTCGACGGGCCGGTCTGCGTCTTCGCCTCAACTGGCTCCACTGGCCTCTCCTCTCCTGGCTGTCCGGCGAGGCGCTTTCCGCACGCGCTCGCGTTGCGCTCTAGCTCAGCCTAGCGAAGAAACTGGCTGGCTGGCCAGTTTGTCTGCCGCGTTTGCCGTGCCCCTGCCGGCTAGCTCGAGTCGTTCCGGCCCAGGTGCCTCTTCAGGAAAGAGACCGTCTTCTCCCACGCTTTGGCCGCGTGGCCCTGGTCGTAGGTGCCGAGCCGGTTGTGGTCGTTCGCGAAGGCGTGCCCGCCGCCCTCGTAGTACTCGAACGCCGCGTCCACCCCGGCGGCCTGCAGTTCCTGCTCGAGGGCCTTGGCGTCATCGACGGAGATGAAGTCGTCGTTGGTGCCGAAGTGTCCCAGCACCGGCGCGTTGATGTTCGAGAAGTCGGGCTTGCCGTGCGGCATCACGTAGTAGTAGGTGACCGCCGCGCCGATCTGGGGGTTGGACGCGGCCGCCCAAACCGACAGCCCGCCGCCGGCGCAGAACCCGACGGATCCGACTTGGCCGCTGCACTTCGGATGGTCGAGGACGTACT
>DATIDP010000120.1:0-23776 GCA_035456265.1 Solirubrobacterales bacterium | reverse complement strand
CATCACCTTCTGGGGCTCGGTCGTGGCGAGCACGAAGACGGTGTTGGGGGGCGGCTCCTCGAGGGTCTTGAGGAACGCGTTCCAGGCCTCCTTGGTGAGCATGTGCGCCTCGTCGAGGATGTAGACCTTCCAGCGGCCCGCGGCCGGTGCGAACCCGACCCGGTCACGGAGCTCACGGATGTCGTCTACGGAGCGGTTGGAGGCCGCGTCCATCTCGATCACGTCGAGCGACGTGCCGGCGGCGATCGTCTGGCAGGGCTCGCATTCGCCGCACGGGGTCAGGGTCGGTCCCCGCACGCAGTTGAGGGACCGGGCGAGGATCTTCGCCATCGAGGTCTTCCCGGTGCCGCGCGAGCCGACGAAGAGGTAGGCGTGATGGACGCGGTTCTTCTCAACCGCGTTGGAGAGCGTGCGCACGATGTGCTCCTGGCCGACGACCTCCCCGAAGCTCTGGGGGCGGTGACGGCGGTAGAGGGAGGCTGATTCGGCCACGGATCGAGTCTATCCGTCGCCTAGGCTGACCCCTGATGGCCTACGACGAAGACCTCGCAGAGCGCGTTCGCGAGCTGCTCTCACCGCGCGGCGCCGTCAAGGAGCTGAGGATGTTCGGCGGCGTGGGCTTCACGATCGCGGGGAACATGGCGGTCGGGGTGATCCAGGAGGACCTGATCGTCCGGCTGGATCCCGAGGACGCCGAGAAGGCGCTGGCTGAGGACGGGGTACGCGAGTTCGACTTCACCGGCCGCCCCATGAAGGGCTGGGTCTTCGTCTCCCCCGAGGGGACCAGCGATGACGAGGGCCTCGGCGAATGGGTCGAGGCCGGCGCCGGCTACGCAGCCTCGCTGCCGCCGAAGTGAAGATGGACCGTGCACCCGTCCTCGAGACGAGGCTCCCGGGCGTGTCCGCCGCTTTTGGCTCGGGCCAGGCTTGCCTGCATCACCTGTCGGCTACCGCTTAAGGCTGCTTCCTTCCGGACCTGACCTGGTTCGCAGGCCGACATTGCGCAGGACCTGGCCGTCATCGCCGCCTGCGGCGGCACTGGCCCCAAGGGCCGGCCCCTCGTCAGGGAATTCAGCTCCGCTTGAGCGGGTTGCGGATTACAGGGCACCGCTAATTCCCCGCCTAGCACGGTCCGCGGGTGAGGTTAGCGGCTGAGCGTCCCTCCGGTCAGCGGCCGGTGACGGGCGCCGCCGTGGTCGCCAAGCGCTCGATCAGGTCGGCGGCGAGAACGTTGCCGGGACTCGCCTGCAGCCGTTTCGAGACGCCGGCCAGACGCGTCGCCAACTCGGAGTCGGCGAGCAGGCGGTCGATCGCTGCCGGCAGATCGCCCTCGCCGAAGGAGTAGGTGGGCAGCCGGACCCCGAAACCGGTCTCGTCCATCCGCTGGGCGTTGTCGTGCTGGTCCCAGAAGATCGGCAACAGGATCATCGGCTTGCCGAAGTGCAGGCTCTCGGTGGTCGTGTTGTTGCCTCCGTGGGTGATCACCAGATCGACCTGCGGCAGAACCGAGACCTGCGGCAGGAACTCCTCCCCCACCATGTTCTCGGCGAGCTCGTACTCGATGTGCTGGGGTCCCTTCGAGACGACGTAGCGATGCGGGGTGTCGGCCAGGGCCGCGACCAGGTTCTTCATCAACGGCACGTCGCCGGACCCGAGGGATCCGAGGCTGACGTAGACCAGCGATCCCTCCCCGCCGGCGAGCTCGGGCGGAACGCTCCACTCCGCGTCGGTGGTGCGAACGCTCGACTCGAGGTTGTGCCAGCTGTCCTCGAGCGGCTGCGAGCGCGGATAGTCGACCTCGCGCGGATAGAGGTAGAGGTTGAGCCAGTCCGAGGTGTGGATCATCTCGCCGTCCGGAAGCGGCGGGGCGCCCCGCTCCTGGCAGAACTGGCTGAAGTCCGCCTGCATCTCGTCGATGGCGCGACGGTACTCGGCGCGGTAGTCCTCCCACGCGGAGCGGTCTTCGATCGGGAGCCCGGTGTACGGAGGCGGCAGCTCCGGGTCCCTGAGCTCGAGGGGGTTGCAGGAGACGATCCGCACCCACGGCCTGCCGCTCGCGGGGATCGCGGGAAAGGCGCAGACGTTGTCCTCCACGATCGCGTCGGGCTGGACCTCCGCGAAGATCTCGACCAGGCGCTCGTCGACGTAACGAGCGCCATCCAAGAGCGCCTGCCACGTCGGCGCCATGAACTCCTCGAGCTGGTCGAAGGTGGACTTGCGGAAGACCGGAGCCGTGTCGCGGATGAAGTCCTTCCAGAACTGCCCTGGCTCCTCGGGTACCTCCGGTGGTGGGGCGAGCCGCATCAGGCGCTCCTCGAAGCCCTTCTCCTCGAGCGTCCCGGCGAAGGACTCCTCGACGACGAAGATCACGCGATGGCCGCGCTGGCGCAGCACCTCGCCGATGCCGACGCAATTGTTGGTGGGGCCGAACGCCCCCTCCGGAAAGAAGACGATCGTCTTGCCGTCCTCAGCCATGGTCGGGCGTCACCCTACGCCTCCGCCCCTCGGCGAGAAACCGCCGAAACGGAGAAGCCGACTTGATTCTTGTGCCGTAGCGGCCGATATAGGCGAGGTGACCGGCACGACCGACACGGCTGCCTCGAATGGGCCCGCCTCGAGCGCGTCCGCCTCACGCAAGCCGCTTCCCGGCCTGACCTCGCCATCGGGCAACAGGGACCCGCGCCGCCGCCTCGGCGACGTCGCCGTGGAGCTCGGCTTCGTCGATCGCGAGCTGGTGGAGCAGGTGATGGCCAAGGAGCGCGAGGCGCACGTCCCCGTCGGCGCGCTTCTGATCGAGAGCGGGCTGATCGACTCCGCCCAGCTCGCCCGGATGCTAGCCGAGCGGAACTCGCTCGACTATGTTGATCTCAACCAGTTCGAGGTCGACCAGGCTGCGGCGAACCTGATCGAGGCCGCTGAGGCGCGCCGCTACCGCGCAATCCCGATCGCCTTCCTCAAGGACGGCTCTCTGCTCGTCGCCACCGCCGACCCCGCGAATGTTCTGGGGGCCGACGACATCGCGATGGCAACCGGATACGAGGTGCGCCGCGCGATCGCCACTCCGGAGGGCATCGAGGCGCTGATCAACCGGCTCTCGAAGTTGAGCGGATCGGTAGAGACACTCGGCGAGGAGGAAGCCGATGCCGAGCAGATCGGCGGCGAGCTGCTCGAGCTGCGCGCCTCGGCGGAGCAGGCCCCGGTCGTCAAGCTCGTCCATTCCGTGATCGCAGACGCCGTCAACCGCGGCGCCTCGGACATCCACTTCGACCCTCACAAGGGAGCGATGCAGATTCGCTATCGGGTGGACGGCGTGATGATCGACTCGACCGAGGTCCCGAAGAGCCTGATCCCGGGTCTCATCTCCCGGATCAAGATCATGGCCGAGCTCGACATCGCGGAGCGCCGAGCGCCCCAGGACGGCCGCGTCGCGCTGGTCGTCGACGGCCGCCAGGTCGACATCCGCATCTCCACGCTCCCCGTGATCCGCGGGGAGTCGGTGGTAATGCGCATCCTCGACAAGGACCGCGTCCTGCTCGACCTCGGGACGCTCGGAATGCGCCCCCAGGATCGCGAGCTGATCCTGCGCGCCGTCGCAGGTACCCAGGGCGCCGCCCTCGCCACGGGCCCGACCGGGGCGGGCAAGACGACCACGCTCTACGCGCTCCTGAACGCGGTCAATACGCCCGAGAAGACCCTGATCTCGATCGAGGACCCGGTCGAGTACGAGATCGAGGGGATCAAGCAGATCCACGTCAACCCGACCGCCGGCCTCACCTTCGCCTCCGGCCTCCGCTCGATGGTCCGCTCGGATCCGGACACCCTGATGGTCGGCGAGATCCGCGACCGCGAGACCGCCCAGATCGCGATGGAGGCAGCGCTCACCGGCCATCTGGTGCTCTCCACACTGCACGCCAACCATGCCGCCCTCGCGGCCGCTCGTCTCGTCGACATGGGCGTCGAGCCCTTCCTGATCGCATCGGCGATGGAGTGCATCGTCGCCCAGCGGCTGGCCCGCCGGCTGTGCGATGCCTGCAAGAAGCCGGCAGAGCTGAGCGACCCCGAGCTGCGGGCGCTGGGCATCGAGCAGGGCGGAGCGGAGATCTACGAGCCCGTCGGCTGCGTCACCTGCAATGCCACCGGGTTCGCCGGGCGCATCGGACTCTACGAGGTGCTGATCGTGAATGACGATATCCGCTCGATGATGCTCGGCAAGGCCTCGAACAGCGAGATTGAGGCGGCGGCCGTGGCGGCTGGCATGCATCGCCTCCGCGATGACGGCTTCGAGAAGGTCCGCCAGGGCGTCACCTCGCTCGCCGAGGTCCTGCGCGTGCTCGGCAACTCCGCTGCGTAGTTTCCCCGGTTGACCCGGAGGAACCAGAGGTGAAACGATCGACCCCTGACTCGGCTCGGTCCTTCTCAGACCTATCCGAGGGGGAGGCCGGCGGCCCTGGTGGCCGTTCTGGCGGTGCTCGCCCTTCCAAGCGCGGCCAGCGCCGAGAGCGCGGAGTACCTCGGGTACGCGAGGTCCTCCTCGATGTACTCGAACGCCACCGACACCATCAACGGGCAGCCGCAGCCGGCGACCCTCCTGCGACTCCAGAATCAGAAGTTCACGGTCCGCTCCGTCCCTCTCGGGACCGTCAAGTCCGGTGAGACCGTCAAGGCGCTCTCTGAGGTCGAGGTCACCAACGACCTCGTCACCAAGGATGTCGACGGGAACAACGTCTACCACGACGCCGGCGTTGCGGCGCAGCTGATCATCGCCACCTCTCCGACGGCGACCACTGGAATCGAAGTCGGCGAGTCGGAGGCAACCACGGTCACACCTCAGGTCCATCACTGGACGTTCGAGAAGTCAGGGACGTTCAGGGCAACTCAGAACTACAGCGGGCGCTACCTGAACCTGGTGATGTGGGCCTACAGCCCCGAGAGCCTGACGCAGTGCTGGACCTTCCCACGCTCATCTCTCCCCAACCCGCAGCAGCCTCGGGACTGCGGCGTGGACGTCTACTACGACCGCGGCCACCTGAGCGTCCTTCGCGACGCCAGCTCGAGCGCCGCGCCGGCTGGAGCCGTGCCGTTCTCGGTCCAGTCGTTCGACGGCCAGAGCGTGCCCGAGGCCTCACCATCCGACGCGCCGATCACATACGCCGGCCAGCCGCCCCAGTTGATCGCCGCCATGGCGAGGCCGGTCGCCGCGCTGAAGAAGGGCGACATCCTCACCGCTCAATCGGCGCTGCAGGTCGACGCGAGGAACGTGGTCCGAAGCAACACGTCCTGCAACGTGATGGTGGCGACGCAGCTGTACCTCTCGCCCAGCCCCACTTCGCTGAGCGGAGCGGTGGCGCTGGGCAGCGAGGGAGGCCAGAACTTCACCGGTCGGGGACAACGGCAGATCAAGACCCTCGAACAGGGTGTGGTCCCGAGCTCGGCCACCTACAAGCTGACCCAGGACTACACAAGCCAGATGTACGTGGTGCTCCGCGCCTGGACCCTCGGCAACTCCGCCTGCGAGCTCTACGGAAACGGGATCCGCGTTCAGTTATCCCAACCCCAGAGCTTCATGCACGTGATGCGCTACCGAACGGAGGTGAAGGCGAAGGTGGTGGCCGACACCTACAACAGCGGCGACAGCTCCGAGCGGACGAACGCGCTGGATTCGGTCCTGGGCACACCGGCAGTCGTGTACTCGCTGCCGCTCACCAAGGTCGCCCCCGGCCAGCTGATAGAGACGATCGGCGAGATCGAGGTGGACACGAGCTACCACCGCGCGGCCATCCATACGATGTTCGTGCTCGCGGACGGCCCGGCGAGCACCACGGGCACATCCCTGGATCCGGATCACTTCACCGAGGTGAACCCGTACATGGCGAGCCTGCCGATCAACGACTCGGCCGCCTGGACGGTTCCGTCCGGCGTCAGCGGCACGAAGTACCTGAACCTGGTGGCGTCCGCCCAGCAGCTTCAGACGCTCGGGACCGCCCCGGACAACAACGTGACCGTCGCCCCTGACGGGGGGCGGCTGGTGGTTCAGCGTTTCCGCGCAACCGGTCCCTGATCGGTCGGGCGGCTGTCGATCTGGCCCGCGGCGGTTCGTCGTTAGGGTGGACTGCGGCGATACCGCGCCGCCCGACCGAAGGAGCTCAACCATGAAGTACGCATTCACGATCTACGTGGACGAGGCAGGCCGCGAGGCCGCGAGCGAGGAGGACCGCAACGCGATGGCCCAGGCCTACGGCGCCCTGACCCAGGAGATGCAGGAGAAGGGAGTGCTGCTCGCCGGCGAGGGCCTCTACCCGACCCCGACCGCGACCACCGTCCAGGTCCGCAACGGCGAGCGCTCCGTCACCGACGGGCCCTTCGCCGAGACCAAGGAGCAGCTCGGCGGCTTCTACGTCCTCGACTGCAAGGACCTGGACGAAGCGATCGGGTGGGCCGCCAAGATCCCGGGTGCGCAGATCGGCTCGGTCGAGATCCGGCCGGTGATGGTCTTCGACGAGGCCGGGAACCTGGTCGAGGAAGCGGCCGCCTGACCGAGGCTTCGCCGGAGCTGGTCGATCGTCTCTTCCGGCACGAGTCGGGACGGGCGATCGCCTCGCTGATCCGTGTCCTCGGCGACTTCGACCTCGCCGAGGACGCCGTTCAGGAGGCATTCCTGGTCGCCATGCAGCTGTGGCCGGAGCGAGGCATCCCGCACAACCCCGGGGCCTGGATCACGACCACCGGGAGGAACAAGGCGATCGACCGGTTGCGGCGCGAGCGCCGCGGCGCCGAGAAGCTCGAGGAGCTGCGGTCGCTCGAGCCTCCGCCGATCGAGTCCGACGAGGCCGAGGAACCACCGGTGATCCCCGACGACCGGCTGCGGCTGATCTTCACCTGCTGCCACCCGGCGCTCGCTCCGGAGGCGCGGGTGGCGCTCACCCTGCGGACGCTCGGAGGACTCGCCACACCGGAGATCGCCCGGGCCTTCCTGGTCAGCGAACCGGCCATGGCCCAGCGGCTGGTCCGCGCCAAGCGCAAGATCAAGGCGGCCAGGATCCCGTACGAGGTCCCGGCCGACCACGATCTGCCGGACCGGCTCCAGTCGGTCCTCGCCTCCCTCTATCTGATCTTCAACGAGGGATATCTGGCCACTTCCGACGAGGCGCTGGTCCGGCGCGAGCTCGCCGGTGAGGCGATCCGGCTCGCGGGAACCCTCGCCCGCCTGATGCCGGACGAGGCCGAGGCGCTCGGCTTGCTCGCGCTGATGCTGCTTCAGGACTCCCGGCGAGAGGCACGGGTCGACGAGGCCGGCGAGCTGGTCCTGCTCGAGGACCAGGACCGTTCGCTCTGGGACGGGCGGGAGATAGAGACGGGCCTCGGAGTGCTGGAGCGGGCCTCGCGGCTCGGCCCGCCGGGGCCCTACGCCCTGCAGGCGGCGATCGCCGCCGAGCACGCTCGCGCGAAGAGCCCGGCGGATACCGACTGGCAGCGGATCGCGTCGCTGTACGAGCTGCTCGTGCGGGCGCAGCGTTCGCCGGTGATCGAGCTCAATCGGGCGGCGGCGGTGGCGATGGCGGAGGGGCCCGAGGCTGGGCTCGCATTGATCGACGACCCGGGACTCGCCGACGAGCTCGCCGGCTACCAGCCGTACTGGTCGGCGCGGGCGGATCTGCTCCGCAGGGCCGGTCGAATGGGCGCGGCAATCAAGGCCTACGAAAGAGCGCTCGAGTTGGCCACGAACCCGGTCGAGCGCCGGTTCCTGGAGCGCCGGCTCGACGAGTTGGCGCCTTAGTCACCCAGAGCGGTACTAACGCGCCAAATCAGGGCTCGACGCTCGATGGGCGGTTCAGGGCGCCAGCCGCTCGATGCTCCAGGCGCCGCGGGACCCGCGCGTGTAGCGGAAGCGGTCGTGCATGCGGCTGTCGCGACCCTGCCAGAACTCGATCACCTCGGGGCGAAGCAGGTAGCCGCCCCAGTGCGCCGGCCTCTCCGGATTGGAGTCGCCGAGCTCCATGGCGAGCTCCACGTAGCGGCGGTCGAGGTCCTCGCGCTCGATCGGCTTGCTCTGCGGCGAAACCGCGGCGGCGATCTGGCTATCGCGCGGGCGGCTCGCGAAGTAGGCGTCGGAGTTGTCCGCCGAGAGCCGCTCAACCTCCCCCCTCACCCGCACCTGACGGTCAAGCTCGCGCCAGTAGAGGATCAGCGCCGCCCGCGGGGTCGCCTCCAGCTGTCCCCCCTTCGCGCTCTCGTAGTTGGTGAAGAAGCGAAAGCCGTCGGGACCGAAGCCCTTGAGCAGCACCATGCGGGCATCGGGGGCCCCGTCCTCGTCGACGGTGGCGAGCGCCATCGCCTCCGGCAGCGGCACGGCCTCCTGTGCCTCGCCGAACCAGGCGGCGAACTGCTCGATCGGGTCGCTTGCCAGATGCTCTCGATCGAGCGGAGGGTTCTCGGCGCGTCTGGGAGTCAAAATTGCATCGAATCCTTGCGCGGCGCAGGGGGGTCTTCCGGCGGCGCAGGGGGGTCCTTCCGTTCCTGCGCCGATCCACCACTCCTGTCCATGGTCGCGCCCTCGATGTCGATGTGCGGGACGACGCGCTGGGCCCATTGCGGGACCCACCAGGTGCCGCGCTCGCCGACGAGCACCAGCAGCGCCGGCGCCAGGAGCATCACGGTCATTCCGGCGAGGGCCACTCCCACGGCGAGACCGACTCCGAACTGCTTCACGGTCGGCCTTAGAGCCATGTGACGATGGGACGGCCACGACCGCCTCACCCGCGTTTGCCACTCCGGGCGGCCACATTGTCGGTTGAGCGTGGTCAATAGCCAAGGCGCTAGGGATGCGATTGCGGCGACGATCCAGGTCTTATCGCCCCCTGACACCACAATCAACTCTGGCCCAACCGGGTCCACGAACGACGACACACCGACCTTCGGCTTCTCGGGCACCGGAACACGCTTGAAGTGCCAGATGGATAGCGCAGGCTACGCTCCCTGCGCGTCACCGTTCACGACAGGCGCGTGACCGGGAGAAGCGCGAGCGACAGGATCAGCAAGAGGAAGAGCGCCAGAAGCGCGGCGAGAAAGTCACGGATGCAGAGAAGATGAATCGTTGGGCCGAGACGATGCACAACCGTCCCGCCCTGCTGATGCACGCATACCTAGAGGGACTTGCTGAGGTTCGGAAGAGCCTTGGGCAGTAATCGACTGGGGTTGATGAAGCCGCAGCTTGCTGCCGAGCCAACGGCAACTGACCAACTGCCGGGGAGAGGGGGGTTCTTGGTCAGGTTCCGCTTGGTAGCCTCCCGCAGGCTTCCATAAGGCTTCCATAGGGCCTGTTCGGGTTCCCTGTCGGAAGACAGCAGAGGGCCAAACCCGCCTGTGGAGCCAAGCTCGGGCGCGCCGGTCGTGGCGGCCCCCCAAGCGAGAACAGCGATGAACGGAGAAGGTCGGCGATGAGTGCCCTCATGCGCAAGATCGGTGCGTTCGCTGCACGACGGGCCCCCTGGGTCGTAGCTGTCTGGGTCGTGATCGCCATCGGTCTGGTGGTCGTCGCGAACTCAGTCGGCAGACCGGAGAACGACGACGTGACGCTCCCCGGGACGGGCTCCCAGTCGGCCACCGACCTGCTGGATAAGTACCTGCCGGCCCAGGCCAACGGCAGCGTCCCGATCGTCCTGCAGTCGGACACCTCCCTGGCGCAGGGGCAGAACGCGCAGGCGGTCAACGACACGGTCAAGTCGCTGTCGCAGAACCAGTACGTGCAGTCGGTGGTGAGCCCGTTCTCCCAGCAGGGGGCGGACCAGATCACCAAGGACGGCAAGATCGCGTACATCAATCTGGCGCTGAAGGTCTCGTCGGGAGACCTCGACGACGACGAGGCCAACAGCGTTCTCGACGCGGCGGAGCCGGCCCGAAACGCGGGGATCAAGGTCTCGGCTGGGGGCTACCTCGGACAACAGCTCTCCAGCCCCAGCACCGGGTTGAGCGAGGCGATCGGGGTGCTCGCCGCGCTGATCATCCTGGTGTTCGCCTTCCGGACCTTCGTCGCGGCGCCGCTTCCAATCACGACCGCGGTCGTCGCCCTGGCCTCCAGCCTGGCTGTAATCGGCCTGGCGGGACACGCCTTCGACGTCCCGTCCATCGCGCCGACGCTGGGGATCATGTTGGGGCTGGCGGTGGGGACGGACTATTCCCTGTTCATCATCAGCAGGCACTTACGGTTCCTGCAGGAGGGGGTGGAGCCGAACGAATCGATCGGCCGCTCCGTCGGAACGTCTGGGTCCGCTGTCGTGTTCGCGGGGTGCACCGTGATCGTCGCCCTGCTCTGCCTCTACTTCAGCGGTATCCCCCTGGTCCGCGAGCTCGGCTACACGACCGCGATCGTCGTCGCCATCGCCGTGATCGCCGCGATCACGTTCCTGCCGGCGATCCTCGGCCTGCTGGGCAGGCGCATCCTGAAGCTGCCGTTCCGCCTTGGCGAGCGCAAGCACGACGCCGACCACCCCGGTGGCTGGGCAAGGTGGGCCGGGGCGATCCGCAGCCACCCGATCGTCGCCTCCGTGATCGGGATCGTCGCCCTTGGGCTGATCGCGATTCCCGCCCTCGATATGCGCCTGGGGGCGGAGGACTACGGCCAGCTGCCCACTGACACCACGGAGCGTCAGGCATACGACGCGCTCACGAAGGGCTTCGGCGTGGGCACCAACGGCCCGCTGCTGATCGCGGTGAAGGTCACGGGCCAACCCCTGGCCGCGCCCTCGCCGCAGGACGCGCAGAGCGAAGAACAGCAGGGCGTCCCGCCGCAGATCGCCACCACCCCGGCGGGTGACCCCCGGCTGGTCACGCTGCAGCAGGACATCTCCAAGGACAACAACGTCCAATCGGTCTCGCCCGCCGTGACGGACAAGAGCGGGAACGCCGCCGTCTTCTCGGTCACCCCCAAGACCTCCCCCTCCGCCTACGCGACCCAGGACCTGGTCAACCATCTGCGCGACAAGACGATTCCCGGTGCGACCAAGGGGACCGGGCTGACTGCCTACGTCGGCGGAACGACGGCGAGCTACATCGACCTGGCGACCAAGATCAGCGACAAGCTCTTCCTGGTGATCGGGATCGTGGTCTTGCTCAGCTTTTTGCTGCTCACCCTCGCGTTCCGCACCGTGCTCGTACCGCTGATCTCGGCTCTCGTCAACCTGCTCGCGGTCGGCGCCGCCTACGGGGTCCTGACCGCCGTCTTCGAGAAGGGGTTTGCGCTATCGCTGATCGGCGTGGACCACGAGATGCCGGTGGTCAGCTACGTGCCGCTGATGATGTTCGCGATCCTCTTCGGCCTGTCGATGGACTACCAGGTGTTCCTGGTCTCCCGGATCACCGAGCGACACCAGGGCGGCGCGGACAACAGCGAGGCGGTGAGAGCGGGGCTGGTGAACGCCGGGCGGGTAATCGCAGCTGCGGCGACGATCATGTTCGCCGTCTTCTTCAGCTTCGTGCTCAACGGCGACCCGGTCGTCAAGCAGTTCGGGGTCGGGCTCGCGGTCGCCGTCGCGATCGACGCGCTGGTCGTGCTGCTGATCATGCCCGGCATCCTGGAGCTGACCGGCGAGCGGAACTGGTTCTTGCCGCGCTGGCTCGACCGGGCGCTCCCTGACCTGAAGGTCGAGGGCGATCCCGAGATGCAGACGAAGACGCCCGCTACCCCGGCCTCGGCCTGAGCCGACTCCGGCCTATCATCACCTTCCCCCCGGGCGCGTAGCTCAGCGGGAGAGCGCTCCCCTCACACGGGAGAGGTCGTTGGTTCGATCCCAACCGCGCCCATCTCGCGCCGCGCGCGTCGGGAGCCTATTGCACCGGCTGCCCAAGTTGGGCAAGGCGTAAATACCCTTGTAACGTCCCGAGTGCATGGAGATAGGTTCCGCACCTCGGAGGCTGCCGCCCGCACAGAGGCGTGAGCAGCTGATCGACGCCGCACTCACGGTCGCTGCGCGCGATGGGTACGAACGACTCGCCTTCGAGGCGGTGTCGAAGCAGGCGGGAGTCACCCGCAACCTCGTCTACCACTACTTCCCCGGGGGGCGCCAGGAGCTGCTCGAGGCCGCGGTCCATCGGGCCGGCGAGGTGCTCTCCAGCGAATGGGTCACCGACCCGGGGATTCCTCTCCCCGAGCGGCTCGCCACCAACCTCAATCGGATGATGGAGCATGCCGCCAAGCCCACCGATGCATGGGTGCTCTACCGGCAGAGTCGGGGCCTGGTCGATCCCGGCCTGATGGAGATCGCGTCGCGATACCGAGACCGGGTCATCTCGAGCATCGCTCTCAACCAGCTCGGCAACCCGAAACCGCCGCGGATCGTGCACATCGCGCTCGATGGCTTCCTCGCCTACGTGGAGACCGTCGTCGAGAGCGCGCTGGCGGGCGGCGTCGATCGTGAGCAGGTGGTCGCCATGGTCGCCCCCGCGCTCGCCGCGACCGTGGAGGCCGCCGTCGGCGCCGCCGCAGAGAGCCGGGTCAGCGGCTCGACCGCCTGATCGCGGCGGCCCTGCGCCGTCAGTGCCTTCCGTGCTTGCCGACCGTGATCTCGAAGTTGAGCGGCGCGGCGCCCGGGACCGCGGCGCGGACCAGGTAGCCCCGGTGCCGCCGGGACGCAGCCGGGATCCCACCGCTTGCGGGAACGGGCAAGCCGCCGGCCACCACCGCGGTTCCACGCAGCGGATCGAAGCGCACGATCGCGCGAGTCGGTGAGCCATCCACGAGGCCCCCGACGAGGTAGACGAACCCGTCGAGGGTGAGGGCCGCGGTGTCCATGACGGGCGCCGGCAGCTTCGCGGCGATCACCGAGCGCTCGGTGGCGACGTCGTACTCCTGGATCAGGTCGCTCGCCCTCCCCCCGGAGAGCCGCCCGCCCAGCGCGAAGATCTTGTCGCCCACCGCCGCGCCGGAGGCGCCGGTCACGGCGACGGGCAGCTTCGCGACCCGCTCGGCTCGGCCGTGACCGGTCGCTCGCAGGACCGAGGCGACGGGAACCCGCGCCCCCTTCGCCGTGCGCCGAGTCCCCCCGAGCAGATAGGTGGCGCGGGAGGTCCTGACGGTCGCCACGCCGGGAGTGGCGGGTCCCGCAATCTGGCGCCGAACGCCGAGCGGGAGGGCCCGGCGGGCGGCGATCGCGACCACCTTGCCGGGGCGGCGGTCCCGCGCAGCTGCCCGCTGCGTGGCGGAGGCGCCGTCCGTTCCGCCGGCGGTCTTGATCCCGAGCACGATCAGCCCGGCGATCGAGACGAGCAGAATCGCCAGGCGCAACGGGTCACGCGCACCAGCGCGGGCCATGACGCGAGGGTCTCGCCGCGACCTTTGCCGAATCTAAGCCCGGGGACCCGCGAAACCTGTAACCGTCCGAGCCGCCGGATGACCGAAGACCATGAACTGGTTCAGCGACTTCGCGAGGGTGACGAGGCCGCCTTCGTCGAATTGATCGACCGCTACGGGACGACGATGCTGCGAGTGGCGCAGATGTACGTCCGGGACCGCGCGACCGCGGAGGAGGTCGTGCAGGAGACCTGGCTCGCGGTGCTCAACGGCATCGACCGCTTCGAGGAGCGCTCGAGCCTGAAGACCTGGCTCTTCCGCATCCTCACCAACCGCGCCAAGACCCGCGGCCAGCGGGACGGGCGGATGGTGCCCTTCTCGTCGCTCGCCGGCCATGGGGAGGAGGGCGACGAGCCGTCGGTCGATCCCGACCGCTTCCTCGGGCCGGACTCTTCCCACCCCGGGGCATGGGCGGCCCCGCCCGTCGGCTGGCCCGAGGAACGGCTGCTCGAGAGGGAGGCCCTCACGGTGATCGAGATGGCGATCGACCAGCTTCCCGAGGCTCAGCGGGAGGTCATCCTGCTGCGCGACGTCGACGGCTGGACGCCACTGGAGGTCTCCGACGTCCTCGGCATAACCGACGGCAACCAGCGGGTGCTCCTCCATCGTGCTCGCTCGAAGGTGCGAGCCGCGCTCGAGCGGTACATGGACCCGGAGATCGCCGGGGTGACGCGGTGAGGCTGTTCGTCGGCGAGATGCCCTGTCAGGAGCTCGTCGAGCTCGTCACCGCCTACTTCGAGGGTGCCCTCTCGCGCCGCGACCGACGGCGGTTCGAGGCGCACATCCGCGACTGCGACCACTGCACCACCTACGTCGAGCAGATGCGCGAGACGATCGAGGCGACCGGGCACCTCACCGAGGACGACATCGAGCCCGAGGTCCGCGACGAGCTGCTCGCCGTCTTCCAGGGCTGGAGCGAGAGCCGCGAGGGTTAGCCGGACTCGCGGGCGAACAGGCTCTGGAGCAGGTGCAGGTACTGCAGCAGGCTCCGGACGTTGAGGAACTCGTCGACCACGCGCTGGCGCGCCGCAGTCCCCACCTCTGCCGCCCGCGCTGGGTCGGAGATGAAGCCGTCCACGGCGCTGGCCACCGCCTCGAGGTCGGTGGGATCGTCAATCAGAACACCCGAGACGCCGTCAACGATCTGATCCTGGATCCCGCCCACCCGGCTCGCGACCACCGGCCTCGCCTTCCACATCGCCTCGGCGACCGTGAGCCCGAAGCCCTCCGCGAGACTTTTCTGCAGGACCACATCCGAGCGCCGCTGGATCGCATTCACCATCGCGGCGTTCTCCTCGACGTCGTCCACCGGCAACGATGCGAGATGTACCCGGGCCCGCTTCTCGGCAGGCAGCTCCTGACGCCGAGCGTCGACCTCAGCGAGCACTTCGGCCCCCTCGGGATCGTCGGAGACGCCGGCCACCGACGGACCAGCCAGAAGCAGATGTGCGCCGTCGGACCTCGCGTACTCCGCGAAGCAGCGCAGGACCCCGACCGGATCCTTGAGCCGATCCCAGCGTGAGATCTGGCTGACCAGGGAAGAGCCGTCGGGGACGGGCCCGTCCTGGATCAGATCGGCATGGCGTCCGACGCGCGTCTCGCTTCCATCGATGCGGTTGAAGAGAGCGTGGCTGACGTGGTCGCCGGCACCGACTCCCGTCACCGCGAGGATCGACCTGACCGCATCTTGATCGAGGTCCTGATTCTTCGGCGAGAACACATCGATCGAGGGTGGGACGATCCAGACCCGGTCGCGGTCGAGCCCCTCCCAGATGAAGCGCTCGCGCGAGAAGACATAGGCGTCGGCGTCCTCCACGTACGGCCGCAGGAGGTCCCAGGCTGCCCGGGTGAGCTCTCCGGGCCGGTCCACTCCGATGTGGCAGCGCCAGATCACCCTGACGTCGGAGGCCACCACGTGTGGGACGAGACCGGCTGGCTGCGGATCGTGGATGTAGACGACGTCGCCGGGCTCGACGATCTCGACGAGCTCGTCGGCGGCCTCCGCCAGGGCCGCGTCGTAGACCTTGCGCTCGGCCCGCCCGAGCGGCCCGCCGTCGCCGTCGAATCCGTGCAGGTGGTTGTGGATCCGCTTGGTCACCCGAAAGAAGTCCGGATTGCCGGAGATCGTCAGCCAGCGGACGTCGGCCCCTGCGCCGCGTGCATACGCGAGCAGTGAATGGAGCAGCTCGGCCACACCGCCGCCGCGGCCAGTCGAGTTGACGTGCCACACGACTCGGCCCTTGAGGATCTCCTGCGCGGTGATGATGCCCTCCTCCACCTCCTCGTAGCGATCGCCGAGGAGGGAGCGAAAGCGCTCCGGCGACATCGCGGTGACGGGTACTTCATCGAGCGCGGCCATCCACTTGCACCCTAGTCTGCCAGCCGTGCTGCGGCTGCTGCCTTTGGCTCTCGGCTCGGCGGTGTACCCGACCCTGCTCGCGGTGGTGATCCTGATCCTCACCCAGCCGAACCCGCGACGCCTGCTCGCGGCCTACCTCGCCGGGGCGATGCTGACCAGCCTCACGATCGGCCTGGTCATCGTCGGTGGCCTGAGCTCCGGCCACGTGTTGAACGGCAGCGGCGGCCGCGCCATCAATCCCGCCGTCGACCTCGCGATCGGACTGCTTCTCCTCGCCTTGCTCTATGCGCTGCTCACCGGCCGGGACCGGCGGCTGATCGAGCGGCGAGAGCGGAGGCGGGCGAAGCGTGCCGAGGCGAGCAAGGAGCCATGGTCGGACCGCGTACTGGCGCGTCAGTCGATCGTCCTGACCTTCGTGGTCGGGATGGCGCTCAACCTGCCGGGCGCTCTCTACCTAGTCGCGCTGAAGGAGATTGCGGCCGCCGACCAGAGCACGGCCAAGGATCTCTTCCAGCTCGTCACCTACAACGTGATCATGTTCGCCTGGGCCGAGATCCCGCTGATCGGCTACGGCGTCGCCCCCGAGCGGACGGAGGCTCTCGTCAAGCGCATCCACGACTGGCTCGGCTCGCACACGCGGCAGATCGCGGTCGGGCTCTGCGCGGCGGCTGCGGTCTACCTGACTGTCAGGGGCGCCGCCGGGCTCCTGGACTGATTCCTATCCCCGCTCAAGGTGCGGGGCGATCGGCCCGATAGCTCACGCATGAGCGCCGGAGTCAGGCGAGAGCGGATCGTGGTTGAGACGGAGCGGTACAGCATCATCGGCGAGGTAACGCTTCCCGCAGAGGGTTTCCACGGACGCCTCTCGGACCTGCTGAACCGCGACGGGGTGCGCTTCATCGCGCTCGTGAACGCGACGGTCACCTGCCGCAATGGCGAGCCGCCCCGACAGCGGCCCTTCGTCGCCGTCGCTCGCGACCACGTTCAGGTGGCCTACGAGGCGGGCGACCCGCCTAGTTGACGGACGGGTCCGGCGGCATCCGGGCCAGCAGCGCGAACTCGCCGCCCTTCCGCGCCAGCACCGCGGACCAGAGATCGCCGTCGCGGAACGGATCGTCGGGATGTGCCTCCTCGACGATCCAGGACTCCTGGTCGAGCTCACCGTCGAGCTGGCCCCCCGCCCATCCCGCGTAGCCGACGTAGACGCGCAGCCTGTTGACATCGGGCGGATCGTCGAGATCGACCATGCCCACGGAGCCGACGATCAGCTTGGTCGCCGCGGTCGGATCGGAGTGGTCGCCCACGGCGGTCACCGCGTTCGGCTGGACCGGGCCACCGACGTGGATCACGTGCTCGTTCCCGATCAGCTCGGCGAGCTCCGGCGAGGCCTCTCCGACGGTCGTCTCCGATGGGCGGTTGAGAACCAGTCCGAAGGCACCCTCCTCGGAGTGCTCGACGACCAGGATCACGGTCCGGTGAAAGTAGTCGGGCATGCTCGGCGAGGCGATGAGCAGCTTTCCGCTGAGGCTCTCGGTCACGGTTCGCACAATAGGCTCCGGTCATGGGGATAGAGCTCTACGGCACGAAGCCCTCCCCGCCCTCGCACTCCGTCAGGCTGATGCTCGAGTCGAAGGGGCTCGACTACCGGCCGATCTGGCTGCTTCCGGGTCTTCATCCCCTCCTGCTGCGGACGCGCGGCTTCCGCGGTGCCACGGTGCCGGCGGTGAAGATCGACGGCCGCAGGCTCCAACAGTCGCGAGCGATCTCTCGCGCGCTCGAGGACCTGAAGCCCGAGCCTCCGCTCTTCCCCGCCGACGGTGAGGAACGGGGCGCCGTGGAGGAGGCGGAGCGGTGGGGAGACGAGGTCCTGCAGGACGTGCCGCGCCGGATCGTCCGCTGGATCTCGGTCCATCGCCCAGAGACGCGGGTGATGATCGCTCGGGAGATCGGGGTGCCGCTGCCCAGGTTCGCCGCCTGGATCAACGCTCCGTCGGCGCGCTACATGGCGAACAAGGTCGACAGCGACGCCGAGATCGGCAACGCCGTCGCGCAGGTTCCCGGGGTGCTCGACCACGTCGATGAGCTGATCGCCAACGGCGTGATCGGAGGGGAGCAGCCGAACGCGGCGGACTTCCAGATCGCCACGTCGGTGCGCGCACTGCTCACGGTGCGGGACCTCGACGCCATGACCCAACACCGTCCGGCGGCCGACCTCGCGATGCGGCTCGTGCCGGAGTTCGGCAATGACTTCCCCGCTGGGCTCCTGCCCGCGGAGTACCTCAGGGCGTCAGAACGATCTTGAGCGCCTCTTTGTTGTCGTAGACACGGTAGGCCTCGGGCGCCTCGTCCAGGCTCATGTGGTGCGTGACGAGCGGCGCCGGGTCGAGATCGCCCGCGGCGAGCAGCTCGAGGACGGGATCGACGTGCTTGATCACGTTCGCGTGTCCGCTGGTCAGGGTCAGCGCCTTGATCCAGAGGACGCCCATGTGCACCTCCGTCTTCTCGGCGTACACACCGGTCACTGAGACGGTGCCGGCCTTGCGGGCGAGGCGCAAGACCAGGTCGAGCGCATCCGGATGGCCGACGGCATCAACCGCAAGGTCGACCCCGCGTCCCTCGGTCAGCTCCTTGACCTCGCCCCGGACGTCCTGCTCGGTCAGGTGCACCGCCGTCGCACCGAAGGACTCGGCCATCCGCAGGCGATCCTCCACCGTGTCGACCGCGATCACCTCTGACGCGCCGGCCGCCTTCGCCACCTGCACCGCGCAGAGCCCGACCGGGCCCATCCCGAGGATCGCCGCGGTCTCCCCATCGGCCAGCGGACGCGAGTTCACCGCGTGGTACGCCGTCCCCATCACGTCGCCGGCGAAGAGGGCGACGTCATCGGTGAGACCGTCGGGCACCTTGCGCAGGGTGAGGTTCGCGTGCGGCACCAGGAGGAGCTCCGCCTGCGCCCCCCGCAACGAGCCGAGGGCCTTCCCATGGCCGAAGACCCGCGCCTCGTCGCACTTGTGGAACTCCTCGCGCTGACAGAAGAAACACTCGCCGCAGGCGGTCCCGTAGGTGCCCAGGACGCGGTCGCCCACCTCGACCCGGCTGACCTCGTCGCCGGCGGCCACCACCTCGCCGACGAACTCATGGCCGATCACGAATCCGGGCTCGATCTGCACGCGCCCGTGGTAGATGTGGAGGTCCGAGCCGCAGATGCCGCTCGCCTGGACCCGGACGATCGCGTCGTCCGAAGCGAGCAGCTCCGGGTCCGCGACCTCGTCGACCTGGACCTCGCCCGGCGCCTGGAAGGTGACGGCTCTCATCGAGGCTGCAGCCTACGCGAGCGCTCGCGCGGGGTGCCTCCTTTTGAGAGGGTTAGAGCCCGAGCCTCGACCAAAGGAGTGATCGATGGGGATCGAGAAGTCACGGCCGGTGCTGATCACGGGTTGCTCGACCGGAATCGGCCGGGCGACGGCGGAGCGGCTCGCGGACGAGGGCTACAACGTCCACGCGACCGCCCGGCGGCCCGAGTCGATCCAGGACCTGGCCGAGCGTGGCATGAAGACCCACCAGCTCGACGTCACGGACGAGAGCTCGATGAAGGCGGCGGTCGGCGAGGTCGAGAAGGATGGGCCGATCGGCGCGCTGGTGAACAACGCCGGCTACAGCCAGAGCGGCGCCCTGGAGACGATCCCCATGTCCAGCGTCCGCAGGCAGTTCGAGACCAACGTCTTCGGCCTGATCCGGATGTGCCAGCTGGTCCTGCCCGGGATGCGCGAGGCGGGCTCCGGTCGAATCGTGAACCTGAGCTCGATGGGCGGCAAGCTGACCTTTCCCGGCGGGGGCGTCTACCACGCCACCAAGCACGCGGTCGAGGCGCTCTCCGACGCCCTCCGCTTCGAGGTTCGCGAGTTCGGCATCGACGTGGCGATCATCGAGCCGGGCCTGATCGTCACCGAGTTCGGCGAGACCGCCGCGGGCACCCTCGACGAGGTCGAGGAGCACGGGCCCTACGCGAAGTTCAACGCGGCCGTTGCCAAGCTGACCGCCGAGGCGTACCAGGGCCCGATGGCGAGGTTCGGCGCCGGTCCCGAGGCGGTCGCGGAGAAGATCTCCAAGGCCCTCTCGGCGAACCGCCCGAACACCCGCTACAAGGTCACACCATCGGCCAGAGTGATGATGGGGCTGCGCCGGCTCGTCAGCGATCGGATGTGGGACCGGATGGTCCGCGCGCAGTACCCGCCCCCGAAGCCGGAGAGCTGATGCCCAGGGCGCTGCTGATCATCGACTTCCAGAACGACTTCACCTCCGGCGGCGCCCTCGAGGTGCCGGGAGGGGATGAGATCGCGGAGCCGGTCAAGCGCCTGGCGAGCGAGTTCGAGCACGTCTTCGCCACCCGGGACTGGCATCCGCCCGACCACGCGTCCTTCGAGACCGAGGGTGGGCCGTGGCCGGTGCACTGCGTGCAGGGGACGCACGGCGCGGAGCTGCACCCGGCGATGCGCGAGGTCGAGGTCGAGGCGATCGTCGACGTCGGCGTCGAGCGCGATGACGAGGGCTACTCGGGGTTCGAGAAGTCGAAGCTCGCCGACCTGCTGCACGAACGGGACATCGACGAGGTCGCCGTCGTCGGGCTCGCGACCGACTACTGCGTGCGGGCCTCGGCGATCGACGCCTGCCGCGAGGGCTTCCAGACGACCGTGGTGACCGACGCGATCCGGGCGGTCGAGGTCGAGCCGGGCGATGGCGAGCGCGCCCTGGAGGAGATGAGGCGGGCCGGCGCCCGGCTCGCGACCTCCGCCGAGGTCGCAGCCGCCGCGAGGTGAGCAGAGGCAGGCGTCGCTCGGCGCTCGATCTGCTCAGCGACGAGGAGCGAGGCAGGCTCAGGCGGAGCGCTCCTCCCCGCCGAGTGGAGCCGATGAAGGCGACCCTGCACGACCGGCCGTTCTCCGATCCCGACTGGATCTATGAGCGCAAGCTCGACGGCGAGCGCTGCCTGGCCTACCGGACGCCCGACGGCGTCCGACTCCGCTCCCGCACCGACAAGCTGCTCAACAGCACCTACCCCGAGCTCGTGGAGGCGCTGGAGCGGGAGGCGTCTCCGGAGTTCGTGGTCGACGGGGAGATCGTCGCCTTCAGGGACGGCATCCCGAGCTTCTCGCGGCTGCAGGGCAGACTGGGGATCGCCGATCCGGAGCGGGCACGCCGCACCGGCATCGCCGTCTACTACTACCTCTTCGACGTCCCTCACCTCGAGGGCTACGACACCACCGCTCTCCCGGTGCGAACGCGGAAGCGGGTGCTGCGGGGCGCCCTCGACTTCCAGGGCCACCTCCGCTTCCTCCCGCACCGAAACCGGGACGGGGAGAGGCTCTTCCAAGACGCCTGCCGCCGCGGGCTGGAGGGGCTGATCGCGAAGCGCGCCGAGAGCCGCTACATCGGAAAGCGGTCAACCGACTGGCTGAAGCTCAAGTGCTCGCACGAGCAGGAGCTCGTGATCGGCGGCTTCACCGCACCCCAGGGCAAGCGCACCGACTTCGGCGCCCTGCTGGTCGGCTACTACGAGGACGGCGAACTCAGCTATGCCGGGAAGGTCGGCACCGGCTTCGACCAGCGGACGCTGACAGACCTCGGCGAGCGGATGCGCAAGCTGGAGCGGCCCGATCCGCCCTTCGGCGACGTCCACCCCATGCCGAAGGGCACCCACTGGATCGAGCCGAAGCTGGTCGGGCAATTCGCCTTCAGCGAGTGGACTCGCGACGGGCGCCTGCGCCACCCTCGCTACCTCGGCCTGCGGGATGACAAGCGTCCCAGGGAGGTGGTCAGAGAGCGTCCGCGGTGAGCTGGCGCTCGTAGGGGCCGCGGCCGGTGAGGCAGACGGCCCCGGCCCGAGCGGCGATCGCAAGGGCCGCGTCTGGATCCATGCCCTGCGCCAGGGCGAAGGTCAGGGCAGCGGCGAACGAGTCACCCGCGCCGTACGTGTCGGCGATGGGGCCGGGCAGCGGCACCGGCGGCCAGCTGCCACGCCGCCCATCGACCGCCTCCCATCGACCGCCCTCGGCCCCGTGGGTTGCGACGAGCAGCGTTGGCGAGGGATCCAGCGCCCTGGCGAAGGCCGTCTCGAGCTCGTCCCCGTCGCTGTAGACGAGAGCGTCGAGTCGCACGCCCGCCTCGCGCAGGACCCGTCCCGCCCGAGGCGTGGCGACCAGCACGCGGGCGCCACGGGCGGCGCGAAGGCCCTCGGCGTCGGCCGCGGTCAGGTAGGCGCCGTCGGCATCCCGGAGATCCTCCCAGTCGAGCGGATCGCTGCGGCGGGGAGTGAGCCGCTCGCCGATCGTGATGATCGTGCGCTCGCCGTGGGCGTCGAGGAAGGTGAGGGCGCGACGGGTGGGGTCCTCCCGTGTCGCGTCGTCGACGGTCACTCCCATCTCCGCGAGCCGGGCCCGGGCTCGGCGAGCGAGCTCGTCATCGCCGAGCGCTGTGAGGAAGGCGGCGCTCCCCGCCAGCCGCGCCAGCTGCACCGCCGCGACCGCCCCTCCCCCAGCCGGCTCCTCGAAGCTGTGGTGCGCGTGCACGATCTCCCCGGGGGCGGGCACGTGGTCCCCGCGCACGAACTCGATCCACTCGACGTGTCCGACGACCGCCACTCGCACAGGCTGGGATTCTGGCGGCTAGGCGGCCAAGCGCGACCCGACCGTCTCCGTGAACTCGTCGATCGGAAGGGCTGCGGCAGCAGGCCTGCCTGACCAAGCCGATCGGGTTGCGCGAGCTGCTCGAGATCCTCGACGCCTACATGGCGGGCTGAGGACCGCCCGCCGCCTCGGTCCTCAGCCCCCTTCGTCCCTGCGCTTGCCGGCCGGCCGGCCCTCCCAGGCTGCCGGTCCACCCCCCGGCCCCCCGACGCTCCTGCCCCTACGAGCGGCGCGAGTGTACGCGCCGCAGCAGCGCGGGAATCCGGGATTTCCCGCAGTCCGGGCACTCTTGTCAGCCAGCTGACACCGGCTTCAGCCGACAACGGCGAGACGCTCCTCCGCCACCGCCGTGGCCGCCTCGTCGCTGCGCAGGTGGCCGGTGACCGCACCGACGAAGTGCCGGCGCTCGAGCGCGAGCAGCCGGCAACCCTGCAGCGCGATGACAGTGGCGGTGCGGGGGACGTCATTGAGCAGCGCAATCTCGCCGAAGCACTCACCGGCGCCGTGCGCGTGACGGAGGGCTCCGTCGATGTGGACCTCCACCTCACCCGCCGCGATCAGATAGAAGCGCTTGCCCGGCTCTCCCTGCGTGACGATCTCTTCTCCGGGGCTGGGGGCGATCGGGATCAGGTCGTGGCTGAGCCGCTCGAGCATCTCCATCGGCAGCGGGGCGAAGATCGGGTGATCGCGGAGCAGCCGGAAGCGCTCCTCCTCGGCCGGGGCTCCGATCTCGAGCGCCCGCAGCGCGGACCAGCGGGCAACGGCGAACAACGGCAGGATCGCGCCAACCACGATCACCGCCCCGCGCACACCGAACAGCGCGATCAGGGCGGGGACCACGATCGAGCCGAGCGCCATCGCCGCGAACCGGGACGTCTCCAGCACCCCGAGGGTGCGGGCGAGCGTCTCGTCGGCGCCGAGCCGCTGAAGCATGGTGCGGCCTGCCACCTCCACGAATGTGTAGCCGGCGCCCATCCCCAGATAGGCGAGGTAGCCGGCCACGGCGACCACCCAGAGGCCTGGGAGCACCAGCGAGGCCCCGGCGAGCAGGCAGCCCAGCGCCAATCCAGCCGCCAGCTGGCCGCGGTTGAGCAGGAGGGCGAGCGCGGCGCTGCCCGCGAGCGCCCCCAGGCCCCAGGCGGCGTTCAGCCAACCGACCGCGCCGTTCCCGAGGTCGAGCAGGTCCAGGGCGATGATCACGGCGAGCACGTCGGCGGCGCCCTCGACGAAGACGAGCAGCGTCAGCGCGATGGAGACGAGGCGAAGCGCCGGGGCCGCCGCCAGCACACCCACGCCCTTCGCCATCTCGGGGAGCACCTTTCCGGACGTCTCGGTGACGTAGGCGGGGCGGGCGTCCCGTCGCATCGCGGCGAGCAGCAGGGCCGAGGTCAG
>DATIDP010000119.1:0-3802 GCA_035456265.1 Solirubrobacterales bacterium | reverse complement strand
CGCGGCGTCATCGACCTGATCGACATGAAGGCCTTCGTCGCGCAAGGGGAGGGGAAGGGCGCGCCGGAGCCGCAGGACATCCCGGAGGAGCTGCAGGCGCAGGCCGTGGAGTACCGGGAGAAGCTGATGGACGAAGTCGCGGAGAACTCGGATGAGCTGATGGAGCGCTACCTCGAGGGCGAGGAGATCGACCACGACGAGATCGTCACGGTGCTGAAGCGCGGCGTGACGGACGGCGGGATCTTCCCGGTCGCCTGCGGGGTGGCGACCAAGAACCTCGGCACGACGCGCCTGCTCAACGCGCTCGTCGAGGACCTTCCCTCGCCGGCGATGCGTGGCGCGGTCACGGCGCTCGGCGAGGACGGGGAGGAGATGGAGATCTCCCCGGACCAGGACGGCGAGCTGGTCGCCTACGTCTTCAAGACCCTGGCCGATCCATACGCCGGCCGACTCAACCTCTTCCGGGTGTACTCCGGCGTTCTCAAGGGCGATGCCCAGATCACCAACGTGACTCGCAGGGCGAAGGAGCGCATCGGTCAGCTGCTCACCTCGCAGGGCAAGGAGCACGAGCAGGTGACCGAGCTCGGCGCCGGCGACATCGGCGCCGTGGCGAAGCTGAAGGAGACGCGGGCGGGGGACGTGCTCGCCGGCAAGGACACGAGGATCTCGTTCCCGCCGCTGGACCTGCCGGCGCCGGTGATGGCGTTCGCGTTCGAGCCGAAGACCAAGGGCGACGAGGAAAAGGCCGCCAGCGCGATCCGCCGCCTCGAGGAGGAGGACCCCACGCTGGACGTCCACCGCGACCCGCAGACGGGCGAGCAGATCATCGCCGGCCTCACCCAGATCCACGTCGAGGTGATCACCGACCGGATGAAGGAGCGCTTCGGCGCCGAGATCAACCTGCATCCGCCCCGCGTGCCCTACCTGGAGTCGATCCGCAAGGCTGCCAAGGCGCATGGCCGCTACAAGAAGCAGACCGGCGGCCGGGGCCAGTTCGGCGACTGTCACATCGAGCTTGAGCCGGGAGAGGCCGGGACCGGCCTCGACTTCGTCGACGCGATCAAGGGCGGCGTCATCCCAAAGGGCTTCATCCCGGCCGTGGAGAAGGGGATCGCCGAGGCCATGCAGCACGGCACCCTCGCCGGCTATCCAGTGAAGGACGTCAGGGTGACTCTCTATGACGGGTCGCACCACTCGGTCGACTCCTCCGAGATGGCGTTCAAGATCGCCGGCTCGATGGCGTTCAAGCAGGCGATGGAGGACGCCGATCCGGTCCTGCTCGAGCCGATCATGCAGCTCACGGTCTCCGTGCCCGAGGACGTCGTCGGCGACGTCGTCGGCGATCTCAACTCCCGGCGCGGGCGGCCGCTGGGGATGGAGGCGAAGGGCTCGGCGACTGAGATCAAGGCGGAGGTCCCGATGGCGGAGGTGCTCGACTACGCCCGCGACCTGCGACAGATCACGGGCGGACGCGGCGACTACACGATGGAGTTCGCGCGGCACGAGGAGATTCCCTCGCACCTCGCCCAGAAGGTGATCTCCGAAGCACGCTCCGAGGAGGAAGTCCGGGCCTAGTTTCCGCAACCCCTGGTCGGACCGGGAGGTTCTTGGGTCAAATGGCGGGGAAGGGACTCCTGGCTCTGGCTGTCGCCCCGGCGACCTTGGATACGCGCTGGCCCGCTCGAAGCGGCGCTGAGCGAAGCAGGAGACGAGGCCCCCCGCTGCTACGGTGCGCGCCCGTGAAGGTGGTCGTCAATGTCGACGGGGGCTCGCGCGGCAACCCGGGCCCAGCGGCGGTCGCCGCCGTTGTCACCGACGACTCAGGCGCGGAGCTGACCGAACGCGCCGAGACCATCGGAGAGGCCACCAACAACGTGGCCGAGTACCGGGCGCTGCTGCTCGGGATCCAGCTCGCGAAGGAGGTCGGCGCCGGTGAGGTCGAGCTGGTGGCGGACTCGATGCTGGCCGTGGAGCAGGTCCGGGGCAACTGGAAGGTCAAGCAGGCGCATCTGAAGCCCCTGCGCGAGCGGGTGAGGAAGGAGCTCGCGGACTTCGACTCCTGGTCGATTCGCCACGTCAGGCGGGGTGACAACGAGCGGGCCGACGAGCTCCTGAACGACGCGCTGGACGCCGCCGCATGACGCGAATCACCGATGAGAACGTCGGCACGATCGCGATCGGCGAGAAGACGGTGCGCCGGCTCGGCTTCGGCGCGATGCGGATCACCGGCCCGGGGATCTGGGGTCCGCCCGCCGACCACGACGAGGCAATCGCCGTCCTCCGCCGGGCAGTGGAGCTCGGCGTCAACCTGATCGACACGGCGGACTCCTACGGTCCGGAGGTGAGCGAGGAGCTGATCGCGGAGGCGCTCCACCCGTATCCGGACGACCTCCTGATTGCGACCAAGGGCGGGCTGATTCGCACGGGCCCGGGCAAATGGCCGAGGGATGGCCGCCCGCAGCACCTGCGCGAGGCCTGCGAGGGCTCACTCCGGCGGCTGAAGGTGGACGCCATCGACCTCTATCAGCACCACAGCCCGGACGAGAAGGTGCCCTTCGAGCATTCGATCGGGGCGCTCAAGGAGCTTCAGGACGAGGGCAAGATCCGCCACGTCGGGGTATCCAATGTCTCCGTCGACCAGCTCGAGACCGCTCGCGAGATCGTCGAGGTGGTCTCCGTCCAGAACCGCTTCAACCTCACCGACCGCTCCTCCCAGGACGTGCTGCAGCGCTGCGAGGAGCTCGGCATCGCGTTCCTGCCCTGGGCTCCGTTCTCCGCGGGCGAGCTCGCCGCGCCGGGGGGCCCGCTGGATCGAATCGATCGGGCGCACGGCGCGACGCCGGGACAGGTCGCTCTGGCCTGGCTGCTGGCCCGTTCGGCCGTGATGTCCCCGATCCCCGGCACCTCCTCGGTCAGGCACCTCGAGGAGAACCTCGGCGCTGCCGAGGTTCAGCTGACTCAGGACGAGCTCGCCGAGCTCGAGCGCGTGGGCGGCTGAGTAAGAAAAAGGCCGGACCCTCGGTGCCCGGCCTTCCCTGACCTCTATCGGCTTTCCGGCCCGGTGGCTACAGGCCCCGCGCCCCCACACCGAGCCCCTTGAGGGCGGCTCCGACGACGTTGCCGTTGAACGGCTCTGTGCCCGGAACCAGGTGCACGCCCGAGAACGCCGCCTCGTTGGCATGCAGGTAGGCGAGCTCCATCGGCAGGTTGCCGACGCCGTTGGAGGCGGCGAGCGGTGCGAGCTGGACCGTGCTGAGCACGCCGATCGCGCCGCCGTTCGCATTCATGAAACCGCTGCCCGAGTCACCCGGGATGCCCGGCGTCACGGTGTAGACGTCATGGCTCCAGCCGCTGGGAGTGCCCTGGACGACGATCCCCTGCTTCGGGCTGAGCGCCCTGATGCCGCCGCGGAGCTCGGAGTTCCCGTAGCTGTAAACCGTCGAGCCGGTGCCTCCCCAGCTGCCGACGCCGGTCGGTCCGCCGAGTGCCGGTACCGATGGATTCACCTTGCCAACGTCCGCCGGATCGAGCTTGATCAGGGCGAGGTCGTTGTACGCGCAGGTGTCCGCGTCGGTCTCACCCTTGGACTGCATCGTGCGCCAGCTGTTGTAGACGAGCGTTCCCGGACGGTCAGCGCCCGTGACGTCCACCGGAGTGCCGATCGGGAGTGAGCCGGAGTCGCAGCCGTTGGTATCGGTTACCGCGCCCGTGCCAGAGCAGTGGGCCGCCTGGCCGAGGTAGACGTTGGGGGCGTCCTGATAGACGAAGTTCGCGGTGCACTGTGCGCCCTGCGTGAATACCT
>DATIDP010000118.1:0-10604 GCA_035456265.1 Solirubrobacterales bacterium | reverse complement strand
CGAGCGTGAGCCATGTCTTCTTCCCGATCCTCCTGGGGATCGGGCTGCTGGTGTTCGGGGGAATCATCGCCGCCAGGGCGCGGCTCCTGTTCGCGGCACGGCCCGTGGCGCGCTGGGACCGGATTCCCGAGCGGATCAGGCAGACGATCCTCTACGGACTCGGCCAGCGCAAGTTCCTCTCCGGCGAGCAGCCTGCGGGGATCATGCACGCGCTCGTCTTCTGGGGCTTCGTGGTCCTGTTGCTCCAGGTGATCACGCTGTACGGGCGGGCGTTCGACGCGGGCTGGAACATCCCCGGTTTCGCGCCCGACGAGCCCCTGGGCCCGCCCTTCTTCATCGCCCGTGACCTGCTCGAGGCCAGCGTGATCGTAGGCGTCACCTACATGCTCTACCGGCGGGTCGTCCTGCACACGCCGCGGCTGTTCGGCCTCGGCCGAGCCGAGCAGCGCTACCGCGAGGCCCCGCACTGGGAGGGCGTCCTGATCCTGGTGATGATCCTGCTGATCATGGTCGGCGGCCTGCTTTACGACGCCGGCCTGCTGGTCGCAGACAACATCCACGGCCGCGAGCGCGACTTTGCGCCGCTGACCGCGCTGGTGGCCGCGGCACTCGGGGGTCTCTCCCCATCCGCGGCGCGCACCGTGAGCGAGGTCGGCTGGTGGCTGCACAACGTCACCGTGCTGGCGTTCCTGTGCCTGCTGCCCCTGTCCAAGCACTTCCACGTCATCACCGCGATCCCGAACGTGTTCTTTGCCAAGCTCCCGCCCCGCGGCGCTGAGCGACCGCTCGAGGTGACCCACGTGCCGGCCGCTCCCGTTGCCGCCCTGGAGCCGCCGCCCGAGGGTCTCGTCGGAGTGGCCTCGCTGTCCGACGTCACCTGGAAGCAGGTGCTTGACGCGTTCTCGTGCACCGAGTGCGGGCGCTGCACGGCCGTCTGCCCCGCCACCGCCTCGGGCACCCCGCTGGCCCCGCGGCAGGTGATCCTGGACATCCGGGATCGCCTGTATGACCAGCCCGAGCAGCAGCGGAACGGCGACGGCTCCTCGGCGCCGTTGATTTCACGGGAGGCGCTGTGGGCGTGCACGACGTGCATGGCCTGCGTGGAGGCCTGCCCGGTGGGGATCGAGCACGTCCCGACGATCGTGGACATGCGCCGAAGCCTCGTCGATCAGGGCGAGCTGGATCCGCTCCTTCAGCAGACGCTCGAGAACTACGGCAACCAGGGCAACTCGTACGGCAAGTCGGCGCGGCTTCGAGCTCGATGGGCCAAGGGTCTGGACTTCAAGATCCCGGACGCGCGGAGGGAGCCGGTGGAGTACGTGTGGTTCGTGGGCGACTTCGCGTCGTTCGACGAGCGCGTCCAGGTTGCCTCCCAGTCCGTGGCGCGGATCCTGCACGACGCCGGCGTGTCGTTCGGGTTGCTGTACGAGGGCGAGCGCAACTCGGGCAACGACATTCGCCGGGTCGGCGAGGAGGGGCTGTTCGAGATCCTGGTCGAGCAGAACATGAGCGTGCTCGCCGAGGCACAGTTCGAGGCGATCTTCACCACCGACCCTCACTCGCTGAACGCCCTGCGCAACGAGTACCCCCGGTTCGGCCTCACCGTTCCGGTCTACCACTACACCGAGCTCCTCGCCGACCTGGTCGCGAAGGAGGCCATCTCGCTGAGAACCCCGCTCTACGGGACGCGGGTCACCTATCACGATCCGTGCTACCTGGCGCGCTACAACCGGATCACCGAGGCGCCCCGACAGCTGATCGAGGCGACCGGTGCGGAGCTGGTGGAGATGCCTCGCAGGGGGACGAACACGTTCTGCTGCGGGGCGGGCGGGGGCCGCATCTGGATGAGCGACGACGGCGAGAGCTCCGAACGCCCCAGCGAGCAGCGGATCCGTGAAGCGCAGGCGCTGGGAGACCTCGACTACTTCATCGTCAGCTGCCCGAAGGACCTGGCGATGTACTCGGACGCCGTCAAGGTGGTGGGCGCCGACTTCGAGGTTGCGGAGCTGACGGCGCTGATCGAGCAAGCGCTCGCCCAGGCAGCGCCCGCATAGGGCTCACTCGCCGAGGAGGTTCGTCAGCTCGTCGGCGACGTCGAACAGGTCGGCCACGACCCCGTAGTGCGCGATGTGGAAGATCGCCGCCCCCGGATCGGTGTTCACGGCCACGATCAGCTCGGCGCCCTGCATCCCCTCGACGTGCTCGGGCGCGCCCGAGACCCCGAGTGACAGGTAGAGCTTCGGCGTCACATGCGCGCCCGACTTGCCGACCTGGCGCACCTTGGGAAGCCAGCCGGAATCGACGACGGGTCGCGACGCTCCCATCTCGGCGTCCAGCGCCTCGGCCAGCTCCTCCGCGATCTCGATGTTCTCCTTGCTCCCGATGCCCCGGCCGACGCAGACGATCCGATCGGCCTTCGTCAGGTCGACGCCCTCGTCGGGCTGCTCCACCGGCTCGACGAACGACGTCCTCAGGCCCTCAAGCTTCGCCGGCGGCGCGAGCTCAGCCCGCTCGCCACGCCCCGCAGCCGGGGGCGCGTCGTGCAGGGCCACGCTGTTGATCGCGAACACCGCCGGAAGCCGCGTGTTGGCGGTGGCGTGGAGCTGTCCCCCGTAGATCCCGCTGACCGACCGCGCCTCGCCGTCCTCGACCGCCAGCTCGACGCAGTAGCCGACGAAGGGACGCCCCGTGGCCGCCGCGGCCGCGGCCCCCAGATCCAGGCCCGCCGTGGTGTTCTCGAGAACGACGAGATCGGGCGAGACATCGTTGATGGCGGCCTCCAGCACGGCCTGGTGCGCCTCCGGCAGGTACGGCGAGAGCGCCGGGTGCGCGGCCTCGAGCGCCACATCGGCGGCGCTGACGTTCTTCGTCTCCGGCTCCGCGCCGGCGAGGAGCGCCACCAGGTCCCCTCCAGCGGCGTTCGCCAGCGGGCGAGCGAAGCCCAGGAGCCGGTCGTTGACGGGCGATTCGAGATATGCGAGGACGTCGCCCATCAGCCCGTCAGAGCTCCCCGTTCGCGCAACACCTCGACGAGCTTCGCTGCGATCTCCTCCGCGTCACCGTCGAGCATCGTCGCCTGAGCCTCGGGCGTCGGCCGAGCAAGCGAGACGACGCTCGACGGCACGGCGGGGGCGTCGACGCTGACGTTGAGCGTCTCGATGCTCGCCTCGGTCATCGCCTGCCGGAGCCTCGCCATCGCGACGTAGCGCGGCGGCGAGCTGGCGGACTGCACGCCGACGATCGCCGGCAGGTCGAGGCCCAGGACCGCAAGGCGCCCGCCGGAGTACTCCTGCACCACGCGTGCCGTTCCGTCGGCGAGCGTGACACCCACGACGACGTTCGCCTGCGGCCAGCCGAGGCTCGCGGCGAGGTAGGGCGCCGTTTGCCCGAACACGTCGGTCGGGGTCTGGACCCCGGTGAGGACCAGATCGGGCTCCAGCTGGCGGAAGGCCTCGGCGAACGCGAGCGCCCCCGTGCGAGAGTCGTAGGTGTCGCTCTCGCCGGACTCGACGACCACCAGCCTGTCCGCGCCGCGCGCGTAGGCCAGGCGCAGCGCCTCATCGACCCCGTCGGAGCGCAACCCGACCGCGGTGACCGTGGCGCCGGTCGACTCCTTGAGCAGCACCGCCTCCTCGAGCGCCTGGTCGTCGAACTCGTTGATGGCCAGATCGACGAGCTCGCGGTCGATGTCCGTGCCGCTCTCGTCCACCTCGAGCTCGTCGCCCATCTTGGGCATCAGCCGGATCGCGACCGCGACGTTCATCGGCGCTCGGCCGCCTCAACTTCAAGGGGTAAGCTCGTTGGGAAAGGGATGCCCGTCGTTAAGGCCGTAATCGAGGACCATAGTCAGAATCCGATGCCGGTGCTCCCCAGGTCGGAGGCCTGTCCGCAGATCCGTAGTTCCCCCGCCCACGTTCCGGGTGAAATCCCGACGGCCGGACCGCCTGGAGCTTGCACAGTGACGCTGGGGCGTCCGAGGAGAGGAGGAGCAAGCATCGATGGCTAACGAGGTCAACGCCGAGACGTTGAACGTGGCGCTCAAGTCCATCGACGAGTTCGCCGCGCGCGAGCTTCCGGACTCGCTCCTGATCGAGCTCGACGAGCGAGACACGTTCCCTGAGGAGCTCGTTCGCCGCATGTCCTCCGCCGAGGAGCTTGGCATCCAGCTCCTGTTCGTTCCCTACGAGTACGGCGGGATGGGTGGCGGCGCCTTCGATGTCTATCGCATCTGCGAGCGGATGGCCGCGATCGACGTGGGCCTCGCGACATCGGAGCTCGCAACGTTCTTGGGCAGCGATCCGATCCGGGTCGGCGGGACCGAGGAGCAGAAGCGCGAGTACATGAGCCGGATCGCCAAGGAGGGAGTCCTGTTCGCCTACGGCGCCACTGAGCCCGAGGCGGGCAGCGACCTCGGGGCGCTGAAGACAATCGCGGAGCCTGTCGCGGAGAACGGGAAGGTGACGGGCTACCTGATCAGCGGGGCCAAGCAGTGGATCAGCAACGGGGGCGTCGCGGACCTCTACACGATCCTCGCCCTCGCGCCCGGCGGACCGAGCTGGTTCATCATCGAGTCGGGCGCCGAGGGGTTCACTCACGGAAAGCACGAGGACAAGCACGGCATCCGGCTGAGCAACACGGCGGCGCTGTTCCTGGACAAGGTCCACGTCGACGCCGACCGACTTGTCGGCGGCGTCGAGGGCCAGGGCCTGGTCCAGGCCCAGCAGGTGTTCGGCTACACGAGGCTGATGGTGGCTGCCTTCGGGCTGGGCGCGGGATGGGCGGCGCTCGACCGCGCGATCCCCTACTCCAGCAAGCGCGTCCAGGCGGGCGGGCCGCTGTCGGAGAAGGAGGGCTACACGAACAAGCTGATTGTCCCCCACGCGGTCGCCCTGGAGGCGTCGCGGGCGGCGATCGAGGAAACGGCCGAGCGGCTGGACGCCGGCGAGGGCCAGCTGAACGTCGAGGGCGCGATCGCCAAGTACCTCGCGACGGAAGCGGGTGACGCGGCGGCCGACGCGGCCATCCAGGCCCACGGCGGCTACGGCTACACCCACGACTATATGGTCGAGAAAATCAAGCGCGACGTTCGGATCACCAGGATCTACGAGGGCACTTCGGAGATCATGGAGATCACAATCGCGCGCGGGCGCTGGCAGGAACACCTGAAGTCCAGCGGCGATCACTACCACGAGAAGGCGCGGGAGCTCGAGGCGCTCCACGGCGACCATCCCGAGGTCGGCGCCGACGTCGCCGCAATCGCCCACCACGCCCTCGCGGAGCTGCTCGAACGCGCCAGGGTAGAGCGGTTGACCCGGCACCAGCATGTCCTGATGCGCCTCGGTGCCCTGATCGCCCAGGTCGAGGGCGCCGCCGCGCTCGTCAGACGTGCGCAGCGGGCGGCCGACAAGGAGCTCAACGAAAAGGCGTCGCGGCGCCTGCGGCCGAAGGCGCTGGCCGCCGCCAGCCGCGTGAGCGCCCGCAACGCCGCGCTGTCTGTTCCGACCGAGGGAGTGCGCTGCGTGGCCGGAGCCGACGGGGACCTCGGCGAACTCGAGCCCCGCCTCGACCTCGCGTCGATCCACCAAGCCCAGGGCGGGCTGCTCGCCGATCTCGAGCAGGTCAGGGAAGCCGTCTACGGGCGCATGCGGCCATGAGCGACTCACTCGACAACGCCGCCGCGATCGTCGGCCTCAGCGCGATCCTCCCCGATGCCCCGAGCGCCGAGGCGTTCTGGCGCAACGTCACCACCGGCCGCTACTCGATCAGCGACGTCGACCCCGACCGCTGGGATCCGGACCTCTACTACGACCCGGACCCCAAGGCGCCGGAGAGCACGTACTCGAAGATCGGAGGCTGGGTGCGCGAATGGGAGTGGGATCCTCTCGGCTGGAAGCTCCCGGTCCCGCCCACGGTGGGCGACGCGATGGACGACGCCCACAAGTGGGCCGTCGCCTGCACCCGCATGGCGCTGATGGACGCGGGCTGGCCCGATCGTCCGCTCGACCTCGATCGCACTGCCGTGATCATCGGCAACGCCCTGTCAGGCGAGAAGCACTACCTGACCGCGTTGCGCATCATGTTCCCCGAGCTCGCGCGCGAGCTGGAGGAAACCGCGAGCTTCGCCGCCCTGCCGCCGGACGTGCGCTCCGCGATCGAGGGCGAGCTGCGCGCCAAGTTCGAGGACTGGCTCCCCGGGATCACCGAGGACACGATGCCGGGAGAGCTCGGCAACTGCATCGCCGGGCGGATCGCCAACCTGTTCAACCTCCACGGGCCGAACTTCACGACCGACGCGGCGTGCGCGTCGGCGCTGGCCGCGATGGACGCCACCGTCGACGGACTCCTCGCCCACGAGTTCGACGTCGCGATCACAGGTGGCATCGACCGCAACATGGGCGCGCACACATTCGTCAAGTTCTGCGCGATCGGCGCGCTCTCCCCCAGCGGCACCCGCCCGTACTCGGAGGGGGCCGACGGCTTCGTGATGGGAGAAGGCGGCGCGCTGTTCGTGGTCAAGCGGCTCGGCGATGCCGTCCGCGACGAGGATCGGATCTACGCCGTGGTCCGCGGGGTGGGGAGCTCGAGCGATGGCAAGGGCAAGGGCATCACCGCCCCCAACCCGGTTGGGCAGCGCTTCGCTCTCGATCGGGCCTGGCGGAACGCGGGGCTCTCGCCCGCGGAGTGCACGCTCGTCGAGGGCCACGGGACCTCGACGAGCGTGGGCGACGCGGTCGAGCTGAAGAGCTTGATGGAGGCCTTCTCCCGGGCGCAGCTGCCGCGTGGATCGATCGCCCTCGGCTCGGTGAAGTCGAACTTCGGCCACCTCAAAGGAGCCGCGGGAGCGGCGGGCATGCTCAAGGCCACGCTCGCGCTTCACGGCAAGGTGCTGCCGCCGAGCATCAACTTCGAGCGACCGAATCCCAACGTGGACTGGACTGCGTCGCCGTTCGCCGTCAACACCGAGCTCCGCGACTGGGACATCGCCGCCGGGCGCTCGCGTGTCGCGGGCGTCAGCGCGTTCGGCTTCGGCGGCACCAACTTCCACCTGGTGATGGAGGAGTACGCGCCGGACCGTCACGCCACCAACGGCCATGGCTCGTCGGTCGCCGTCCCGGTCGAGCCCCCGCCAGCCGCCGAGCCTGCCCCGGCGGCGTCCGGCAAGCCGCCCGTGCGCGGCGCGCTCGTGCTCGGCGCAGCCGACGAGGCCGGTCTCGCCAACGCGCTGCGCACGGAGCTAGCGGAGGCGCGGCAGGGCCGCCATCTCGATCCGACGCCGCCGTCGACCGAAGCGCTTCGGGCCCCGGAGCGGATCGCGATCGACTACGCCGACGGCCCAGACCTGGTTGCGAAGGCGGAGCTGGCGTTGCGAGTCCTGCAAGGGGGCAACCCGTCGGCGTGGCCGGCGCTGCGCGGCCGCGGCATCCACCGCGGCAGCGGCACCTCGGGCAAGGTGGCGTTCCTCTACACGGGCCAGGGCTCGCAGTACGTGAACATGCTCGTCGAGCTGCGCCGGCGGGAGCCGGTGGTCGCGGAGCTGTTCGAGGAAGCGGACGCGCTCGTGGCGCCGCTGCTCGAGGGCCGGCGCCTGTCCGACCTGATCTTCGCCGACCCGGCGGATTCGAAGGCGATGGCGCGCGCGGAGGAGGAGCTTCGCCGCACCGAGATCCAGCAGCCGGCGGTCATCACCGTCGACACGGCGCTCACGCGGCTGCTGGCGGAGTACGGGATTGCCCCCGACATGGTGATGGGACATTCCGTCGGCGAGTACGGGGCCCTGGTCACCGCCGGTGGCCTGACCTTCGAGGACGCGCTCGAGGCAGTGAGCGCCCGCGGACGGGAGATGGCGAGCCTCCGAGTGGACGACCCCGGAGCGATGGCAGCGGTCATGGCCCCGCTGGAGGAGGCCGAGGAGATCGTCGCTGGGATCGACGGCTACGTTGTGCTCGCCAACATCAACTCGACGCACCAGGTCGTGCTGGGCGGCGCCACCGACGCGGTCGCTCGCGCCGTGGAGGCGGTGAAGGAGCGAGGGCACACCGCGATCCCGCTGCCTGTGAGCCACGGCTTCCACACCGAGATCGTCGCGCCCGCGCGCACTCCGCTGCGGGCGATGCTCGCCCGGCTCGGCCTCCGTCCCGCTCGGCTGCCAACCGTGGCCAACGTCACCGGCGAGCTCTATCCCACCGGAGACGGCGCCGTCGAGCAGATGCTCGACATGCTGAGCCGCCAGGTGTCCTCACCCGTGCAGTTCGTCAAGGGCCTGCACACCCTGTACGACGAGGGCGCGAGGATCTTCGTCGAGGTCGGCCCGAAGCACGCCCTTCAGGGATTCGCCTCAGACGTGCTGGGCGACGACGCGATCGTCAGCCTCGCCAGCAACCACCCCAAGCAGGGCGACGTGCCGACGTTCAACAACGCCCTCTGCGGCCTGTGGGCCGCGGGTCTCGGGACCGGCCGGGACCCGGTCACGCGCGAGTCGGTCGAGCTCAAGCCAGGCGCGACGGCGCAGGCCCATTCGCGGCCCGTGCGCGAGGCGCGCGCCCGCCTTGCCCCCGAGGAGGGCCGGGAGCGGGCGGCGCCCGAGCCCGCGCCGGCGGCCGTCGCCGGCGAGGCCCCCGCGGATGAGCCCGTGGTGATCACCGGCGCGGCGCTCGGGCTTCCCGGCGCCGAGCGGCTGTTCGACGACGCGAACATCGGCCGGCTCTTGAACGGCGAGCAGGGAATCGACGTCATCCCGGGCCGCCTGCGCCGCGAGATGCTCGACAAGCACATCACGCGGTTGGTCAAGGGCGACGACGGCGGCGCCAAGTTCGAGACGATCGACCGCCTCGAGGCCGTGATCAGGCTCGCCGGACGTGCTGGCGGGTTCGACCCGGTCGAGGAGTTCGGCGTCGACGACGAGCGGCTGGCGGCGCTCGGGCACGACACGCAGCTGGCGATCGCCGCGGGCATCGACGCGCTTCGGGACGCCGGGATCCCGCTCGTACTGCGCTACAAGACCACGACCAAGGGCACCAAGCTTCCCGACCGCTGGTCGCTCCCCGACGAGCTGCGCGACGACACGGGGGTGATCTACGCATCGGCGTTCCCCGGCCTCGAGGAGATGGCCGACGAGGTGGCACGCTACACCACGGATCACATGCGCCGGGAGCGGCTCGCCGCGCTCGAGACGCTGCGGGCGAGGATGCTCGACCACGACGGCACCGATCCGGTGGTGCTGGACGAGGTCGAGCGGCGCATTCACGACCTGGAGCACACGCTCGAGGAGGAGGGGTACACCTTCGACCGCCGGTTCCTCTTCCGCGTTCTCTCGATGGGCCACTCGCAGCTCGCCGAGCTGATCGGGGCCCGGGGACCGAACACCCAGATCAACTCCGCCTGCGCGAGCACCACGCAGGCCGTCGCGCTCGCCGAGGACTGGATCCGCGCCGGGCGGTGCCGCCGCGTGCTGATCGTGGCGGCCGACGATGCCACCTCGGACACCCTGATGGGCTGGATCGGAGCCGGTTTCCTCGCCTCCGGCGCGGCGGCGACCGACGACGTCGTCGAGGAGGCGGCGCTGCCGTTCGACGAGCGCCGTCACGGCATGATCATCGGCATGGGGGCCGCCGGGCTTATGGTGGAGAGCGCCGCCGCCGCCCGCGAGCGCGGGCTGACGCCGATCTGCGAGGTGCTCGGCTCAGTGACCGCCAACTCCGCGTTTCACGGCACCCGGCTCGACGTCGAGCACATCAGCGGGGTCATGGAGCAGCTCGTGGAGCAGGCCGAGGGCCGCGGGCTCCGCCGGGAGGACATCGCCGGGGAGACGATGTTCGTTTCGCACGAGACCTACACGCCCGCCCGCGGCGGCAGCGCGGCAGCGGAGATACACGCGCTGCGCGACGTCTTCGGCGAGGCCGCCGACCGCATCGTGATCGCGAACGTCAAGGGGTTCACCGGGCACCCCATGGGCGTCGGCTTGGAGGACGTGCTCGCGGTGAAGGCCCTGGAGACCGGCGTCGTTCCACCGGTGCCCAACTTCCGCGATCCCGACCCCGAGCTGGGCCAGCTCAACCTCTCGGGGGGAGGCTCGTACCCGGTCCGCTACTCGCTCCGGCTAGCGGCGGGCTTCGGCTCCCAGATCTCGATGCTGCTCCTGCGCTGGACGCCCGTCGCCGACGGCCGCCGGCGCAATGCGGACGAGCTCGGCCACGACTACCGGGTTGCCGATCGAGCCGCCTGGACCGCATGGCTGAGGCGCATGAGCGGCTACGAGGAGCCGCAGCTCGAGGTCGTCCAGCACCGGCTCCGCATCGTCGATCAGGGTCCGCCGGCCGGCGTGCGGCTGGCGCCCGCATCCGCACCGGATTCCGCGCCGGCGGAGATCGAGCCCGCGGTTCTGGAGATGGACTCCCCGGCCGAGGCGTTCGAGCCCGCCCCTTCCCCCAGCGCGAGCGCCGACATCGAGCAAGGAGTGCTTGCGATCGTCTCCGAGGAGACGGGCTACCCGACCGACCTCCTCGACATGGACCTCGACCTGGAGGCCGACCTGGGGATCGACACGGTCAAGCAGGCCGAGGTGTTCGCCTCGATCCGCGAGTCCTACGACATCCCCTTCGACGACT
>DATIDP010000117.1:0-9631 GCA_035456265.1 Solirubrobacterales bacterium | reverse complement strand
CTGGTCGGCCTCCTCCAGATACTGGGTGGTGAGGAACACCGTGGTGCCCTCCTGGTTCAGCTTCTGAACCTCCTCCCAGATCGCCTTGCGGCTCACGGGGTCGAGCCCGGTGGTGGGTTCGTCCAGGAAGAGCACCTCGGGCGTGTGCACGAGCGCGGCCGCCAGGTCGAGCCGTCTCCGCATGCCGCCGGAATACGTGCCGATGCGGCGGTCGGCGGCGAGGGTCAGTCCCACCCGGTCGAGGAGCCACCTGCTCTTGTTGCGGGTATCTCGCTTGGAGATGCCGTGCAGGGTCGCCTGGAGCTCGAGCAGCTCGCGGCCCGTCATCAGCGGGTCGAGGGCCGCCTCCTGGAGAGCGACGCCGATCTTCCGCCTGACCGCGCCGGGGTCCCTGGCGACGTCGTAGCCGGCGACGATCGCGCGACCGCCGGTCGGCTGCAGCAGCGTGGTGAGCATCCGTACGGTCGTCGTCTTGCCGGCGCCGTTGGGGCCCAGGAAGCCATAGATCTCGCCCGCCGCAACCTCCAGCTCGACGCCGTCGACCGCCTTGATGCCACCCTCGAACTCGCGCGCCAGCTCCTGCGTCTCGATCGCCGCCACCGTGAGAGGACGATAACCGCCGCTCCCGGCCGACCCCGGAGGATCGTCACTCAGCACGGACGTGCCAGGATGCCACCGCCGCGAACGCGAGCCATCCCCGCCGGCTCATCGGGTCGGGATTGCAGTCGTCTGGGAGGGCGCGCCGCTAGGCGCGACCCGTTTCATGAAGCGCCGGACGCAGCTCCACGAACTCGCGGTCCGTCGCGCGCTCGAGCGACTCGGCGGCGTCGAGCAACAGGGCGTCCCGGCCCCAGGCTGCGAGCAGCTGCAGGCCGACGGGAAGTCCGCCGTCGAGGCCCACCGGGACGTTGATCCCCGGAACGCCCGTGAGGTTCGCGATCACGCCCTGGCGGGCGTTGCCGGCGTCCGCCGAGGTCACGCCCGAGGGCAGCTCGATCGTCGGGTCGGCGAGCGGCGGCGCCACCGCCGGCACCGTCGGCCAGGCGAGCAGGTCGATGTCCTCGAAGAGCCGGGCGAGGTTGCGTCGGGCCTCGGCGCGGGCCAGGAACGCGCGGGCCGTGAGCGTGCCGGGGATCAGGCCCCGCAGCTTGAGTACGCCGCGGTTGAGGACGCTGAGCTCCTCCGGGAGCGCGTTCAGGTTCTGCGGCGTCAGGTGCGCCGCCTCCTCGGCCTGCGCCACCAGCACGGCGGAGGGAAGGATGAGGTCCTGATCGGGGATCTCGACCTCGATCACCTCTCCGTCCACCTCGGACCGCAGGCTCTCGAGCGCCGTCTCACACGCCTCCCTGACGCCAGGGGCCGAGTCGCTCCAGTAGGGGTCGCGGATCACGCCGATTCGCTCCGCGGCCGGCTCCCCGGCCGCCAATCCCTCCCCGAACATCACCGAGGCGAGCAGGCGGCAGTCCGCCGCGTCGCGACAGAGGGGGCCGGAGACGATCGTTTCGGTGTTCGCGATGTGGTGCCCCCCCATCGCGGAGCGGCCGAACGTCGGCTTCAGCCCGGTGAGCCCGCAGTAGGCGGCCGGGTAGCGGATCGAGCCGAGCCCGTCGGCACCGATCGCGCCCGAGACGAGGCCGCCGGCGACCGCCGCCCCGGGTCCACTCGAGGAGCCGCCGGGACAGCGCTCGAGGTCCCAGGGGTTGTGGGCGGCGCCGTAGACCGATGTGTTGCCGGTGCTGCTCGAGCCGAGCTCATGCATGTTGGCCACCGCCGCGATCACCGCACCCGCTTCGCGCAGCGCGCGGTATGGGCCGGACTCACCGGGCTGGGTGGTGACCCCGGGCACCGCTGCGGCGCCGACCGTCTCGGCGCGCCACGGCAGCGGCCACTCGTCCTTGATCGCCACCGGCACGCCGCGGAGCGGACCGTCGGGCGCCTCCTCGAGCATCCGCCGCGATTCCTCGGGGAACGTGGCGACGACCGCGTTCAGGTCGGTGTTGCGCTCCTCGATCCTCGCAAGGCACTCGTCGAGCAGCTCGCCGGCGTCGATCTCGCCCGAGGCGATCGCGGCGGCCTGCTCGCGGAGTGGCAGATCGAGCGCGCTCATCCCCTCGGTGGGGCCGACAGGTCGGCGTGGATCTCGTGCTCGGCCCCGTCCAGGTCCGCGTCGCGGAGCAGGGTCATTCCCGGCTCCCAGAGCGACCAGACGCCGGCCATCACCGCCCGCTCCGTCTCGTCGGCCTCGATCCCGAAGCTCTCGAGAGCCGAGTCGAGGTAGCGCTGGAAGGGCGATCCCGCCTCCATGAGCCCGCAACCCTACCGGGGTGGTTGCGCTCGACGGCCGCCCCGCTTGCAAGCACCCCCGCAACCCTCCTGGAAATGACGTGTTCAATGAAGCTCATGAGCCACCAAGCTCACGCCTTCGCGCGCCTTCACAGGCTCGCCGTGGCCTTCGCCGTCGCGGTCTTCGCGGCGGCGCTGGCCGCCGTGCTCGCAACCGGCGAGGCCGCCGGCGCGCCCCGGGTCACGGTGCTGGGCGCCGCGACGCCGGCCGTGCCCTCGTGCCCGACGACCTGCCAGGCGATCGGCAAGACGACCGGCTTCCAGACCTCCATCACGGGTGCGCGGAGCCCCTTCTCCGTTCCGTTCCGCGGGCGGATCGTCGCCTGGTCGATCAAGACGGGCGCGCCGAGCACGAAGCCGAACCCGAACAACAACAACCAGAGCGACTACGACTTCTTCACCAAGACGTTCGGCGGCTCCCCGAAGGCGCGGATCTCGGTGCTCAAGCCGATCATGAAGCAGATCAAGGCAGGGCACCCGATCTACAAGCTCAAGGCCCAGTCACCGGTCGAGGACCTCTCGCCGTTCCTCGGACAGACTACGACGTTCACCCTCGACATCCCGCTGCGGGTGAAGCCGAACAACATCGTCGCCCTGACGGTGCCGACCTGGGCCCCGGCCTTCGCGATCAACCAGAGCGCGAACACCAAGTGGCAGGCGAGCCGCAAGCGCGGCAAGTGCAACAACACCGACGACATTCTCGCCGGCACCCCACAGGATGCCCTCGGCTCGCAGCGCGCCTACGGCTGCACCTACAACACCGCCCGCCTGCTCTACTCGGCGACGGTCGTCGCCGACCCGAACCAGAAGCCGCCCAAGAAGAAGAAGTAGTAGCGGCGGCCTCCTCAGCGCCCGGTGTGCCCAGACCCCCGGGCAGGCCATAAGGTGGGGCGGATTGGATGACCTTCCCTGCGCTATTAGCCGTCGACGGTGACCCCCGGGCGCTGGGCGATGTTGAAAGGGAGCTGCGGGCCCGCTACTCGGGCTCCTACGAGGTCATCTGCACGTCGTCGCCCCAGGAGGCGCTGTCGATCCTCACGGGGATGTCGCGGGCAGAGCAGGAGGTCGCGCTGGTGCTGGCCGGACAGTGGCTCTCCGACACCACCGGCGACGAGCTGCTCGAGCTCGCGGGCCGGCTCCATCCCCATGCGAAGCGCGCACTGCTCGTCGATTGGGGGGAGTGGGGCCGCCGCCCAATGGCGAAGGCGATCTTCGATTCGATGGCCCTGGGCCGGATGGACTACTTCGTGCTCAGGCCGGCGGTTTCCCCAGACGAGCTTTTCCATCAGTCGATCACGAGCTTCCTGCTCGAGTGGACCGAGGGCAGGCGCATCGCTCCGCAGACCGTGCGTATCGTTGCCGAGACCTGGGCCGGCAGGGGTCATGAGCTGAGGGCGGCCTTGGAGCGTTGCGCGATACCGCACGCCTTCCATCTGAGCGATTCGGAGGAGGGGCGCGCCGTCCTCGACCGAGCGGGACCCCAGGCGGGACTTCCGCTGATCGTGCTTCCCGATGGTGAGGTTCTGGTCAACCCCTCGAATGGGGAGATCGCCGACGCTACGGGCGCCGCGGTTGAAGACCCGGAGAGGCACGACTTCGATCTGATCATCGTCGGCGCCGGGCCGGCCGGCCTCTCAGCCGCCGTCTACGGCGCGTCCGAAGGCCTCGACACGCTGGTGGTTGATGAGGGTGGTATCGGTGGACAGGCCACCTCGAGCTCCCTGATCCGCAACTACCTCGGGTTCCCGCGTGGGATCAGCGGGAGGCGGCTCGCGCAACAGGCCTATGAGCAGGCGTGGGTGTTCGGGGCCGACTTCACCTTCATGCATGAAGCAACCGGGCTCAGACGGGTCGGCGATCGCCTCAAGCTGACCCTCTCGGACAACCGGGTGCTCAGTGCCCGGGCGATCGTGCTCGCAATGGGCGCGAGTTACCGCCGGCTTGGCGTCCCGGAGCTCGAAGCCTTGAACGGTGCCGGCGTCTTCTATGGCGCCCCGGCCTCGGAGGCCCCCACGATGGACGGAAAGGACGCATACATCGTCGGCGGCGCGAACTCGGCCGGGCAGGCCGCCCTGCACCTCGCGAGCTTCGCTCGGCGTGTCACGCTCATCGTCCGGGCCGAGTCGCTGAGCGCCGGAATGTCGCACTACCTGATTCAGGAATTGGAGGCGACGCCCAACGTCGAGGTGCGCCTGGGTGCGGAACCGATCGGCGGAGGCGGGGACGGGCGACTGGAGTATCTGGAGATCCGAGACAACCGCTCCGGCGAGACGGAGACCGTCCCCGCTGCCGGGCTCTTCATCCTGATCGGAGCCCACCCCAGGACCGAATGGCTGCCCGACGAGATCGCCACGGACGGGCAGGGCTTTCTGCTCACCGGCCCGGATCTGAATACCCGGCATGGGTGGCCACTCGAGCGCGATCCCGGCCTGCTGGAAACCAGCATGCTCGGTGTTTTCGCCTCCGGCGACGTCCGACACGGATCCATCAAACGCGTAGCTTCGGCGGTCGGGGAGGGGTCGATCGCGATCCAGCTGATCCACGGTCTGCGGGCCGCTGACGAGCCCGTCGGCCTGCATCGGGCCGGTGAGGCAGCGCTCTGATCACCCGCAGGCCTGCGGGTTCTGCTCGCACTGCTTCTCGAAGGCCTGCTGAGGGCTTCCGGGCGGGGGCGGCACGTCGTTGGTGGCGGAGTCCGGCTTGTTCGGATTGGCCCGCTTGGGCGGGCCGCTGCCACCGTTGCCGTCGCCGCTCTTCGGTGAGGTGGCTGTTGTGGTGGTGGCAGCAGGCGCGGTGCCACTCGTGGCCGGGATCGGCGAGGTGATCGCGGGGATCGAGACCGTCGGTTGGGTCGTCTCGCCCGAGCTGTCGCCGCCGCAGCCGGAGGCCAGCAGGCCGATCGCGATGGATGCCAGCGCCAGCGCCCCGATCACGTGGAGCCGTCGAGCGCCGGCTGGCGAAGCCCGCAATACGGGCAGTCGCTGACGTCGAGCCCGATCAGCTGATCGCAGCGCCGGCAGGCGCGCAGGTTCTCCGGAGCCCTGACCAGCGCGGACTCGGAGGGCGCGAGCGGCAGGGTCGCGGCCACCACCCTCATCTCCTCGCCGGTCTCCCGGTCGACGTAGACGCCATCGGGCCTGACCCCCGCCAGGGCCTCGCGCCCCGATGCGGGCGCGCGGAGCCGGTACGTCTGCTGGGGATTCTGCACGGCGCGCACAATACCGTTGCGCCGGATGCAAGTGCTGATCTTCCACGGGTACCTGCTGCACGGCACCGGCAGCAACGTCTACAACGCGAGCCTCGCGCAGGCGCTGGCGAGCCAGGGCCACGACGTTCATCTCATCTGCCAGGACCGGAGAGCCGACGAGCTGGACTGGGTCCGCGGCAACGACAACGTCACGGTGCACATCCCCAACATCGGCGGCCTGCTGCCCGTCTTCGTCGCCGACCGCTACGAGGGCTTCGAGGTGAAGACGTTTCCGGAGCTGACCGATGAGGAGCTCGATCATTACCTTGACGCCAACGTCGACGCCGTCCGCCAGGTCGTCGAACAGTATGGGGAGCCGGACGCGGCCCTCGCGAATCACCTGATCATGGGCCCCGTCATCCTCGCGCGGGCGGGGGTGCGCTACGCGATCAAGGTGCACGGATCGGATCTCTCCTACGTGGTCCGGCCGCACCCGGAGCGCTTCGTCCCCTACGCGCTGGAGGGGACCGAGGCGGCGGCCGGCATCCTCGCGGGCTCCTCCCACACGGCCCAGGTGCTCTACGAGACGGTGCCGGACCCAACCATCCCGGAGCGCACCCGCCTCGGCCCCCCCGGCGTCGACGTTCACCGCTTCCGGCCGCACGACGAGGCCGAGGCGCTCCGCAACCTGGAGCGGCTTGCCGCGCGGCTCGAATCGGTGAAGCCCCAGGCCGGGGAGGCTCGGGACTCCTTCGGCCGCGACGCCCCGTCGATCGCCTCCGCGCTGCGGGGTTGGGGGGAAGGCGATCCGCGGGTGCTCTTCGTGGGCAAGTTCCTGGTCAGCAAGGGCGTCGACCTGCTTGCCGCCGCGTGGCCGCTCGTGCACCGGCGGAGCGTGGAGGCCGGAGGGAGCTCGCCTCGTCTGCTCTTCGTCGGGTTCGGCGCCTTCGAGCCGGGGCTCCGGGCGCTCGTCGAGGCCCTCGGAAGGGGCGATCTCGAGGCTGGGCTCGAGGTGGCGCGGCGCGGGCGGGGCTTCGAAGGTGAGGAGGACGTCGCGTTGCCGATCCTCCACGGCTTCCTCGGCGACCCGCCGGAGGGCTACGCGGACGCCGCGCGCGAGGCGGCGGGGTCGGTCCTGGTCGGCGGGCGGCTCGCCCACGACGAGGTGGCGGACGTCATGCCGGCCGCCGATACCTTCGCCATGACCAGCACCTGGCCGGAGGCTTTCGGCATGGTCCCCGCCGAGTCGGCCGCCTGCGGCGTCCCGCCGGTCTCGGCGGATCACTCCGGCATGCGCGAGGTATCGCAGCTGCTCGCCGAGGCGCTCGACCCGGAGCTCGTCCCGCTGCTCAGCTTCGAGATCGGCCCCGATGCCGTGCGGGAGCTCGCCGAGCGGATCAGCGGCTGGCTCGCCCTCGAGCCGGAGCGCCGCCGTGGGGCGGGCCTGGGCCTGGCGAAGCGGGTCGATGAGCTGTGGAGCTGGGAGGGCGTCGCCCGGACGGTGATCGCGGCGTCCCGGGGCGAATTGGAGGGACTGCCCGAGGTAGTCACTTGAGTGACAAGCCCCGGCGTGGCTGCTTCAGGTTCGCTGACTAGAATGCCGCGCGATGCGGGGCGTTCCGATTCCCAAGCTGATCGCTGCGGTTGTCGTGCTCACTGTGATCACCTCGGTGATCATGCTGATCCCGAACTGGAACGGCGAGGAGTCCTCCACCGCCGCGCCCAAGATCGACACGCTGCTCGACGTGATGATCGTGCTCTCGTCCTTCGTCTTCTCGATCGTCTTGGTGATGCTCGCCTACTCGCTCTGGCGCTGGCGCGTGCGACCGGGCGACGAGGGGGATGGCGCCCCGATCCACGGCAACACGAGGCTCGAGATCGCCTGGACCGCGATCCCCACAGTGATCGTCCTCTTCGGCGCGATCTACTCGTGGATAACGCTCTCGGACATCGAGGCCCACGACCCGAACCGGATGGTCGTGGACGTCTACGGCCAGCAGTACGAGTGGCACTTCAACTACCCGGAGCAGGGGGTGACCTCGCGCGAGTTGCACGTGCCGGTCGACCGGCAGATCGAGTTCAGGATGCACACTCTCGACGTGATCCACTCGTTCTGGGTCCCCGAGTGGCGGATCAAGAAGGACGCCGTCCCCGGGATCACCACCCGCGCGTACATCACGCCGACCAAGGCCGAGGACCTGACGCTGGTCTGCACCGAGCTGTGCGGCTTCGGGCACGCGACCATGAGGGCCTCGGTGGTCGTGGAGGGCTCGCAGGCGAAGTTCGATCAATGGGCGCAGACCCAGGAGCCGATCCCGGCGAGCGAGCCCAAGCCGGGAGAAACGACCCCCAAGCAGCTGAGTCAGTGAGGGGGGCGAGGTCTACGATTAGCGTGGGAATGGAAGGATGGCGGGGATGACCGAAGCACTTTTCAAGCGTCCGGGCTGGTGGCGGGCCCTGACCTACACGATCCTGGCGGCGGCCTTCGGGCTCGCTCTCGTCGTGATCCTTCGCAAGGTCTCCGGGCTGCCGGCCTTCCAGACCGTGCAGACCGGCTATCCGCAGGTGGTCGTCCCGGCGATCACGGCGCCCCTTGGCTTCCTGGTCGGCATCGGCTGCTTCGACTACTGGCTCCGCTGGGCGGTCGGCGCGCCGACCTTCCCGAAGGAGCGGGAGCACCACGACCACGGGGCGTACACGTGGCGCGACTACTTCAAGGTCAACACGGACCACAAGGTCATCGGCATCCAGTACATCTGCACGACTTTCGTCTTCTTCTTCATCGGCGGGTTGATGGCGATGATCATGCGCGCCGAGCTGGCCCAGCCGGGGACGCAGATCGTCGATCCCAGCATGTTCAACAGCCTCTTCTCGGCGCATGCGGCGCTCATGATCTTCGTCTTCGTGATCCCGGTGTTCGCCGGAATCGCGAACTACGTCCTGCCGCTGATGATCGGGGCGCCGGACATGGCGTTCCCACGGCTGAACGCCCTGAGCTTCTGGATGCTGCCAGTTGCGGGACTGCTGTTCGTGGGCAGCTTCTTCTGCCCGGGCGGCGCCTTCGACGCGGGCTGGACGGGCTACGCGCCGCTCTCAACGGGCGCGCCGTTGGGTCAGTCGTTCTTCAACCTCGGGGTGCAGTTCGCCGGGGCGTCGTCGATCGCAACCGCGCTCAACTTCCTGGTGACGATCGTGACCATGAGGGCGCCTGGGATGAACTTCTGGCGCCTGCCGCTGCTCGTCTGGGCAAACCTCTCGACCTCTCTGCTGGTGGTCGCCGCCACGCCGTTCATCGCGGGCGTGCAGTTCATGGTCCTCTTCGACCGCGCCCTGCACACCAACTTCTTCCAGGCGGCCTTCGGCGGCGACGTGATCAGCTACCAGCACATCTTCTGGTTCTACTCACACCCGGCCGTCTACATCATGATGCTGCCGGGCTTCGGGATCGTCAGCGAGGTGATCTCGGCGCACTCGCGCAAGCCGATCTTCGGCTACCGGCTGATGGCGCTGGCGCTGATCGGGATCGTGGTGCTCTCCTACTCGGTCTGGGCGCACCACATGTTCGTCGCCGGCATGTTCAGCTGGCTGCGGGTGCCGATGATGATCACCACGCTGCTGATCGCGGTCCCGACCGGGATCAAGATCTTCTCCTGGCTGGGCACGCTCTTCTACGGGAAGATCCACCTGAGATCGACGGCGATGCTGTTCGCGTTGGGGTTCGTCGTCACCTTCACGATCGGCGGGATCTCGGGCGTGATGCTCGGGATGATCCCGATCGACATCCACGTCTCCGACACCTACTTCGTCGTGGCGCACATCCACTTCGTGCTCTTCGGCGGATCGGTGTTCACGATCTTCGCCGGCGTCTACCACTGGTTCCCGAAGATGACCGGGCGGATGTACGACGAGAGGCTCGGGCGGATCCACTTCTGGCTCACCCTGGTCGGCATGCTCGGCACCTTCATCCCGATGCACTGGATCGGGATGGAGGGGATGCCCCGCCGGGTCGCCGACTACGCCGCCACCTTCGGCGACTGGAACCTGTTCATCTCGATCTGCGCGTTCGCGCTCGGCGCGTCGATCATCGTCTTCTTCTACAAC
>DATIDP010000116.1:0-14505 GCA_035456265.1 Solirubrobacterales bacterium | reverse complement strand
ATCAAGGATCGCGAGCGCACCGACGGGCCGAACTTCGACCTCCGCGCCGAGAGCAAGGGCTCCGTCCTCTACGCCCTGCACAACGGCGGCTACTCCGGCGCGATCATGCCCCAGAACATCGTGGTCGGCGAGGACGCGCAGAAGGTGGCGGCTTTCGTCTCCACGTACGCCGGCCAGGACGTCACCGAGGCGCCGGCCCCGGCGAAGACGACGACCAGCGCCACCGCTGCACCGTAGCTCGGGGGACCGAGCCACGCTCGACCTGAAGCAGATCCGCGCCGACCCCGACACGGTCCGGTCCGCGCTGGCGAGGCGCGGAGCAGCGGAGCAGCTCGACGAGCTGGTCTCGGTCGATGAACGGCGCCGCGAGCTCAACACGCGGATCGACGCGATCAGGGCGGAGCAGAACAAGCTCTCGGCCGAGATCGAGGAGGCGGCCAAGGCCGGAAGGGCGGGCGAGCCCGGATTCGCGGAGCTGCGCGAGAAGTCGGGCGCCCTCAAGTCCGAGCTCAAGGGGCTCGAGCCGCAGCTCGACGAGCTCGATGAGACACGGCGGCAGCACCTCGTCTCGCTGCCGAACCTGCCGGACCCGCAGGCCCCCGACGGCGAGACCGAGGAGGACAACGTCACCCTGCGCGAGGTGGGGGAGCCGCCGGACTTCGGCTTCGAGCCCCTCGACCACCTCGACCTCGGCCTGCGCCACGGCTGGATCGAGATGGAGGCTGCGGCCAATCTCTCCGGCTCCCGCTTCGCCTACCTGCTCGGAGAGCTGGTCATCCTCGAGTTCGCGCTGGTCCGCTTCGCGATGGAGGCGGTGCGGCGTGAGGGCTTCAAGCCGACGGTCCCGCCCGTGCTGGTCCGCGAGCACGCCCTGTTCGGAACGGGCTTCTTCCCGGGCGAGCGGGAGATGATCTACGAGGTCCCGCGGGATGAGCTCTTCCTGGTCGGCACGTCGGAGGTCTCCCTGGCGGGACTGCACGCCGACCGGATCATGGACGCGGGCGACCTCCCCAAGCGTTACGCCGGCTTCTCGACCTGCTTCCGTCGCGAGGCGGGGGCCGCCGGGCGAGACACCCGGGGCATCTTCCGCGTCCACCAGTTCGACAAGGTCGAGATGTTCAGCTTCGTCGAGCCCGACGCATCCCAGAACGAGCACGAGCGGCTGCTCGGGATCCAGGAGCGACTCCTGCAGGCGCTCGAGCTGCCGTACCGCGTCGTCGACGTGGCGGTGGGTGATCTCGGAGCCCCCGCCGCCCGCAAGTTCGATTGCGAGGGCTGGATCCCGAGTCAGAGCCGCTATCGGGAGTTGACAAGCTGCTCCAACACGACCGACTACCAGGCAAGACGCCTGTCCAGCCGGTACCGTCCCGCGCAAGGTGAATCCCCAGAACCCGTGCACACCTTGAACGGAACCGCAGTGGCCGTGGGCCGGACCCTCATCGCGCTGCTGGAGAACGGGCAGAGGGAGGACGGGACCGTAGAACTTCCGTCCGCGTTGCAGGAATTTGGGGCTCCGGAACGGATTCCCACATAGATGGCCGCCTCCACCCCCAAACGAGTACTCCTCTGCGACGACCACGAGATCGTGCGCGAGGCGATCAAGGCCCGCATGGCCGACGCCGGGGGCGTTGAGATCGTCGGTGAGGCGGAGACCGGCGAGGAGGTCGTCGACAAGGTCAAGGAGCTCGAGCCCGACGTCTGCATCGTCGACGTGGAGCTGCCCGGCAAGGACGGCATCGACGCGACCAAGGACATCCTCAAGGCCCGCCCGGAGACGCGGGTGATCATCTTCACCGCCCACGCCCAGCCCGACCTGCTCACGCTCGCTCTGCGGGCCGGTGCCTCCGGCTACGTCCTCAAGTCGGCGCCGAGCGAGGACATCGCCCGCGCGATCGAGGTGGTCGCAGGCGGCGGCACCTTCGTCGGCACCGAGCTCGGCCAGGGCGCGGGAGAGGTCGAGAAACTGCTCGAGCTGACCCCCCGAGAGCGCGAGATTCTCGAGTTGCTCGCGGAGGGCCTGCGCGTCAAGCAGATCGCCGACCGGCTCTCCCTCAGCCCTGCCACGGTCCACACCCACGTCCGCAACGCGATCGCGCGGATGGAGGTCGACACGCGGACCGAGGCGGTGGCGCTCGCCGTGCGCTTCAGCTACCTGGGCGCCGGCGGCAAGGTCTAGCGGCAGCCGGGCCGCTCCACCATGGGCAAGGAGCATGGCCACTCGCGGTTATGTGGGGCGGCCGCTCAGCTGCCGCGATCTGATGGCGGAGCCGGGCTACTCGTCCTCTGGACGGAACTCCAGCGCGCAGCCGTTGATGCAGTAGCGCTGGCCGGTCGTCTCCCTCGGGCCGTCGTCGAAGACGTGCCCCAGGTGCGCGTCGCAGCGTGAACAGAGGACCTCGGTCCTGCGCATGAACAGGCTGTTGTCCGCCTCCGTCTCGACCGACTCGTCGCCCATCGGCCTGTCGAAGCTGGGCCAGCCGGTCCCGGAGTCGAACTTGTTCTCGGAGTCGAACAGGGGCTGGCCGCAGGCGACGCAGACGAACTGCCCCGGCTCCTTGACGTCATTGAGCTCGCTGGTGAACGGCGCCTCGGTGCCCTTGTTGCGGACCACCTCGTATTGCTCCGGCGTCAGCTCCCGCCGCCACTCAGCCTCGCTCTTCTTGACCTTCTCCAAAGTCTTCACCTCTCTCGGTGGGTACGACCAGATTAGTCCGGTCGCTCACATAGTCCGATGAGCGGCCCACCCGTTACGCGACTAGGGTGCCGCCCGTGGCCGAGTCCTTCTACGAGCAGGAAGGCGACCTCTATGCCGCAACCGAGCTCACCCGCGGCCCCTGGGACCCCGCCGCGCAGCACGCCGGGCCCCCGGCGGCCCTGATCGGCCGCGAGATCGAGCGACTCGGGGAAGGGAGAATGGGCGACGGCGAAGGAGCGCCGGCGCAGGTGGGCCGGATCACCTACGAGATCCTGCGCTCGGTCCCGATCGCGCGCCTCCGGGTCGAGGCCGAGGCAGTCCGGCCCGGGCGGCGCGTGGAGCTGGTCCGGGCGATCCTCTCCGACGAGGAGGGTGAGCCGCTCGTCCGAGCCCAGGGCTGGCGGCTGCGAACCGAGCAGGTCAGCTTCGACGACCCGCCGGGTGACGACGAGGAGCCACTACCCGGACCTGACCGGGCGGCGCCGGGGAGCTTTCCGGACATTGGATATGAGGTCGGCTACCACTCGGCGATGGAATACCGGTTCGTCCGCGGGTCGTTCACCGAGCTCGGACCGGCCACGGTCTGGATGCGCATGGGGGTCCCGCTGGTCCCGGGCGAGGAGCCGACGCCGCTGCAGCGGGTGCTGGTCGCGGCGGACTCGGGCAACGGGGTGAGCGTCACCCTCGACTGGTCCCGCTACCTCTTCATCAACGTCGACCTGAGTGTGCACCTCCACCGGCTCCCGGCCGGGGAATGGGTCTGTCTGGACGCTGCCACCTACCCGGAGACGAACGGCCTGGGAATGGCGGACACGCGCCTGCTCGACGAACGGGGCCCGATCGGCCGTGCCGCTCAGACCCTGCTGGTGGCGGAGCGCTCCTATTCCTTTGAGGGAGCAAGCGGCGCGTGAGGACGCCCACCCTGCGAGACTGGCGGCGCAAGGGATGGGCCGGGACCTATGGAGAGACTCCTGAACAAGCGCGGGCGGCGCAGCCGAGGCGGTGCGATTGCGGCCGTCGGGCTGACCATGTTGCTCGCCTCCTCCGGCACCGCGGTGGCGGGACAGGACGAGCTCAAGGGCGGCTCGGTTGTCCTCAAGCTTCAGAACTCCGGCGGTATGAAGCTCAAGCCGAAGAGCCTCAACCTTGCCATCACCGGCGGGGCGGTCGATCCAGTGGACGGCGCGGGAACCGTTCAGCTGAGTGGAGCCTTCAGCGCCAGGCGGGGCACGGGGAAGGCGAAGGTGAGGCTCACGACCCTCAACCTCGGGGCGAACGGTGGCCGGGGCAGCGTCATCGCCAAGGTAGGCAAGGACTTCGTCAGCAACTTCGCCTCCCTCTCGGGAGGCACGGTGGCGCGGGCCGGCTGGGGCGCGACCATCTCCAACATCCGCATGACGATTGCGGGCAGAGGCGCAAAGGCGCTGACCAAGGCGCTCTCGCCGAAGAAGGGGAAGGGCGCGAAGAAGTCCGCGGACGGCAAGGTGAAGGCCGGCAGGCCGCTCGGCACGATCGCCTCCCTGACGACCGACCCGCGCTCGGTCGAGGTGGTCCCGGGCACTGGCGAGCTCATCCTCCACACCCAGGCGGTTCCGCCGGGGCCGTTCGTCAACAAGTTGACCCAACACTGTATCGATCCGCTCCCGAGCGGCACCCCGGCCGGTGTCGCGCCGATCTCGCCGGCGACGACCAGCGGTCTCGGCGGCACGGACTATCACTTCCCGGTGACGGGCGGCTCGGCCGCACCTGACTTCGGTGCCGGGGAGGTGCTCACCGGCGGCGGCCAGACGCTCACCAAGAACAGCAGCCTGCTGAATCCCTCCGGATGCTCGAACGGTCCGCCGGTCGGCACTCAACTGCGCAGCACCGATCTGAGCGTGACGTTCGACGTGAACTTCCTCAGATCGATCCCCACCCTGCCGAGCGGCACGACATTGCCGCGGGCGCCGCTCGCCACCATCGACTTCTCCACCGGGACGCGGTCCGTCGATCCCGCCACGAAGACGCTGAACGTCACGGGGGCGACCGTGAACCTCGCCGACCTCGCCGCGGGGACGCTCAACGAGGTCTTCCCGAATGGCTCCGGCGACCCGAGCAACGACTTCGCCACCGGCGATCTGATCGGGAAGATCGACCTGACGAACGTCAAGCTGCGCTAGCGGAGGGGGAGGGATTCGAACCCCCGGACCGGGAGGACCCGGTCAACAGCTTTCAAGGCTGCCGCAATCAACCAGACTCTGCCACCCCTCCGGGTGATTCGAGGGTGCTCCGAAGGAGCAACCCGATTAGTGAAGATAGTCGGCGCTACGCGTCCTGCGGGGTGCAGACGACCACGGGGATGACGCGATCCCCGGCCCTCTCCTGGTAGCGGGCGAAGCCGGGGTAGAAGCCGGTGGCGAGGTCCCAGAGCCGCTGGCGCTCCGTGCCCTCCGCCTCCCGGGCGCGGTAGCCGCCCCCGCCGCCCTTGGTCCAGAGCTCGACCTCGGGATTGGCGGTGACGTTGTGGTACCAGGCCGGATGATTCCGATGGCCCCCACGCGAGGCGATCAGGACCACCTCGTCCCCGTCCGTGAAGTAGGCCAGCGGCGTCGTCCGCTTCCTGCCGCTCTTCGCGCCCGTATGGGTGAGGAGGACCGTCGGAGCGCTGATGGTGCTCTTCACGCGTCCGCCGGTTGCGCGCATCAGGTAGGGGTCGATCCGGTTGCCGACGTTGACCAGGAACCAGGTCACCGGCCGCTGGCGTCCCGCCCAGGCCAGCGTGCTCAGCCACGGGCTTTTCTTGGTCGCCGGATCGAAGGGTGGCACTCGCCCCACGCGCGCATCCTCCCACGGTCCCGTCTATCTACGCTCCCCGCATGGCTGAGTGGCGCAACTGGACGGGGGATCAGCGCTGCGTCCCCGCGCGAATCGAGCGCCCCCGCGACCGCGGCGACCTGATCGAGTCCGTCAAGCGAGCAGGCGATCAGGGCCTGACGGTGCGCGCCGTCGGCTCGGGCCACTCGTTCACCGACGTCGCCTGCACCGGCGGGGTCCTGTTCGAGATGGGCGGGCTCGACCGGGTCCTGGACGTCCAGCGCGACGCCGGCCTCGTCAAGGTCGAGGCGGGGATCGGGCTGCGAGCGCTGAGTGAGCTGATCTGGGGGCACGGCATGGCCCTCGAGAACCTCGGCGACATCGACAAGCAGACGATCTCCGGGGCGATAGCGACCGGCACGCACGGGACCGGATCGCGCTTCCGCAACATCTCCTCGCAGGTCGAGGCGATCGAGCTGGTCCTCCCGGACGGGACTCTGCTGGAGGTCTCCGCCAGCTCCGAGCCCGATCTGCTGCCGGCCGTCCGGGTTGGTCTCGGCGCCCTGGGGGTGATCGCGACGGTCACGCTCCGGACGGTGCCCGCCTTCACGGTCCGCCGCACCGACTCGCCGCAGCCGTTCCATGACACGCTCGAGCGGATCCAGGACCTGGCCGATGGATCGGATCACTTCGAGTTCTACGTCTTCCCTCACACCGACGTGTCGCTGTTGCGCCAGGGCGAGCGGACGGACGAGCCGCCCGTCCCCCGCCACCCCGTGGTCGACTTCGGACAGGAGGTGGTCCTGGAGAACTGGGTCATGGGGGCGATCGCGCGCGCGGGCCGGCGGATGCCGTCGAAGATCCCGCGGCTCTCGCGCTTCGTCGCCTCGCAGCTCGCCAAGGGCGTCAAGATGGATCGGAGCTATCGCGTCTTCGCCAGCCGGCGGATGGTCCGCTTCACGGAGATGGAGTACGCGATCCCGCGCCGGCATGCTGCCGAGGCGATCCCACGGGTCCTGGAGGCGGCCGAGCGGGCGGACCCGCCGGTCGGCTTCCCGATCGAGGTGCGGTTCGTGGCGGGGGACGACTCGCTGCTCAGTCCCGCCCACGACGGGGACACCTGTTACGTCGCCGTCCACCAGTACCAGGGGATGGCCTGGGAGAGCTACTTCCGCTCCGTGGAGTCGATCATGGACTCCTACGGGGGCCGGCCCCACTGGGGCAAGCGTCACTTCCAGACCGCGGCGACGCTGGCCGAGCGCTACCCGCGCTTCGACGAGTTCCTCGCCGCCCGCAACCGCCTCGACCCCGAGGGCACCTTCCGCAACCAGTACCTGGACCGGGTGCTGGGTCCTCCTACGAGATCAGCTCTCCAAGCCGCGCCGACCTGAGCACCTCCGCGAGCGCCTCGGGGGGCTGCGGACGGGCGAAGTAGTAGCCCTGGCCACGGTCGCAGTGCAGCGCCTGGAGCTCGCGCAGCTGCTCGTCGCGCTCCACGCCCTCGGCCGTCGCCGTCAGCTTCAGTCCGTGGGCGAGCCCGATGATGGCCGCCACCCCGGCCGAGTCCTCCGGCGAGCGGCCGAGCCCGGCGATGAACGAGGCGTCGATCTTGATCGCGTTGAGGCGCGGCAGGCGCTTGAGGCTGCCGAAAGAGGAGATCGCGACCCCGAAGTCGTCGATCAGCAGCCGGATCCCGAGCTCCCGCAGGTCGGGAATCGCGCTCAGAGCGGCGGCGCGACGGTCCATCATCGCCCGCTCGTTGATCTCCAGGCAGAGGCACGTCGCCGGCAGTCGCGCGTCCGCGATCGCCTGGGCGATCTTGGCGCTCAGGTCGGGATCGGCGAGCCGGCGCTCGCTGATGTTCACCGAGACGGTGAAGCCCTCGCCCTGGGGCATCTCGGCCCGCCAGATCGAGGCCTGCCGGCAGGCCTCCCGCAGGACGAGGTCGTCGAGGTCGGCGATCAGGTCGCTGGTCTCGGCGACGAAGAGGAACTGGGCCGGCTCGAGCAGCCCGCGGTGCGGGTGGCGCCATCGGACCAGCGCCTCGGCGCCGGTGATCGCGCCGGTGATCAGGTCCACCTCGGGCTGGTAGTGCACGACGATCTCGTCGCCCATCAATGCCTCGCGGAGCTCGCGCTCGAGGCTGGCGCGGTCGGTGTCGCCCTCGCGCATCCAGCTCTCGAAGAGGGTGTAGCGGGACTTGCCGGCGGCCTTCGCCCGGTACATCGCCATGTCGGCCTCGCCGAGCATCTCGTCCGGCTCCTCCACGCTCACGCCGGGTCCGTAGAGGGAGATGCCGATGCTGGCCGCCTGGACCAGCTCACGGCCCTGGACCACGATCGGATGGGTCAGCGCGGCGATCACGCGGTCCGCGATCATCTTCGCCTCGGCTTCCGCGACGCCCTCGCAGAGCAGGGCGAACTCATCGCCTCCCAGGCGGGCCAGGGTGTCGCCGGCCCGCAGCAGGCGCTCGAGCCGCCGAGCGACCTCGATCAGCACCTGGTCGCCCGCCGCGTGCCCGAGTGTGTCGTTGACGAGCTTGAACCCGTCGAGGTCGAGGTAGATGATCGCGAAGCCCTGGGAGGTGCGGCGCGCGGTCGCCATCCTCACGCGGTCGGCGAACAGTGTCCGGTTCGGCAGGCCGGTGAGCGAGTCGTGGAGTGCCTGCCGCGTGAGCCGCTCCTCAGACTCCTTGCGCTCCGAGATGTCCTCCATCTGCGCGATCAGGTAGCTCAGGGTTCCCCGGCTGTCGTAGATCGGCGAGACCGTCAGCGAGACCCAGACCGGTTGCCCCCGGGCGTGCTCGCAGCGGGTCTCGCCCCGGTACCCGTAGCTCTCGCCCGCCGCCACATCCTCGAGTGCCTCGACCTCACGCTCGCGATCCGCGCTGTAGATGATCTCGCCGAAACGCCGGCCGACGAGGCTGTGCTCGGAGCGCCCGCAGATCTCGGAGAGGGCCCGGTTGGCTCGCTGGAAGCTCCCGTCCAGCGAGACCAAGGCCATCCCGACGCGGCTGTCGTCGAACGCCTTGCGGAAGCGCTCCTCAGCCTCCCGCAGGGCGGCCTCCGTAGCCTGCCGCTCGCTGATGTCGCGGACGAAGGCGTGGAAGCGCCACTCGTCGCCCTCGCGCAGGGCGGAGATGGAGAGCTCGATCGGGACCTCGCTGCCGTCGCGGCGCAGGCCCTCGACCTCCAGGCGCCTCGCCATCATCGGCTGGTCGCGGGAAGCGAGGAAACGCGCCAGCCCACGCAGGTGCGCGTCCCGGTGCCGGCGGGGAATGATCGTCTGGTGAACCGGGCGCCCGACGATCTCGTCTCGTCCCCAGCCGAAGAGGCTCTCTGCCTGCGGGTTCCACTCCCGGATCAGGCCGTCCTCGTCGATCGAGATGAACGCCTCCTGCGAGGTTTCGAGAATCGATTGCGACTCGCGGGTCGCCCGCTGCAGGGCGCGGACGACGAGTTGGACGGCGGTGCCGACCGCGGCGGCGAGAGCGACCGCGAACACGGCGCGCAGGAACTGGTCGCCTGTGCCGGTGTGCGGATCTCCGATCACCACCGGCAGGGTCATCGTCAGGCCCATCGCAACCACTGACAGGCCGAGCTGTCTGGGCGTCCCGTAGATCGCGAACCAGGCCACCGGAAGGGCCACCAACGGGTCGAAGATGCTCGAGTGGCCTTCGCTCGCGTCCCGCAGGAGCCCGACGACGACGAAGTACGCGAACAAGGGGACGGCCTGGGTCCAGGCGGGGAACCGGGCCCAGGGGAGTCCCCAGAGAACCGTCGCGATCAGGAGCGCGGCCAGCCCCGTGGCGAGCAGGACCCGCGGATCGGTGCCGGAGGTGTCCGCGAAGGGCAGCAGGGCGAACGGCAGGACGGCTCCTGCGACGAACGCCGTCGTCCGCCGCCTTGCGCCGTCGCCCTCGAAGAAGCGCCCCGGTTCGATGTCGGGTGCGAACGAGCGTGGCCAGTCCCGGCTGTTCTCGCGGGCAGCGGCTCGGACCCTCTGCAATCGACTTTCTCCTGACCCCCCTGCAATACCCCAAAATCGCGGCCCGGCCCGCCCCGGCGGGAAGTCGAAGTTACGACGCACCCAAGGGGCGAGGTAAGACCGTTATTCGGTAATGGACGTATTGCTACAGGAAGGTCTTGCCTTCACCACGGTAGGTCGGCACCTCGTCGCGGATGGTCATCCCTGTGACCAGGTAGAGGCTGCTGAACCTCTCGCAGAGCTCTCCGGCCTTGACGTGGCGGAAGTAGACGCGGTCACCGACTCGGAGCCGGTCGGCCGCGGAGCCGCGTAGGGGCGTCTGGACTTCGCCGGCGCCCTCGTGGGCGTCCAGCCTCAGTCCCGCCGGGAGGTACGGGACGGGCACGCGGTCCTTCGCGCCGACGCCCGAGGCCAGGTAACCGCCGCCCAGCGCCGTCGCGACTCCCCGGCCCGGACGCCGGACGACCGGCAGCGCGAACATCGCCGCGGGGCGCAGGTCGAAGGCGCGATAGTGATCGAAGAGGACCGGCGCGAAGAACCCGGAGCCCGCGGCGACCTCGGTGACCGCCCACTCGGAGGCGGTGAGCTCGATCGAGCCGGTGCCGCCACCGTTCACGAACTCGAGCTGGGCCACCTCGGAGAGCGCGGTGACGATCTCGGCGCGGCGCTCGGCGAGGTCCTTCGCCGACTGGGATTGCATCGCCCTGATCATCAGGTTCGAGAGCGCCTTGCGCGGCACGTTGTCGCCGACGCCCGCGATCTGACCCTCATAGGCCATCAGCCCGACCAGCTTGGTGCGCTCGCGCCTGTCGATCTCCTGTGCGAGCGCCACGGCCTGCTCGGCGGTCCTGATCGGCGAGCGCTTCGGCCCGATCTTGAGCCGGCCGCCGAGCGGCCACCACGAGACGTCGATGTCCATCGCCACCCGGACGGGTGCCACGAATGAGGTCGCAGCCTCCTCGATCAGGTCGAGGTGCTCGGTGCTGTCGACCATCACCACGGGCGCCTCGTCCGGATCCTCGGAGGTGATCCGGGCGAGTCGGGTCAGGCAGCCGCGGTCGGTGGTCGGGTAAGCGACGACCAGGTCGCGGAACCCCTGATCCCAGAGCCAGATGGCCTCAGGCAGGGTGAACCCGAGGATGCCCTGGAAGCCGGGGTCCAGATCGAGCAGCCGCCCGATCACCGGCCTCGAGCGGATCGACTTGCTCGCGACCCGGATGGGCTTGCCGCGGGAGCGGCGGAGCATGTCCGCGGCGTTCGACCAGACGGCGTCCAGGTCCACGAACGCGAACGGGGGCTGGACCTCGGCGAAGATCGCCTCGAAGCGCTCGTACGCCTCCACCGGGGTGGGCAGGGGAAGGGGCGTGGGGGTGTCGATCTCGGAGAGTTGCCGTGTCTTTTCGTCGACCGGCTGTGGCTGCCCGTTCCTCTCGGGTTCAGCCTCCTTCGCACCGGTCGCCCGAGTGTCATCGGGGGCCGTCATCCGGATCCAGCCTACAATCGGGCCGCGTGGTCGCCGTGCGACCGCCGCCCCCGGAGAGGTGGCCGAGCGGCTGAAGGCACTCGCCTGCTAAGCGAGTAGGGGGCTAATAGCTCTCTCGAGGGTTCGAATCCCTCCCTCTCCGCTCCCATGTTCAGCAGGCAGGTGGCCGCGCTGGTCGCGGCGGTCGCGGCCGCCGGGATGCTCGCCTTCCCGCTGTCCGGCTGCGGTGGAGGTGGTGCGGGGGCCCGGTCGGATCCCGGCAGACCGCTCGAGGCCCTCCGGGCCAGCGTGCCGCTCAGGGTGCGGCTCGAGCCGTCGCCGAAACAGGTGGCCGGTCCGAGTTATCCGCTCGCCACCGTGCGGCCCGGTCACACGATCGATCTGCATTCCTCGCCGGGCGGGAGGATCCTCGACCGCGTCGGCGCCCGGACCGAGTTCGGCTCGATGCGCGTCTTCTGGATCGAGAAGGTCAGGGGCGACTGGTTCGGCGTGCCGGCGTCCGAGCTGCCCGACGGCGAGCTTGCCTGGGTGAGGGACGATTCGCGAGGGCTGGAGCTCTCCCAGACCCGTTTCTGGATCACGGCCGAGGTCTCCCGCCGGCGGTTGGAGCTCCGCTACGGCAACCGCGTGCTCGACCGCTTTCCGGTGGGCGTCGGCTCGCCGGGGTCGCCGACGCCCCTGGGCGACTTCGCGATCACGGACGGCCTCGTCGGGAAGGGGCTGGGGCCCTGGTACGGCTGCTGCGTGCTGGCCCTGTCCGGCCACCAGCCCAACCTTCCCGCGGGCTGGATCGGCGGCAATCGCATGGCGATCCACGGCACGCCCGGCGCGGTCGGCGGCGCCACCTCCCGCGGCTGCCTGCGCGCCTCGGACCCCGACATGATCTCCCTGTTCGCGCGCGTGCCGCTCGGCACGCCGGTGTTCATCCGCGCGTAGCGACTGTCCTGCCGTGGGTCGTCCGGCGACCACTAGGCAGGACGCTTGGTCAGCTGGACGTGTTCGGCCGCGAGGTTGGCCGGGGTCGGGGCACCGAGCAGGGCAAGCGCGAGCCGCAGCTCCTCGGCGAGGATGTCGAGTGCCCGCCGCGCACCCGCCTCGCCGTCGACCGCGAGGCCCCAGAGTGCCGGCCGGCCCACCAGCACGGCCTCGGCTCCGATCGCGAGGGCGACCGCCACGTCGGTTCCGCGGCGCACGCCTCCGTCGAGCAGGACCGGGATCCGGCTGTCGACCGCTTCGACGACCTCGGGCAGCGCCTCGATGGTCGCCGGCGCGTTGTCCAGCTGGCGGCCGCCGTGGTTCGAGACCACCACGCCCGCGGCGCCATGCTCGACCGCGAGCGCCGCGTCCTCGCCGGTGATCAGGCCCTTGACCAGGATGGGAAGGTCGAACTCGTTGCAGAGCCGCTCGAGGTCCTCCCAGGTGATCGAGGGGTCGACGAGCTCGAAGACCTCGGCGGTGGTCAGGCTGCGGTGCCCGACCGCGCCCTCGATCGCCGGCGCCCTGATCTCGGCGGGGACCTGGAACCCGCTCCGCAGGTCACGCTCCCGCCGGCCCGCGTACGGCGCATCGACGGTGAGCAGCAGAGCCTCATACCCCGACTCCACCGCCTCCTCGACCATCGCGCGGGTGACCCCGCGGTCGCGGAAGAGGTAGACCTGCATCCAGCGCTTGCCCGTGGGCGCCGCTTCCGCCACCTCGGCCGGCCTCGTGCTGGTCAGGCTGGAGAGGCAGAGCACGGTGCCGGCGGCCGCGGCGGCACGCGCCATCCCGGCCTCACCGTCGGAATGGGCGAGCAGCTGGAACGCCACCGGCCCCACCAGGATCGGCATCTCGACCTCGGTGCCGAGAACGGTCGTCCGGGTCGAGATCTCCGAGACGTCGACGAGCACGCGAGGCCTGAGCTCCCAGCCCTCGAAGGCCTCGGCGTTGCGGCGCAGGGTGCGCTCGTCGCCGGCGCCGCCGGCGAAATAGCCGTGGGCCCCGGGCTCGAGCTTCTCGGCGGCCAGCCGCTCGAGATCGGCGATGTTGACCGGCTCGGTGACGCTGCAAGGCTATTCGGGCGCGGCTTGCGATCCTGTGCCGATGCCGAGGCGGAAGCGAGAGCCGGTCGAGACCGTGGACTACACGGACCCGGAGGGCAACGTCCTCACGCTCCGCCAGTCGCTCAGCCCGAGAACGATCCGCAAACTGAACAGGCCTCACCGCAAGGACGCCTCCTCGGCCGAGGACGTCTGGGCGCGCCGCAACGAGATGCTCTTCGAATACCTGGCCGTGAGCTGGGAGATCTCGGGCCTGCCGCTCGACGACCAGAAGATGCTGATCGGCCGCTACCGGATGGCCGACTCAGGCGAGAGGCAGTGGGTCCGCGAGACGATCGATCGCCACGTCGACCGGTTCATCCCCGAGCTCGACTGACGTCATGGCCGAGAAGGTGATCAGGGGAGACGGCGTGGCGATCGTGCACGCCAACGGCTCGGAGAAGTGGTACGTGGACGGGAAGCGGCATCGGGAGGGCGCGCCCGCGTGCGTCTACGTCAACGGCACCGAGAAGTGGTATCCCACGGCAAGCGCCACCGCGACGACGGTCCCGCCGTCATCTACCCGGACGGCAGGCGGATCTGGTTCAAAGACGGTGTGAAGGTTCGCGAAAGTCAGCCCGGCTGACCGTCGCTACGCTGTCGATCCCGCGCCCGTAGCTCAGTTGGATAGAGCGTCGGTCTACGAAACCGAAGGTCACAGGTTCGAATCCTGTCGGGCGCGCTCCAGGAACCCGCTAATGCGGGGAAGCAGACGCGAGTAAGAGCAAGTCGGCCGAGAGCTGCAGCACTAAGGGCGGTAGCGCCAGTCCTGAGAAAAAAGACCGAACACCTGGAGTCGTTGACTACACGACAGCGCACAACTCGCCGAGCGATCCAATCGGCCGGGCCTACGCCGTCGTGAGAGCGTAAGCGGCGCCCGCGGTCACGTCGTTGGCAACGATGGCATCGACGGTGAGGTCGAAGTCGTTGACGATCGCCCCTTGCGTGCCCGAGAGCGCCTGGTTCGCGCTGTCGAGCGTCGCCTGATCGGCGAACACCCGCACGGAGTAGGCGGTCGAGGCATCGTCCTTGACGTTGAAATAGCCAACAAAGCCCGGGGCGATGCTATAGGGGCCGACTAAGTCGGCGTCGATCCGGCTGATCAGAGCATCTGCGTCGGCGATGCCATTGGCGCCGATCGTGAGCTTTGCGACACGAATATGCATAGAGGTACCTCCCGAAGCCGATGTGGATGGGCAACCCGTAAACGACGGGCAGAGCGGCGCCCAACGGTCACGGGTCGACCGCGGCGCGAGTCTACACCGGCGTTGGTTCGGTTAGCTGTGTCTGGGCACTGACGGCGTCTCCCGCAGACCGCCTGACGGGACGGTTCTTGGCAGCGGTCGGAAAGCGAGTACCAGCGAGTGGATTTGCATCGACCTGCGGGAGGTCCGTGCTTCATCCCAGAACGACTACTCCCGCGCCACAGCAGCTTTGAGAGCCTCACCGTGATCGAGGAAACCGCGCAG
>DATIDP010000115.1:0-10625 GCA_035456265.1 Solirubrobacterales bacterium | reverse complement strand
TGATCAGCCAGGCACTTCGCGCCCGCACCTCGATCCCGTCTCGGCCTCGGAGATAGCTGCCGTTCTCCTCCGACATCGCTCACGGAGTATCGCGGGCGTGTCAGCTTGACGGAGGAAGGTTGGCCCCGACGCTGGTGCCGGAGCCAACCTCATGCCTCTGCTACGGACTCGGCGGGTTATCCGGGTTGCTCCCGCCCCTACAACCTCCGTTTTCAACTGTGTCGCCAGGACTCGGCACGGCTGCCTTGAGCCCCTTGCGGACGAAGCTGAACCCGTAGGACTGCACGATGCCGCCGGGGTTCTCCGGATTTGTAGAACGGGGGTTGTCATTCAGCCCAGAAAAGACGCAGATTGAGTTGGCATGTGACGTGGCCGCCAAATTCTCCGTACCGCTGCCCGGAGGGCCGATCACTTCGCTAGCGAAAGCGGAACTTGCACTTGCACCGGTAAACGCGACCGTACAGACCGCAACCGCGAGCAATGGCTTCTTGCGCATTTTTGTCTCCTTTCCGCTACTGCGGAAGATGCACATTCGACCCTATGCAGGCCTATCCCGCCACGAAGTGGGAGATTTGTCACCAAGAGGAGCGATAGCCGATCGGAACCGAGGCGCGCTCCGAACCGAAGCCTCGGCTGACAGCCCGGTCAAGCGTCCCTCCCGCCCCGGTGACCACGGCCACCCTTCCCTCGAAGCGCCGCCCGTCGTTCCATCGCGAAGCGCTGGTGGGCGCCTTCTCACTCTGCGCCCGTCGACCGAAGCGGTGTGCCCACCATCCTGGGTCCCCGCCGGGGCGTACACCCTGCGGCAGAGGGCGCCCCACGGCGAGATGCCCGCTACGGCTCACAGGAGGTCCACGAGGGCGGCCAGGAACAGGCCGAACGCCGTCCAGGTGGCGCTCGCCCGGATCCAGTTGAGCGTGAAGTAGTAGTGCCGCGTCGCCTCCCAGTCCCGGGGCAGGTGATCCGGGTCCCAGGCGAGCATGCGGTCGTAGTTCGGCTCGGCGAGGCGGTTCGAGACCAGCAGCCCGCCTCCGAACGTCAGCAGCAGGCCGATCGCCGTGAGGACGAACGGCGTGCCGCCGGCGTCGTCGATGGCGACCAGGGCGGTCACCGGTGCCACCACGAGCCCGATCACGCAGATGTAGTTGAAGGGCGCCTTCCGTGCGACCGGCAGGAAGGCGCGCAGGAATCGTGCGAACCCGGGCCCGTCCAGTGCGGACATCACCCGGTGGAAGATCAGGTTGAGCATCGCGTAGAGGCCGGACCACAGGCCGGCGAACACCACGCTGGCGATCAGAGCCCGCTCCTCGACTGACAACGAAGCCCCCTTGCTGTCGAGCTGGACCCTATCCGGGTTCCCCAGGGAGATGCGAGATCGGTTCGCCGTAGCATCGCGCGATGTTCCTCGTCGGCATGGTCGCCCTTGCGTTGCTCGTGCTGCCGCCGGGACTGGGCATCGCCGCCGTCGCCCTCGGCATCGTCGTCGAGGTGGCGGAGGTCGGCTTCTGGGTCCGCTTCCTGCGCCGCTATCGGGTGACGACCGGGGCGGAGGGTCTCATCGGCGCCCGTGCCGAGGTGATCGAGGCCTGCGCGCCGAGCGGGCGTGTCCGTCTCCGCGGCGAGATCTGGCACGCTCGCTGTCCCGCGGGCGCAGGCGTTGGCGACCGGGTGAGGGTCACCGCCGTCGACGGGCTGATCCTGGAGGTGGAAGCCGAGAACGGAAAAGGGCCCCGATAAGGGGCCCTTTGTTTCCGAAAGGACGTGCCACCGGCGAAATCCACTTCGACCGGCCCGTCGGTCCTTCAAGTCTTAGGGCTCAATGTCGGCGGCTCGGAGGCCCGACTTGAGCCTGTGTGAAGAAACTAACACGACTCTTCGCGATCAGTTGCAGTTCTCCGCATGGTTGCGGGCGATTTCGCGAAGTGTGCGGTTTTCCCGCAACAGCATGGACGATGAGCGATCGCTCGTAGACATTGGCCGCCCAGCCAGGATAGGATCTGCGCCGTGCGCTACCTGATCACAGGCGGATCGGGGTACATCGGCGGCCGCCTCACGGATGAGCTGACGGGCCGCGATGAGACCGGGAAGGTCGTTGACGTCGACCTGCGCCCGCCGCCCCGGACGTGGCCGAAGCACGAGTTCGTCAAGGCAGACATCAGGGACCGCCGCAAGATGCAGGAGCTGCTCGAGAAGCACGAGATCGATGCGGTCCTTCACTTCGCCTTCGTCCTCAACCCGATCCGTGACGAGGCGAAGATGTACGACATCGACGTCAACGGGACCCAGGCGGTCCTGCAGGCCGCCGCCGACGCCGGCGTCAAGCAGGTGATCCAGACCTCGTCGGCGACCGCGTACGGCGCCTTCCCGGACAACCCCAAGCCGATCGCGGAGGACTGGCCCGTTCGAGGAGCGCCCGACTTCTCCTACGCCAAGCACAAGGCGGACTCCGACCGGATCGCCCAGCTCTGGGCGCTGCAGAATCCCGACGCGGTCATGACCATCGTGCGGCCCTCGATCGTCTTCGGCCCGAGCGTCGACAACTACATCGTGCGGGCCTTCCAGAACAACCCCTTCGTGCCGCTCCTCGACGGTGTGGACGAGGAGTTCCAGCTGGTGCACGAGGACGACGTCGTCTCCGCGCTGATCGCGCTGCTCGACGGGAAGCACGAGGGTGCCTTCAACCTCGCCGGCGATGGCCTGGTCACCTGGGGCCGCGCGGCGGAGCTGGTCGACAAGAAGACGCGCAACATCTCGCTGAAGAGCATGAAGCGGTTGAACAACGCGATGTGGAAGCTGCGGGTCCCGCGCACCGAGGCGCCGGCCGGGAACCTCGACTTCATTCGCTACCCGTGGGTCGTCTCGACCGAGAAGCTCAAGTCGACGACCGACTGGCAGCCGAAGTACGACACGCTCGAGACCTTCAAGATCACCATGCGCGCCAGGGGTGTCCTGCCGGACACGCCGACGGCGGTCCAGACGCCCACCGCGCCCGTCGCGTGAGCGGCAGGCAGCGCCGCGCTACATTTCCCACCCCCGGGCGCATAGCTCAGTTGGGAGAGCGCCAGCTCGACAAGCTGGAGGTCACTGGTTCGAGCCCAGTTGCGCCCATTCCGAGAGGGTGCTCCGGTGAGGCGAGGGCGCGCCGCAGGCGCCCCGGTCTGAAGTCGGAGGAGCAACCCGATTCATGAGGCAGAGGCATGAGCTGGCGGATCCGCGGCAGCTACTTCGAGTCCTGTAACTGCGACCCGATCTGTCCCTGCCGCCGGATCGACGGCGTGCCCGGCGGCCGCTCGACACACGGCGTCTGCATGGGCCTGCTCTCATGGATCGTCGAGGAGGGCGAGGCCGACGGCATCGACCTCGGCGGCCAGCCGGTCGCGCTGGCCTGTCGCTACAGCGATGACGAGGAGGGCTCGCCGTGGAGCTGGATCCTCTACCTCGACGCCTCCTCGAGCGACGAGCAGCGCGAGGCCCTCGAGAGGATCTTCAGCGGCAGTCTCGGGGGCGATTCCACCACCCACTTTCCCTGGGCCTGGAAGCCCAGCGAGCTGGTTGCGGTCCGTCCGGTGGAGATCGAGGTCGAGCACAGCCGCCGGCGCCAGATGCTGCGCATCCGCGACCGCGTCAGCGTCCGGATCCGCGCCCGCTACGACGGACCCGAGACGGTCACCTGCGTGATCCCGGGCCATGAGCGCGACGGCGAGGAGCTGGTCGCCGACGAGCTGGTGGTCGAGGACGGCCCGCTCGAGTTCAGCTACCGCGGCGTCTGCGGCTACGCGTCGACCTTCGACTACTCGGGCGCCTAGTTCATCGTCAGGGAAGGACCGCCGCCGCCGGGCAGGTGCCCTGCCAGGCGCAGGGTGGCTGCACCACCGGCCCGAAGGCGTTGACAGGCGAAGCCGTCCAGCTCACCACTCCGGAATCACAGGTCATGCCCGAGAAGGTGGTCGCGACCACGCGGATGGTCCCCGCCGCCTTGCCCTTCTTCGAAACGTGCCCGGTGATCGTCTGGGTGTCCGACTCGTCGGCGCTGGGGCCGCTGGCAGAGAATTTCCCCTTCTTGTTGACGCGCTGGCCGGTGTCCCCGAGCTCGTCGTAGCCACCGGGCCCGCCGAGCTCGCCCAGGGCCGGACCGCCGAAGGTCGTCGAGCCATCGGGGCAGTGGAGCGCGATCGCGCGCTGGGCGAACTCCACGAGCTGGCTCGGTCTGCCGCGGCGATGGTGGACCTTCTTGAACTGGATCTTCAGCCGGACGGTCGGATCCCGGCCGTTCACGCCCTCCGTGGCCGCCGGTCCCTCATACGACTGCTTTCCGGTGCTGCCGAAGGCGGGTGAAGCCCACAGCAGCCCGACGACGGCGAGCGACAAAGCGATCCATGCTCTGCTCACTGCTCTCACGCTCCGGAGTCGAAGGCACCGTCGAACCTAGGCCCGCTTCGAGAGGCTGTCAAGGCCCTACGAGTACGAGTCCCAGTACTGCAGCTCGGGCAGGGGGTCGTAGGGCGCGCCGCCCAAGAACCACCCCGGCGCCGTCCAGCGCTCGAAGTGGAGGTGGCAGCCTTCCGCGTCCCCCGTCGCCCCGACCCGTCCGATCTGCTGTCCCGCGTAGACCACGGCGCCCGCGGGTGCCCAGCTCGCCCGCTGCAGGTGCACGTAGACGGAGTCGGTGCCCGTGATCCGGCCATGAATCACGACGTAGTAGCCGGCGCCCGACGCCTGATAGGCGCTCACCTTCACCTCGCCGGTCTCGTCCACGACCTCCTTCTGGCCGCATGCCGCCGGTATGTCCTGGCCCTGGTGGACGTGGCCGGAGCGCGGTGCGCCGAAGCGCGCGTCCGCTCCGCCGAAGTTGTGGGGACCTGGGACCGGAAAGGCGTGCAGATGCATCGCGAAGGGCTGGGTCTGCCCCGAGGCGCTTGCCCGCGCGGTGTTCGACTTGCCGAGCCTGAGTTCGTAGGTCCCGTCGGCAGCGGCGCCCGCAGCGGTCATCCCGTTCCACGTCGCGTCACGGGATTCCGCCCCGTCGAAGCTCATCGGCAGCAGCGCGACCACGTTGCCGGACGCGTCGAGAACCTTGACCTTGGCGTTGCCGGCATGCCGGGAGCTGAGCGTGAGCGCCGGGCTCTCCAGGCCCTGGACGAAATAGCTGCCGCTCACCCGCCGTTTCGTGAGCAGCTTCTTGATCCGCTTCGCCTCCCTGCGGCTGACGATTCCGTTGACGGGCCAGCCACGCTGCGCCTCGAGCGCCCTCACGCTCCGCGTGGTCCCCTTGCCGAAGGCGCCGTCGATCGCCGTCGGGATCCCGAGCCGCGTCAGGGCACGCTGCAGATAGCGGACGTCCTTCCCCTGCATGCCGGCGCGGAGGACGCGAGAGCCGAAGGGGTGCTTGTGCCCGGGCTTTGCCTGGACGGAGGGCGAGATCGCTGCGTACAGCGCCACCGCGACGAGGGCGCACACGAGGGATCTGGGTCTGGGCAAACCCATTGGCGCTCCCAACGGGTGTACGGCGGGCGAGTTGCGCGTCCCTGCAAGCTGGGCGGAAAGAACCACGGATAGCCTTAGCTCGATGAGTACCACCAAGCTGAGCGTGAGACTGCCCGACGGCTCCGACCTCGAGCTGGACGGCGACGCGACCGGCGCCGACGCAGCGGCCGCAATCGGCTCCGGCCTGGCGAAGGCGGCGCTCGCCGTCAAGGTGGATGGCGAGCTGCGCGATCTCTCCGCGCCGCTCGCGGGCGGGGAGACGATCGAGATCGTCACCGATCGCAGCCCGGAGGCCCTCGAGCTGATTCGCCACGACGCCGCCCACGTCCTCGCCGAGTCGGTCCTCGATCTCTGGCCGGAAGCGAAGATCTCGATCGGTCCGCCGATCGAGAACGGCTTCTACTACGACATCGAGTTCCCGGACGGGAGCCCCGGTGAGGAGGACCTCGCCCGGATCGAGGAGCGGATGAGAGAGCACGTCAAGGCGAACGAGCCCTTCGAGCGGCGCGACATTCCCGCACAGGACGCCGTCGAGCTCTTCCGCGAGCAGGGCCAGGACTACAAGGTCGAGCTGATCGAGGATCTGATCCGCGACGAGGGGGCCGAGACCGTCTCGCTCTACCGCAACGGCCCCTTCGAGGACCTCTGCCGGGGCCCGCACGGGCCCTCGACGGGCCGCATCGGTGCGTTCAGGCTCACCTCGCTCGCCGGCGCGTACTGGCGCGGCGATGAGACCCGTCAGATGCTGACCCGCATCTACGGGACCGCGTTCCTCGATCGCAAGGACCTCGAAGAGCACCTGGAGCGCCTCGAGCAGGCCCGCGAGCGCGACCACCGCAAGCTCGGACCGGAGCTCGACCTCTTCCAGTTCCGCCCGGAGGCGCCCGGCATGCCGTTCTGGCTGCCGCACGGCACCGTCCTGCTCAAGCTGATCGAGGCCGAGGTGCGCAAGCAGCTCGACGCGCGCGGCTACTCCGAGATCAAGACGCCGCAGGTCCTCGACGTCGAGCTCTGGCACCGCTCGGGCCACTGGGACAACTACAAGGAGAACATGTTCTTCACCGCTCCCGCCGAGCGTGAGGGCAAGGGGGAGGAGCGTCAGTACGCGCTCAAGCCGATGAACTGTCCGGGGGCGTGCCTCGTCTTCGCCTCGCGGCGCCACTCCTACCGGGAGTTGCCGCTGCGACTGGCCGAGTTCGGCCTCGTCTCGCGCTATGAGCGGGAGGGCGTGCTCCACGGGCTTCTCCGGGTCCGCGCCTTCACCCAGGACGACGCGCATGTCTTCTGCACGCTCGACCAGGTCACCGACGAGGTCGACTCGATCTGCACCGCGATCGACGAGCTCTACGAGCGGTTCGGCTTCGACGACGTGCGGGTCGAGCTCTCAACCCGGCCCGAGAAGTCGATCGGAACGGACGAGCAGTGGGAGCGAGCGGAGTCCGCGCTGCGCGAGGCCCTCGAGCGCCAGGGCCGCGACTACGACGTGAGCCCGGGGGAGGGCACCTTCTATGGGCCGAAGATCGACTTTCACATCACGGACGCCCTCGGCCGCTCCTGGCAGTGCGGCACCTGCCAGCTCGACTTCCAGATGCCCGAGCGGTTCGAGCTCACCTACACCGGCGCCGACAACGCCGAGCACCGGCCGGTGATGATCCACCGTGCGCTGCTCGGGTCCATGGAGCGCTTCGCCGGGATCCTGATCGAGCATTACGGCGGCCGCTTCCCCCTCTGGCTGGCACCCGTCCAGGCGGTCGTCCTGCCGGTCGCCGACCGGCACAACGAGCGGGGGGCCGAGATCGCCGTCCGCCTGCGCGGCAGCGGCCTGAGGGCGGGCGTCGACGAACGCACGGAGTCCGTCGGGCGCAAGATCCGCGACGCCGAGCTTTCGAAAGCGCCGTACATGCTGGTGGTCGGCGACAAGGAGATCTCCTCGGAGACCGTCTCGGTGCGGCACCACGGCGATGGCGATCTCGGCGCGATCACGGTCGAGGCCCTGATCGAGCGCATGCAGGCGGAAGCCGGCGATTGACGCCCGATCCGCCGGATCGGGAGAACTGGCGTTTATACTGGCTTCAATGCCGGGCACCCACACCACGCCGCGCCGTTGAGCGCCCCCGTGCCCGCCTACCCGAACCACTCTCTCCCATCAGCTTGACGGTCTACCCAACGCGCAGCTAGTGGCGGTCTCCCGCTTCGACCGCCGGCCGCCCGAGCGCGACACGACCCGGATCAACGAGAGGATCCGGGTCCCCGAGGTGCGCCTGATCGACGAGAACGGGGAGCAGGTCGGGATCGTTCCGACCCCCGAGGCCCTCGAGCGTGCCCGGGAACGCGACCTGGACCTGGTCGAGGTCGCCCCCAACTCGAAGCCGCCGGTCACCCGGATCCTCGACTACTCCAAGTACAAGTACGAGCAGGAGCAGAAGGCCAAGGCTGCCCGCAAGCACCAGCAGCAGGTGAACGTTCGGGAGATCAAGCTGCGGCCGAAGATCGCCCAGCACGACTACGAGACCAAGCGCGGCCACGTCGAGCGCTTTCTCAAACAGCAGGACAAGGTCAAGGTGACGATCATGTTCCGCGGCCGCGAGCAGAGCCACCCCGAGCGGGGGCGGATGCTGCTGGACCGGCTGCTCCAGGACGTCTCCGAAATCGGGGTCATGGAGCAGGAGCCCCTCCAGGAGGGCCGCAACATGACGATGCTGCTCGCGCCGGCCCGCAACGCAGGCCAGGAGAAGGAAGCCGCGGCCGGCTAGCGGCCGCACTCCGGCATGAGCGATCTCGATGAGCTCCGGCGACGCCGGGCGCTCACTGAGGACGCAGCCCGCTCGGAAGCCGTCGACCGGCGCCACGCCGCCGGAGGGCGGACGGCTCGGGAGAACGTCGCCGACCTCGTCGATGAGGGAAGCTTCGTCGAGTACGGGCGCCATGCGATCGCCGCCCAGCGCGGGCGGCGCGACCTTCAGGAGCTGATCGAGCGGACTCCGGCCGACGGCCTGATCGCCGGGACGGCTCGGGTGAACGAGGGGCTGTTCGGCGAGCGCGCCGCCTGCGCGGTGCTCTCCTACGACTACACGGTCCTCGCCGGCACCCAGGGTGCCCTCGGTCACCGCAAGAAGGACCGCCTGTTCGAGCTGATCGAGCGGATGCGCCTGCCGACCGTCTTCTTCGCCGAGGGTGGTGGCGGGCGGCCGGGCGACACCGACTACCCGGTTGTCTCGGCGCTCGACGTGCGGGCGTTCGCGCTGTGGGCGCGGCTTTCTGGGCTGGTGCCGCGGATCGCCGTGGTGGCGGGCCGCTGCTTCGCCGGCAATGCCGTGATCGCCGGCTGCTCCGATCTGATCGTCGCGACCGAGAACACCTCGATCGGGATGGGGGGCCCCGCGATGATCGCCGGCGGCGGCCTCGGCGACGTCGCTCCCGACGAGGTCGGGCCAATCGAGGTGCAGGCCCCGAACGGCGTCGTGGACCTGGTGGTCGCCGACGAGGCGGAGGCCGTGGCCGCCGCCAGGAAGCTGCTCGGCTATTTCCAGGGCAGCGTCGCGGAGTGGTCCGCGCCGGACCAGGAGCCGCTGCGCGACGCGGTTCCCGAGCGGGCGCGCCGCGCGTATAAGGTCGCGCCGATCATCGAGACGATCGGCGACGAGGATTCGGTGACGTTCCTGCGCGAGCGGTTCGCACCGGAGATGGTCACCGCGCTCGCGCGCATCGAGGGACGGCCGGTCGGCGTGATCGCCAACAACACCATGGTCATGGCGGGTGCCGTGACCAGCGCGGCCTCCGACAAGGCGGCCCGCTTCCTACAGCTCTGCGACGCGTTCCGCCTGCCGGTGATCTCGCTGGTCGACACCCCCGGCTACATGGTCGGCCCCGAGGCCGAGGCGACCGGGCTGGTCAGGCGGGCCTCGCGGCTGCTCGTCGCGGGCGGGGCGCTCAGCGTGCCTTTCGTCGCCGTGGTGCTGCGCCGGGGATACGGGCTGGGCGCGCAGGCGATGACGGCCGGGAGCCTCCACGAGCCGCTCCTCACGGTTGCCTGGCCGAGCGCCCATCTCGGCCCGATGGGCCTGGAGGGGGCGGTGAGGCTCGGTCTGCGGAAGGAGCTCGAGGCGATCGAGGACGAGGAGGCGCGCGAGCAGCGGGTCCGGGAGGTGACGGCGGCGGCCGAGCTCAATGCCGAGGCGCTCAATGCCGCACAGCTCTTCGAGATAGACGACGTGATCGATCCGGCCGAGACGCGAGGACTGATCGCGGCGACCCTGGCGGCCGCCGGCACGTCGGATCGCCGCCACGGGCACCGCTTCGTCGACACCTGGTAGGGCTCGGCTGGCCCGACCGACCGCACGGCGCTCACCGAGCGTGCTTCAATAGTCGGCTCCTATGCCGAAGATGAAGACCCATTCCGGCTCCAAGAAGCGCTTTCGCAAGACCGCCAAGGGCAAGCTGCGCGGCCGCCGCGCCTACTCGAGCCACATCCTCGAGAAGAAGTCCCCTGGCCGGAAGCGGCGCTTCAAGCGACCGTCCGAGATCTCGAAGCCGGACCGCAAACGCGTCAACACGCTGCTCGTGGGGGGTGGGCGCTGATGCCGCGCGCGACCAACGCCGTCGCGCGGAAGAGGCGTAAGAAGAAGGTCCTCGACCGCGCCAAGGGCTACTACGGCCGCAAGCACTCGAGCTACCGGCTCGCGAACGAGCAGGTGATGCGCTCGGACGCTTACGCGTACCGCGACCGGCGCAACCGCAAGCGCGACTTCCGCCGGCTCTGGATCACCCGAATCAACGCCGCCGCGCGGCAGGAGGGCATGAGCTACTCCGAGCTGATCCACGGCCTGCAGAAGGCCGAGGTGGACGTGAACCGCAAGATGCTCGCCGATATCGCCGTCAACGACCCCGACGGCTTCCGCCGATTCGTCGAGCTCGCCCGGGAGGCTGCCGCCACCTAGCTCACGGCAGCCAGTGCCACGAAATCCCGGGCGGTCCGCGAAGCGGAGCCGCCCTTTTTCGTTTCAGGATCCATTCGAATGATCACCAGCCCCCACAACGAGAAGCTCAAGCTGATCCGCCGCCTCGGCCGTCGCCGAAGCCGGGAGCGCGACGGACTCTTCATCGGTGAAGGCGAGGACCTGCTCGCGGCGGCGCGCCAGGCC
>DATIDP010000114.1:0-23841 GCA_035456265.1 Solirubrobacterales bacterium | reverse complement strand
GAGGACGTCGAGGGCGAGACCCTCGCGACCCTGGTGGTGAACAAGCTACGGGGCACCTTTACCGGCGTGGCCGTCAAGGCGCCCGGCTTCGGTGACCGCCGCAAGCGGATGCTCGAGGACATCGCGATCCTCACCGGCGGCGAGGTGATCACCGAGGAGATGGGCCTGAAGCTGGAGAACACCCAGCTCGACCAGCTCGGCAAGGCGCGTCGCGTCGTGGTCTCGAAGGACACGACCACGATCATCGACGGCGCCGGCGACTCCGAGCAGATCAAGGGCCGCATCAAGCAGATCAAGTCCGAGGTCGAGACGACCGATTCCGACTTCGACCGCGAGAAGCTGCAGGAGCGGCTGGCCAAGCTGGCCGGCGGCGTCGCGGTCGTCAAGGTCGGGGCGGCCACCGAGACCGAGATGAAGGAAAAGAAGCACCGTGTCGAGGACGCCCTGCAGGCGACCCGGGCGGCGCTCGAGGAGGGCATCGTCCCGGGCGGCGGCGTCGCATTGCTGAATGCCCAGGACGCGATCAAGCTCGACTCGTATGACGACGACGACGAGCGGACGGGCGCCAGCATCATCCAGCGCTCGCTCGAGGCCCCGATCCGGCAGATCGCCGACAACTCAGGCTTCGAGGCCTCCGTCGTGGTCGAGAGGGTCCGCGGCCTGAAGGCCGGGGAGGGCCTGAACGCGGCGACCGGCGAGTACGGCGACCTGGTCGCCGACGGCGTCATCGACCCGACCATGGTCACCCGGTCGGCGCTGCAGAACGCCGCCTCGATCGCGAAGAACATCCTGACCACCGAGGCGATCGTGGCCGAGCCGCCCGAGAAGGAGCCGGCCGGCATGCCCGGTGGCGGCATGCCCGACATGGGCGGGATGATGTAGGCGGCTTTCGCCGCTACTCTCGCCCCAACAGGCGAGTGCCCGCACCATTCGCGGGCGACTTCAAGAGAGGCCCGGCTCACGCCGGGCCTCTTGCTTTTCTGGACGGCGTGACGAAGCTTCGGCTCGCCGGCCTCCTGCTGATCCTCGGCTCGGCGATCACCCTGGGACTGCACTTCCTGGACGTTCCGGAGGAGGTCTTCCGGTGGGCCTACGACCATCTGCTCTCCGGCCTCGATGTCCCGGACGAGCCTCCCGAGTGGGGAGTGGACGCGATCGGCTACGTCTCGCTGATCGGCGGCCTGCTCGAGCTCGTGGCCGGGGCGTTCGTGCTCGCCATCGACCGCGTTCGCTGCGAAGTAGGCTGATCCGGAGCGCACATGGCGATCGACCTCGTCATCGACGTCGAGAACACCCCTGGCGCACTGGCGCGCGTGGCCGATGCGATCAGCGACGCCGGCGTCAACATCGCCGCCGCCACCTGCGTGGGACCGGGCGACCGGGCCGAGCTCCACATCCTCGTGCCGCATGGCGAGGCCGTGAAGCACGCGCTGGCGATCTCTCACGTTGCCGTCACGGGCGAGCGCGAGGTCGTGGTCGTCGAGGTCGAGGATCGCCCGGGCGTTCTCGCGGACCTGACCCGAAAGATCGCCCGCGCCGGGGTCAACCTCGATCTCGTGTACATCGCGACCCGCAACCGCATCGTCTTCGGTGCCGAGGACATCGCGGCCCTCCGCACCGCCCTGGGGGTTACCTCCTGACGGTGCGACAGCGCCTAGCCCGAGCGAGCGCCCAACACGGCGCCCATCGGCCGCGGCTCGACACCGAGCCGCTCCGCATCGGTGGTGCCACGTTCGGTGGTCATCGGAACCTCCATCAGCTCGGCCTCCTCCCAGGTCGCGAAGACCGAGGGACCGGCGAGTAGCTCGAGGGCGCGCAGCCCGGCGTGCACCAGCGGCAGCGGCAGATGCAGGAGGGGACGTTCCCTGCCGCTGGCCTCCAGGACCACCTCGACGATGTCGTCGTAGGAGAGCAGCTCCGGGCCGGCGAGCTCGAAGCGGCCATTCCCGTCCGGGTTCGACCCGGCGCCGTCCAGTGAGGCGACCACGCAGCGGGCGACGTCGCGAGCCCAGATCGGCTGGTAGAGCGCGTCGCCGGACCCCGAGACCGGCACTGCGGGCAGCAGTGCGAAGCGCTCGAGCAGCGTGATCCACGGGTCGCCCGGCCGGTAGACGAGGGATGGGGCGAAGACGGTCGTGTCGATGGGCGACTCCCGCACCGCCTGCTCGGCCAGGGCCTTCGACCGGAAGAAGCGGGTGCGCTGGAACCCCGTCGCGCCCATCGCGGAGAAGAACAGGAAGCGCTCGATGCCGGCCCGCTCCGCGGAGCGCAGCAGGCGCGCGGTGGCGAGACCATTCACCTCCTCGATCGTCCCGCCGGGCTGATCGCGGATCGTCGCCGCGAGGTGGATGACGGTGTCGACGCCGCGCATCGCGTGGCGGAGCGAGAAGGGATCCCCGATGTCGCCGAGCGCGATCTGAACGTCGACTCGGTGCTCGCCGAGCTTCCGTGGATCGCGAACTAGCGTCCTCACCTCATGGTCCTGGGCGAGCAGCTTGGGCAGCAGCTCGCCCCCGACGACGCCGGTTGCTCCCGTGAGCAGGATCACCGGGCGGACCATAGCCAGCCGGCTGCATCACCTGCCGCACCCATCGCCTGCGTGCGCCGAGGGGCCACCTCACCTAAAATGTCGCGTCCCGCGGCGCCCCATGGGCGCCGCAATCGCAACGAAGACGTCGGAAAGGACTAGCCGCCAGTGGCATACGTCATCGCAGAGCCCTGCATCGGCCAGAAGGACAACTCCTGCGTAGAGGTCTGCCCCGTCGACTGCATCCACCCGACGCCGGACGAGCCCGACTACGACAACGTCGAGCAGCTCTACATCGATCCGGACGAGTGCATCGATTGCGACGCCTGCGTCGAAGCCTGCCCGGTGGATGCGTGCTTCGCCGAGGACCAGCTCCCCGAGGAGTGGTCCAAGTACACGCAGATCAACCTCGAGTACTACAAGTCGCAGGCCTAGCAGCGCCCAACGGATGTAGGGGGCCGGCGAGGTTGTCAGGGCCGCTTCGTATGGCCTCGCGACCTCGAGTGATCTGGGGTTTCGGGCTTGTTTGCAGGGATTTGGCGAACCTCAGCCGATCTCGGCCGCTTCGGGCACTCGACATTTGTCGCACTGAGACGACGTTGAGCCGCTGCCCTGCCCCGGCTACCTTCGTGCGCAGACCTGAGGGGCCGAGCTTGGGGGACCCTGACGGGAACTAAACCGGGGCCGCAGCGGTCGCGAGGGAATGATCTTCTTCCTCGCGACCGCGCGAGGCTTCGGTGCGCCCGGAGAGGATCGGGGCGGCGACCAGCGCCAGGTAGGCGAGCAGCAGGACATTCCGGATCGCGAGGGGCCAGACGAAGCTGGCGCCCAGGGTGTCGACGCCGTCGTAATGCTGCAGCTCGATCTGGGTGAAGAGGATCGCGAGCAGCAGGACCAGGTTCTCCTTGCGGAGCCCGTAGGCGCAGGCGGAGACCGGCAACAGCCAGAGCAGGAACTGCGGCGAGAGCACCGGGGCGAACACGACCAGCACAGCGAGCAGGGCGCAGACGAGCTCGAAGTTCGTCGCCCGCGATCGCCGCCCGGCCCAGACCAGCCAGAGGTATCCGGCCGCCCCCACGACGACCGAGATCCAGCGCGCGGCTGTGGCTCCCGAAGCGGAGATCTCGAAGCCTCCGTGGCCGACGCCGGTCGCGATCCCCGACGCGCCGAGGGCGTGAGCGATCTCGAAGAGGCTCGCGCCGAGGCTCTCCACCTGAAGGGTTCTCTCCGTGTGGTAGGTGATCGCCGAGCCGAACTCGTCCCCCATCACGAGCACCGCGGCCGCGCAGAGGACGAGCGGTATCCCCCCGGCGACGATCACCCGGCGCAGGTTCCTCTCGCCACGGAGAAGAGCCGGGTAGAGGAAGACGGGGAACGCCTTGATCGCCACACCGGCCGAGAGCAGGCCGGACCAGGTGGCGGAGCGGCCACGGTCGCGTGCCAGCACCGCCGCCAGCACGAGCAACGCCGGGACCAGATCGAACCGATCGAGCGCCAGCGGCCCGTAGTCGATCAGCGACCGGTCGAGGATCACCCCGGAGAGCATCACCAGGCCCACCGTGTAGACCCCGAGCGCCGAGAGGACCCGGCTCCTCCGCCCCGGCAACGCGAGAGCGATCACCGCGACGACCGCGAGGTCGAAGGCGAGCATCTCCCACATGAAGCCGTCGACGAAGCCGTGGGTGCTGTCGTCGACGTAGGCGGGAGCGATCAGGACCGGGATGGAGAGGGGCGGATACTCGATCCGCTGGTCCCGGTAAGGGAGGTCCCCATCCCTGATCGCCTTCGCCTGAGGCGCGAAGTCGTTGACCAGGATCGACGACCAGTCACCGATCGTCGGGACGAAGAGAGCTAGATGGAGAGCGCAGACGAGAGCCGCGGCGGTCGCCCGCCAGCGGAGCGGCATCCGCCTACTGCACCATCGGTAGCTCGGTGCCGCTGACCCCGCCGCCGTTCGACGGGGCGCCGGCTTCCACGGCGGCGACCTGCATCACCGGCAGCTCGACCGGGGTGGAGGCAACGATTCCGCGCGCCGCCTCGCGGATCATCTGGGAGGCCGGGGAGTCGGGATCGTCGAGCACGAGCGGGCGGCCCTCGTCGGCGTGCTCGCGGAGCTCGCCGGAGAGCGGCACCTTCGCGAGCAGCGGCACGTCGAGCTCGTCGGCGAGCAGCTGTCCGCCGCCCTCGCCGAAGATCGCGACGCGCTCGCCGTCGGGGCCGGTGAACGCGGACATGTTCTCGATCACCCCGAGCATCTCGAGGTCGACCTTGGAGGCCATCTCGGCGGAGCGGCGGGCGACGCTCTGCGCCGCCGGCTGCGGAGTGGTGACGATGAGGATCTTGGCCTGCGGGAGCAGCTGGGCGAGCGTCATCGAGACGTCGCCGGTGCCGGGAGGCAGGTCGAGCAGGAGGTAGTCGAGCTCATCCCAGGCGACGTCCTCGAGGAACTGCTGAATCGCCTTGTGGAGCATCGGCCCGCGCCAGACGACGGCGGCGTTCTCCTCGACGAAGAAGCCGATCGACATGACGGTCGGGCCGGCCGGGGATACCGGCGGGATGATCTTGCGCTCCGGCGAGACCTCCGGCTTCTGGTTGATCCCGAGCATGCGCGGGATCGAGTAGCCGTAGACGTCACAGTCGAGCGCGCCTGCCTTGTGGCCCTCGGCATGAAGCGCCGCGGCCAGGTTGGCGGTCATCGTCGACTTGCCGACCCCGCCCTTGCCCGAGGCGACGCAGATCACGTTCTTGACCTGTGCGAGAGCTCCTTCGGGTAGCTTCGGCCGGCCGAGCTTCTGCTGGAGCTCGGTCTTCTCGCCTTCCGAGAGCACGTCGAACCCGACCTCGACGGAGTTGACGCCCTCGAGCTGGCCGACGTTCTGGACGACGGCCTGCTGGAAGTGCGAGCGGATCGGGCAGCCCGGGGTGGTCAGCGAGACGACGACCTCGACCCGGCCGTCGTCGCGGATCTCGATCGAGCGAACCATGCCAAGCTCGACGATCGAGCGGCGCAGCTCGGGATCGATCACGTTCGCCAGCTTCTCGGTGATCTGCTCCTTGGTGGGCACACCTGAGAGTCTAGGGGTACGTGAAAACCGGGCCACATGGGCCCGGTTTTCAGGGAGGAGAGGTTGCTGCTTTCCGTCCGTCCTGACTTGGGGGGCGGAACTTCTCCGGGCACGCCACCTCTCGAGGGCGGCCCGGGCTAAGCGGCTAGACGCGCTCGGCGACCTTCTTGACGGTCGGCTCGATGCGCTGCTTGTAGATCGGCTCCACGCGCTGCCTGTAGACCGGCTCGACCCGCTCCTTGACGACGGGCTCGACCCGCTCGCGGTAAACGGGCTCAACGCGGTTGCGGGCCCTGCGAGCCTGTCCGACCAGCTGGTCGGTGACCTGGCGGCGGACGTCCCCGCCCTTCGCCTCGGCCTTCTCGAGCTCAGCGGCGAGCCGCTTGCGCAGCGTCTCGATCTCGCTCTTGCGGCCGTCGGAGTTGCGAAGCGTCTGGACGCGCTTCTGGAGGGTGTCGATCTCCCTCGAACGCGTCTCGGAGTTGGTCCAGGTCTCGGCGGTGGTGCGGACGTTCTCAGCGACCGTCGGACCGGCGCCGATGGCGACATCCACGGCCTGCAGCGCCTGCTCGGAGGGCTTGCGGGCATCGGCGGGGGTCGCCTGGGCTGTCTTCGTCTGGGTCTTGCTGCTGTTGCTGCTGCTGCTGGTCTTGGTGGCCATCTCGGCTCTAGTTCCCTTCAGCGTTGCTTTCGTCGGACTCTCGAGTTCGGCAGGCTAGCACCGAACACATGTTTTGGCGAACACATGTTTTGGCGAACACATGTTCTTACCCCACCCTGTTGGTTCGTTACTCGGCTTCGCCAACCAATGGGGCGGCCTGGTGGCCGCTTACCTGAAGAGCGCGAAGAGCCGCCGCTCCCGCGCCGCCCCGACCCGCTCGACCCACTCGTCGGGGCGCTCGAGCTCGTCGGCCTTCGGAATGGCGTCCGGGTCGGTCCAGGCACGGTTGAGGGTCCTGATCCCGTGGGAGCGGACGACCGCGTCGGCGAAGGCCTTGCCACGGCGGTACTGGGCGAGCTTCATCTCGAGGCCGAGCACCTTGGAGACGATCGAGTCCAGCAGTCCCCGTCGCTCGCGATCCTGGTCGAGTGCGCGGCGCAGGTCGGTGTAGCCGGGGTCGAGCTGGTCTCCGACGGCGTCCATGACGTGCTCGGCGTAGCCCTCGACCAGCGTCATGATCGCCGTCAGGCGGTCCACGAGCTGGCGCTGGTCCTCCGGGAGGAGCAGCGTGGCGAGCTCGCCGCTCTTCACCGAGCGCAGGAGCTCCCGCGGGTTCAGCCGCGCGAGCTTGCCGAGAATCTCGGTCGGCTTGACCTCCACGGCCGCCTTCTCGAAGAGCTCCTCGGCGATCCCACCGATGTGCTCGCGCAGCCAGGGCACCGAGGCGAAGTGGACCGCGTGGGTCGTCTCGTGAAGCGCGATCCAGCGCAGGAACAGATCGCGATCGACGCCGAGTCGTGCCCTGGCCGAGGAGAGGTTCGGCCCGACGAAGAGGAGACGTGGCGCGCGGGCGGGCCCGATCAGGGCGACGTCGTACTGGCCAATCACGCGCTGGGAGAGGTAGCCGACGGCGAGTCCCACCTCGGCGCCGGTCGCCGTGCGGACGATCGTTCTCTGGATGCCCGAAGCCCGGCCGTTCGAGCCGGACATCCGCTCCCCGAGATGCTCCTCGACTCGCGCCGAGAGGTCCTGGAACGACTCGAGGTTGACCCGGGCCCACTCGGCCCTGTCGACCAGCTCGGCCTCGGGCAGCCGGCCCTTCGGCCGCAGACCGGTGTAGCGGCGAACCAGCTGCGCGGCGCGGTCGGATTCCGAGCGCAGCTCCACCTCGCTTCCGTCCCAGCGCGGCCCCATGCCTGCGAGCGCGAGCGCGAGCCGCTCGGCGAGCGCCCAGTCGACCAGCCTCTCAGGCATGCACTGCGTCCTGCGCCTCGCGGAGGACGCGCAGGTCCACGGCCGTCCGTGCGGCCGCGACGTCGTAGCGAGCCCCCAGGTCGAGCGATGCGTCGGCGAGTCCGCTGCCCGCGAATTCGAGCGCCGCGCCCGCGCAGCGGGCGATCAGCTGGCCCGCCGCGGCATCGACTGAGCGGGCGTTCCGCGTGGTGATCATCCCGTCGTAGCGTCCGGCGGCGACGTAGCAGAGCGCCACCGCGATCGATCCCGGGACACGAATGCGGTACGTCCGGCCCTGGAGCAGCTCGGCCGCCTTGAGGACTCTCTCCGGCTTCGTCGCCTCCAGCGCGATCACCTCCAGTCCCTCGCCGGTGGCCACCTCGAGCGGCCGCCCGTCGAGCAGCGCGTCGCCGTCGATGCTGGCCACGAATTCCTCGCTCGCCCCGAACTCGTAGACGTAGCCGAAAGTGACGTCGTCCATCGAATCGCCGTCGGCGACCGCGACGCTGAGGCTGTGAAGGGGAATCGTCCGGCGCGCGTTGAGGGACCCGTCGATCGGATCGATGATCGCCCGCAGTGGCGAGGAGCCGTCGCCGAAGACGACCGAGCCCCGCTCCTCGGAGACCGCCGTGAAGTCATGCCCCTCGCGATGAAGCGCCTCGAGCTCGTCGAAGACCGCGTCCTCGCAGAGCCGGTCGATGACCAGCGTCCGGTCGCCCCCCGCGCCGACGTCCTCGTACTGCGTGCGCTGGGCGATCGTCCGGTGCTCCTCGAAGATCCGCCGCTGCACCTCGACCGCGCGGCGGCAGGCGACGGTCCACCGCTCGTCGGTCGGGCCGCCGGAGGCGGAAGCCTGCGCCGGCTCGCCGCCTGCGGCCTCAGTCATGGGCGACCATCCGGGCGAGGTTAGCGACTGGCTTTTGCGCGCCCAGCGGGGATCCCGGGCCGGGTCGCCTGACGCATGAACTAGCCTGAAATTCGATGGGAGATGAGCCTGACCTCGGCAGCCCGAGGTTGAACGAGCGGCAGGAGGCGGTCGTCGCGCACGCTGACGGCGCGCTGCTGGTGACGGGGGTCGCCGGGAGTGGCCGAACCGAGGCCGTCGCGCGCAGGCTCGCCCGCCTGGTGGGCGAGGGCCAGCGCGCCCTTGTCCTGACGCGGTCCGTGGCAGCGGCCAGGCGGATCCGGACGCGGGCCGAGGCGAGCATCGAGACGGGCTACGAGGAGCTGGTCGTCCACACGCACCCGGTGGCCGCGGCCCGGCTGCTGCGCGAGCACGCGACCGAGGCGGAGATCGACCCGTTCTTCGAGTCCCTCAATCCCGCCGAGCGCCTCGCGATGCTGCTCGACCGGATCGACGAGCTCCCTCTGCGGAGGCACGAGATTCGCGGCAACCCGGCCGGCCTGCTCGCCCGGATCGTCGACCGGATCGACTCCCTCAAGTCCGCTGGGGTCACTGCCGAGCGCTTCGCACGCTGGGCCGACGAACAGGCGGGTGGGTCGCGCTCGGAGCGCGACTCGGCCGCCAGGGAGCGGGAATTCGCGGAGATCTACGAGCTGCACGACTCGATGCTCCGCTCGGCGGGCGCGATGGACGACATCGACGGGGTGCTCGAGCTGACCAGGCTGCTCGGCGAGCGGCCCGCTCTCGCCGGGGCGATCGCGGAGCGCTTCCCCCACCTCATGGTCGATGAGCTCGAGGACGCCTGCCCCGCTGAGCGCTCACTGGTCGAAGCGCTCGCGCGGGGCGCGGCCTCCACGGTGCTCTCCTGCGATGACGAGCAGGGGCAGGGGCAGTGCGACTCGGCCTCGTCCTGGGCCCGGCAGGCGCTGACCGCCGAGGAGGTCACCCTCGAGCCGACCTGGCGCTACGGCGGTGACCTGCTCGATGCCTCCCACGCGGTGGTCGCTCCGGCGGCCCGTGGTGCCGACGGGCGGCGACGGGCGGCCGGGCCCCCGACCCGGGTCCGCTTCTGGTGCGGAACCAACGAGCGCGCCGAGGCCCAGGCGGTCGCCCGGGACATCGAGGCCGCGCTCGCGGCGGGCGAGGTGAAGATGGACGAGACCTGCATCGCGATTCCCCGGGGCGGGGGCCCCGCCCGGGCGATCGCGGCGGCGCTCGAGGAGCGTCGCGTCCCCTATCGGCTCAGCGGCCCCGGCGCGTTCTTCCAGCGTCCCGAGATCCGGGACGTGATCGCCTGGCTTCGGCTCCTCGCCGATCCAACCGATGCAGCTGCGGCCGTCCGCGCCCTCAGCCGGCCGCCGGTGGAGCTGCGCTCCGTCGATCTCGCTCGCTGTACGACGATCGCCCGCCGTCGAAAGCTCGACATGGTCTCGGCGCTCGAGGCCTCGCTCGAGAGCCCGCAGATCCCGCCGGAGGCCCGTGACCGGATCCGGGAGTTCCTGCAGCTTCACCGCGCGGCGGCCCGCGCCATGGGCGAGATGCGAGCGGACGTCTTCGTGCGGCGGCTGATCGAGCGGATCGGATTCCGCCGGCACCGGCTGTTCGCGGCCCATCCCGAGGCAGCTGAGCGGCTTCGAAACCTGTCGCGGCTGGGCGAGTTGGCCGAGGCCTGGATGCGCCGCGAGCCCGGCGGCTCCAACCGCGACTTCGTCCGCTACCTCGTGGCCGTCTCCGAGGCGGGCGTCGCCCCGGTCGAGGAGCAGAACGAGCCGATCGCGGACGCGGTCAGGGTGATGCCACTGGAGCGCACGAAGGGGCTCGAGTTCAAGCGGGTGTACGTCGTCGGGCTTCACGCCGGGGCCGTCCCAGGCGCTGCGCCCGCCGGCCCTCCCGTCGTTCCCTCCGGCGTAGGTGGGGCGACACCGTCCCACGAGGAGCAGATGCGGCGGCTGCTCTACGTCGCGATGACGCGGGCGACCCAGGACCTGGTATTGGCGCGGCCCGCCGCGACCGAGGCGGGCGAGGCCCGTCCCTCTCCGTTCTACGAGGACGCGCGAGCGGTGCTCGACGCCCCGACGCAGGAGCACGGTGAGGAGCTCTTCGGTCCGGCGGAGGGCCTGCAGGCCACCTACCGGATGATCCAGGACGAGGTGCTCGAGGAGGCCTGGCGCGCCGGCGGCAAGCTTCGCGAGCCCCGGCTCGACACCTACGTCGACGTCAACCGGGCCGTGGCGCGCTTCCTGGAGCTGGTCAAGCTCGCCGGCCTCATTCAGGGCTCCAGCGAGGAGCCGGTGTCAGACTCCCTCTCCGTCGTCAACGACCTGCTCGAGCAGGCGATCTCCCCGGAGCAGCGAGCGGCACTGCGGGACTCCGGCCTCGACGCCTACCTCCTCGACGAGGAGGGCGCGGCCAAGCGGCGGCGCGAGCTGATCGCGCAGCGCGACGAGCCCTCGCTCGAGGCCTTCCTGCCGCGTCGCGGCGAGGGCCTGGCGCTGTCGGCGACGGACATCGAGCTCTACCGGACCTGCCCTCTCAAGTACAAGTTCGCCCGCGTCTTCGGCATCCCGCAGGAGACCACCATCAATCAGCGCTTCGGCATCGTCATCCACCAGGTCCTGGAGCGTTTCCACGGCCAGCAGACCGGAGGCGACCCCAACGCCGGCAGCCTGGAGCGGCTGATGGGACTGTTCGCCGTCGCCTGGCGGAGGGCCGGCTTCGGGGAGTCCGATGACGAGCTTCAGTTCCGCGAGAAGGCAATCGAAGCGCTCCACCGCTACCACGCGCGCGAGGTCGCGAGCGGCTCCCAACCGCGCTGGGTCGAGCGCAAGTTCGATTTCCGGATCGGTCCCCACCACCTGCGGGGCCGTGTCGACCGCGTCGACGAGCTGCCCAGCGGCGGCTACGAGCTGATCGACTACAAGACCGGCGACCCGAAGCAGCCGCGCGACCTCCAGTCGGACGTGCAGCTCGCCATCTACCGCCTCGCGGCTCGCGAGGCCTGGCGCCTCGAGGGGGCGGCCGGCAGCTACTGGTACGTGCTCGCCGACGAGAAGGTGGCCGTCGGGGGCTCACCGGACGACCTGGAGCGCGTCGAGGGCGTGGTCCTCGAGGTCGGAGAGGGCATCCTCGGCCAGGACTTCGAGCCGCGGCCCTCGCCGGAGATCTGCTCCTGGTGTGATTTCCGCTTGATTTGCCCCGCCTCTGAGGCATAGGGTCGGAATACGACGGGAGAAGCTCGAAAGGGCTGGGGGTAGCTCTTCTCGCCACTGCCGTCGTGGGGCTGATCGTTGCCGCACCGAGTTCCGCCACCCGTTAGTCGTCACCAACGCGAAGAAGTTCCCGAAGAGCAAGAAGCGCAAGAAGTGCATCGAGGCGCAAAGAAGCGCGCTCGGGCCTGATCCACAGCTAGCTGTACATATGTACAGGAATGTGGTACATTTGTACACATCATGTTGGCGTGGATCTATCTCTCGGCGGCAATCGCGAGCGAGGTGGTCGGGACGGTGTTCCTGCGGTTCACCGACGGCTTCACGAACCCCCTCCCTTCGGTCCTCGTCATCGCCACCTATGCGCTCTCTCTGTGGCTCACCGCCCTGGCGCTGAAGCAGCTCGAGATCAGCCTGGTGTACGCGGTCTGGGCAGGCGTCGGCACGGCGGCGGTCGCCGTGATCGGGATGGCGGCGCTCGGCGAGTCCGTCAACGCGTTGAAGCTGGCCAGCATCGCCCTGGTGATCGGCGGCGTCGTCGGCCTCAACCTCTCGGGCGCCAGCTGAGCCTGACCTCTCCATGCCGATTAGCCTGACCGAGATGACCGAGACGGCAACCGCGGGGCGCCGCGAGCAGATCCTGGAGGCGGCCCTGCGCGTGATCGGCCGCTCCGGGCGCCAGGCGGTCACCCATCGTGCCGTGGCGGAGGAGGCCGGCGTCCCCCTCGGCTCGACCACCTACTACTTCGATTCCCGCGATGACCTGCTCCGGCAGGCGCTCGAGCACGTCGCCACCAGCGAGGTCGAGCGATATGCGAAGCGCGGCGAGGAGCTCCGTTCCGTTACGTCTCCCCGGGAGCTGGCCGACCGGCTGATCGATGATCTGGTCGCGGCCGCTGAGGACCGGGTCGCCTACATCGCGGAGTACGAGCTCTGGCTGGAGGCCGGGCAGCGACCCGAGCTGCGGGAGGCCGCCCAGAACTGGTGCGATGCCGAGCAGCGCTCGGTCGCCGGCGCGATGGACTCCCTCGGGAGCAGCGATCCGGCCACGGATGCGAGTCTGGTGGTCGCCGCGATCGACGGTCTCGGCGAGCGGGTCCTCGCCCGTGAGGACGATCCTGCGCAGGCGGCCGAGGAGTTCAGGCCCGAGCTGCGCCGGCTGATCGAGCGCTTGGCCGGCTAGCTGTCGCGTCTAGCTGTCGCCGTGCTGGCGCAGGTAGCGCTCGAAGTCGCGCGCCAGCGACTCGCCGGAGGGGACGTCATCCTCGAGGTCCAGCCGCTCGGCCTGCTCCTCCTCGAGTCGCCGGACGAGCTCCTCGATCTCGGGGTTGGCCGCGACGGCGCGGCTCACCTGGCTCTCGTAGGACTCCGTCTCCTCCTCCAGGCCGGAGGCCTCGACGGCGACCCCCACGAGGCCCTCGAGCCGACGGAGCAGCGCGAGGGCGGCCTTGGGATTGGGGACGGCGGCGACGTAGTGGGGCACCGCCGCCCAGAGGCTGGCCGAGGGGATGCCGCGCCGGCGGCAGGAGTCATGGAGCACGCCAACCACGCCCGTAGGGCCCTCGTAGTTCGAACGGGCGAGGTCGAGCTGCTCGACCAGCTCCTCGTCCGAGGCGAGGCCCGTGATCGGCACCGGCAGCGTGTGGGCGACGTCGGCGATCAGCGCGCCGAGGGTGACGACCATCTCCACCCCGAGGCTCTCCGCCGTCTCGGCGATGCCATCGGAGAAGGTCCGCCAGCGCAGGTTCGGCTCCGTCCCGGCGAGGAGGAGCAGATCGCGCTCCGCCCCGCTCGGCGTCGCCGCGAGCAGGACGTTGCCCGGCCATTCGATCTCGCGCGTCTGGCCCTCGGTGAGGGTGATCGTCGGGCGGTTGGCCTGGAAGTCGAAGAACTCCTCCGGGTCGATCTGGGCGATCACGTCGGCGTCCAGGGACTCAGCGGCCGTGGTGAGCGCGGTCGTCGCGGAGCCGGCTGCATCGTTCCAGCCGGCGAATGCACATACGAGGACGGGGGATCTGAGCGCCGGTGGCTCCGCCTCCCAAGCGAGCGCGTCCATGATTCGAGACTAGCGAGTCGGACACGCCGAGGTGTCCGGTCGACTTTGGAGACTCAACGATCGTGGAGGCAACGGCCCAGACGACACGGATTGCCGAGCTCCGGCCCGGGCAGCGCTTCACGGGCACCTACGCCTGCGTCCGCAAGGACCGCCTCTCCGCCCGGAACGGCTCGATCTACCTCTCCCTCGAATTGCGGGACCGCAGCGGGTCGATCCCGGCCCGCGCCTTCCGGGAGGTCGATCGCTTCGCCGGCCGCTTCGAGCGCGGCGACGCGATCCGCGTCTCGGGTCGCGTCGAGCGCTTTCGCGGGGAGCTGGTCGCCGAGGTCGAGGAGATCCAGCCGATCGATCCGAACGAACTCGACCCGGCGGAGTTCCTGCCCGCGGCCTATCGCGACGCCGAGGAGCTCGAGGGCTTCCTCGAGCACCTGACGCGGGAGGTGCACGACCCGGCGCTTCGGCAGGTGGTCGAGCGGGTCCTGTTCACCGAGCCGGTCGCGACGGAGTTTCGCCGCGCGCCCTGCACGCGCGCCGGCCACCACGCCTACGTCGGCGGGCTCATCGAGCACACGGTCGCCGTCGGGACGCTGGTGGGCGAGGTCTGCCAGCTGCATCCCCGCCTCGACTCGGACCTGCTGATGGCCGCCACGCTGCTCCATGACGTCGGCAAGTCGCGCGAGTTCACCTACGGGGCGGAATTCGGGATCACCGAGGAGGGGCGGCTGCTCGGGCATCTCGCGCTGGGCGCCGAGATCGTCGGCTCCGCGGCGGGAGAGCTGCCGCCCGAGCGTCGCGCTGCGCTGCTCCACTGCGTGCTCTCACACCACGGCGCCGACGGCGGCCGGGCGGCCGGCGGGCGCGGCTTCGGGATCCCCGAGGCCCTGGCGCTCTACCGGCTGAACGCGGTGGACGCCGGGATCAAGGGCGCGCTCGAACAGGGCCTCTAACAGCCCGGTTCGCGTGTCGCTAGCGCTCGAAGTCGTTGAACTGCACTGTGACCGTGTTATTGGACGACGGGTAGTTGGGGAAGCTCACCTCGCGAGCGGGTCCGGATCCCCTCGAGGTCAGGGCCACTCGTACCGTCCCCGTCGGCGGCGAAGCGGCGGGGATGAACAGGTCCACGGCGCTTAGGAACGGAAGGCCGAAGAACACCGGGATCGGTGAGCTGACGTCGCTCACCCCGTCCGAGCCCTGGTCGAAGGCGAACATCGCGATCGTCCTGTTGCTGATCGGGCTGGTGGCGGCGTTGATGACGTTCGTTCCGTTGACCGTGAGCACGTCGTTCTCCGAGCCCTGATCGCCCCAGAGCTCCTTGTACCTGGTCATGATCAAGTCCATGTGGTTCGGGCTTCGGGACAGGATCAGGTCGAAGCTCGTGCCCGGCACATTCGTGAGCAGCCGGATCAGGTGGTCGCTGCGCCGGAACGGCTCATAGAAGAAGTGATGGGACTGCCCCTGCTGCTCGAGGACGAACTCGTATCGCTTGCCGCTCTGGACGGTGACGGGTCCCCAGGACCCGTCGCTCGCCAGGACCGGGGTCGCAACCGGATGCGCGATCCGCTCGCCGTTTGAGCCCTTCACCCTCCAGATCGTCAGTCTGGTGCCCGCCGGGACGCCGACGTTCTGGGGAAACAGCACCGCCCGTCCGGCGATCGTGATCTTGCCGTGCTCGGGCACGATGTCGGTCGTGTCCGCGGCCCGGCCGGTGAAGAACCGGAACATCGCTGCGAACGACTCCGGCGAGGTCGCCGACTGTACGTGCGTCTGGTTGGGGACCGTGACGTTGATCGCCCCGCCGATCGAGCGACCGGGCGTCCCCCTACCCGCCCAGATGGCGAGGGTCGGTACGCCGCCCGGGGGCGAGGCTGCCTGAGCGCCGTCGATGTTCACGTAATGAGCGACGTTCGCCGCGTGCGCTGCGGAGCTGTTGAGGTAGGTCTGGGAGACGGCTGTGCCCAGCGAGTGGCCCAACAGATCCACCTGGCTGCGGCCGGTCTCCTGCTTTACCTGGGCGATGAAGCTGTCGAGCCTCGCCTGGACGTCGGCCGGCGACTCGACGGTGAAGCTCGAGTCGTACTCGAAGACCCGAACGTAGTCGTCCGGATATCCGTTTTCCGTGAAGCGCATCTTCTGCGACTCGAACTGGCCGCCCGACCCGCTGCCACCGTGCACGAAGACCATCGGGTGGATGCTCGATCGATCCAGGCCGGAGCCGTGCTTGGCGAGGGCTGCGGGTGCCGCGAGGAGCAGCCCCAGCGCCACGAGAGCGAGCGTTGCGAGGCGAAGCGCAAACGGTCTCTTCATCTCTATCCCGTCGGGGGTCGACGTTCGCCGACGGATGATACGAACGGTGCGGCATGTATTAAAGCCCCGAGCGGGGTGCAGACCGTCGGGACCAGCTGCGGGAAGGGACTAATCGGAGGGGCGATCCACCGGGTGGAGGGCTCGCAGGAAGAGCTGCGTCGCGATCACCAGCGCCAGCCCGGCGAAGATCAGCTCGAGCGCTCGCTGGGAGATCTCGTTGGAGGCGACGACGCCGACGGCGACGCCGACCGGCGAGAGCGCGCCGATCACCAGGCCCTCGCGAACCCGCACGTTGCCGTAGCCGAGCTGGCGCCAGACGGCCACGATGGCCACGGGGACGATCGCCATCAGCGAGGTCGCTTCGGCCCTCACCTGCGTCTCGTCCAGGAAGATCGCCAGCGCCGGGACGAAGAGGATGCCTCCTCCCACGCCGAGCAGCCCGCCCAGCATGCCGGCCGCGAAGCCCAGGATTGCCGCGGCGATCTCGCTCACGGCACGATCAATTCGATCGCGATGACCACCAGGAGAACGGCGAAGAGGATGGCGATGAGGCGCTCCGGGGTGCGCTGCTGGAGCGCCGTCCCCGCGAACACGCCGGCGATGGCGGGAACTCCCACGAGGGCCGCGTTGGGCGGATCGACGTTGCCGTAGAACGCCTGCAGGGTGACCGCGACGGCCGCGATCACCACGATCGCCATCATGCTCGTGCCGGTGGCCTCTCGCGCCCCGTAGCCGAGCCAGATGATCAGGAGCGGCACGATCACGCTGCCGCCGCCGACCCCGAGGAGGCCGCTGAAGATGCCGGCGGCGGTCCCGATCGCCGCCAGCTTGAGGGTCCGAGACGTGGCGGCCGGGTCCCGCTGCATGGCGGGCGATACTAGAGCGCGTGAACGGCGGGAGCGCTCAGGATGGCGGCGCCGACGACGGCCGGCTCGGCGAGCTGATCGCCCCCCTTAGGGAGAACCCGGACCGCTCCGCAGTCCTAACCGACGTCGACGGGACCATCGCTCCGATCGAGAGCGAGCCCGGCGCCGCCGCCGTTCCCGAGGGGACGCGGAGGCTGCTGCGGGCGCTGGCCGAGCGCTACGCGCTGGTCGGCTGCCTGAGCGGGCGCCGGGCCATTGACGCCCGCCGTGTCGTGGGGCTCGACGAGCTCGCCTATTCCGGGAACCACGGCTTCGAGCTGCTGCTCCCGGGCGACACCGAGGTGCGGCCCGATCCCTCCCTCGACGCCCATGAGGCCGATGCGCCGCGCTTCGTCAACGGCCTCGACCGTGCTCGGCTCGAGCGGGCGGGGATCAGGACCGAGGACAAGGGCGCGATCGTCGCGCTCCACTGGCGCGGCGCCCCCAATGAGGCGGCGGCGGAGTCATTGGCCCAGGAGATCGCCAGCGAGGCCGAGTGGGAGGGTCTCATTCCCCATCGCGGGCGGAAGGTGCTCGAGATCAGGCCGAACGTCGCGATCAACAAGGGGATCGCGGTCGCCGCCCTGATCCCGGCGCGCCCGGTCGACCGCGCCCTCTACGGCGGTGACGACCGCACCGACGTCGATGCCTTCGCGGCGCTGCGGACCCTGCAGGAGAATGGCGAGCTGGAGACCGCCGTCTGCATCGCGGTCGACTCCGATGAGTCGCCACCCGAGGTCTCGGAAGCCGCCGACCTCACCGTCCCGGGGCCGGAGGGCTTCGTGCGCGTGCTCGAGGCGCTCGCCGAATAGGGTCGCCACCCGATGGCGTTCTGCGACCTGCTGCGGATGACGGTCCTCCTCGCCGCTGCCGCGGCGAGCGTCCTGGCGGCGGTGACGGCGATCGTGGTGGGCACGACCGGAGACACCCTCACCCTGTTCGTCGCGCTCGGCTGGTGGATCATCGCCCTCGTCGGCGGCCTCATCCTCGGCCGCCCGGCCCAGGCGGCGGAGGCGATGCAGCCGGTGCTTGCTCAGGCCCGGACGGCGACCGCGATGCCGGAGATCGACAACCCGGGCAGGGCCGCGCTCGCTCGCCTCTGGCCGATCGGAGCGTTCGCGGTGATCGCGGGAGGGCTCGGGTTCATCTTCCCCGGCGTTGCAGCCGTCGGTGCGGGCTTCGCGCTCGCCGCCGCCCTCATGTGGCGGGCGCGCGAGGGCGCCGTCGCCGCGATCGAGCAGCGGGACGGCATCCGGTTCTACGTCGAGCCGGGCTCGGCGCTGCAGCCGGTCAGGCTGATCAGGACGCCGGGGCTGCGCCGCGATCGACCGCCGCCGGGGCATCCCCCTCCCCCAGCGGCCGCATAGGCCGTTCCGGCTCCGGAGCGGAAGCCGGAGGCCGGAGCGACCTATGCGGGGCGGCCAAAGCGGCCGCGCCTGATGGCGAAGGCGACTACGCCCCCGCTGGAGCGGCCTCGGCGCCGGCATCGGCGTTGGCCATCTCCATGTGGGCCTTGCTGTCGCGCGTCCGGATCAGGATGAGCGCGGCGGCGACGCCCAGCGCGGCGATCACCGCGCCGCCGAGGAAGGCGCTCTGGAAACCCTCGGTGAGCGCGTTCGGCAGGGTGGAGGTACCGGTCGCCATCACATGATCCGTACGCGAGGTGGCGATCGTCGAGAGGACGGCGAGCCCAAGGGCGCCACCGATCTGCTGCGAGGTGTTGATCAGCCCGCTCGCCAGACCCTGTTCGCGCTGCTCGACTCCCGCCACCGCGGCGATCGTCGAGGTGACGAACCCGAAGCCGAGTCCGACAGCAGCGAGCAGAGACGGGCCCAGGATGTCGGTGAGGAAGCCGCCGCCGACGGAGACCTGGCTCCACCAGAGCAGGCCCACCGACACGAACGCGAGGCCGGCGGTCAGGATCGGCTTGAAGCCGAAACGGGTGACCAGCTGCCCGCCGATGCCGGCCGCGACGACGATCGTCACCGCCAGCGGCAGGTACGAGAGGCCCGCGTGAATCGCGCTGTAGCCCAGCACCTGCTGCATGTAGAGCGAGATGAAATAGAACATCGAGAACAGGGAGGCCCCGAGGAGGAGGCCGACGATGTTCGCCCCGGTCAGCGTCCTGAGCCGGAAGATCCGGAAGGGCACCAGCGGCGCCTTCGAGCGGAGTTCGATCGCGACGAAGATCGCGATCAGGGCCACGGAGCCGGCCAGCAGGCTGATGATCTTGGTGGAGCCCCAGCCGGCGCTGCTGGCATCGAGGAACGCGTACGCCAGCAGGGAGAGGCCCGCGGTGATGCTGACCGCCCCGGCGGCGTCGAAGTGGCGCGTCGCCGACTCCGAGCGGCTCTCCGGGATCAGACCCGGCGTGAACGCGAGAGCGATCGCCGCTACCGGGACGTTGACCCAAAGCACCCACTCCCAGCCGAGGTACTCGGTGAGGATGCCGCCGAGCAGGACACCCGCCGCTCCGGCCGAACCCGCGACGGCGCCCCAGGCGCCGAGCGCCTTGTTCCGCTCAGCCCCGTCCTTGAAGAGGCTGGTCACGATGGAGAGGGCCGCCGGCGAGACGATGGCGGCGCCCAGGCCCTGTGCGGCACGAGCCGCGATCAGCTGACCCTGGGTGGCGGCAAAGCCCGCGGCGAGGGATGCGATCCCGACCACGGCGAGACCGGCCATGAAGACGCGCCGGCGCCCGAGCAGGTCAGCTGCACGGCCGCCCAGCAGCAGGAAACCGCCGAAGGCGATCACGTATGCGTTGACGACCCAGGGAAGGTTGGCCTCCGAGAAGTCGAGCCCCTTGCCGATGCTCGGCAGGGCGACGTTGACGATCGATGCGTCCAGCACCACGATGAACTGCGCGACGCACAGCAGGATCAGTGCGGTCCACCTGCGCTCTAGATATTCCTGTGCGGTTGTCATCCCCCTCGACTCCTTTCGGTTGCTGCCCAGCTCGGATTGCCGGTCTCACCTAGACGACGAACTGGGTGTGTAGAAATGGACATCTTCGTCATGTAAGCTCTTAATCGGAATCGGACTTCCGGTTCGGGTTGTACTATACGGAATGCAGATTCCGTTTGCAGCGTGAGCATCGACACACTCCAAGAGGATTGGCGCGAGGGGAAAAGGGGCCCAATGACAACCGTCACAGAGGTCAAGCCGGCAGCGAAGAACGGCGTCGCGCACGGGCTTCGCGCCGATGCCCGGCGCAACCGCGAGGCGGTGATCGCCGCGGCCAAGAAGCTGTTCGCGGACGAGGGCCTCGACGCGCAGATGCCCGACGTCGCCAAGGCCGCGAAGGTGGGCGTGGGTACCGTCTATCGCCACTTCCCCACCAAGGAGGACCTGATCGCGGCACTGGCGGCCGAGCGGTTCGAGCGGCTGGCCGAGAGGGCCCGCGAGGAGCTCGAGGCCGATGACCCGTGGCAGGGGCTCTGTGACTTCATCCGCTATTCCGCCCAGATCCAGGCCGATGACCGCGGGCTCTGCGACGTGATGGGGTCCCGCCCGGAGGTGATGGGCGCTTCGGCTGAGGCGGTGGGCCTCGACGAGCTCTGCGATCAGCTCGTCAAGCGCGCCCAGCGATCAGGCGACCTCCGCACGGACCTCGAGTGGGAGGAGATCCCGATGATCGCCTGCGCGCTCGGCGGGATCACCAAGGCTCATGGGCCGGGCGCGGGCCGCTGGCCGCGACTGGTCGAGATCGTCCTCGATGGGCTCCGGGCGCCCGCGGACTCGAAGCTGCCGAAGCCCATCAAGTGAGGGTGCTCCGCAGGCGAAGCCGAGGAGCAACCCTTTGTACGGCGAAGCCGCGCATCCCTACCGCCTCGCTCGTTTCCTGAGCGGCGCGAACGAGCGCCAATTGCGCGTGTTGGCGATCTGCTCGCTGCTCAGCCAGGCCCGCCTCGCGGTCGCCACGGAGTAGCGGATGTTGGCGAGCGTCTCCGTGCCGTGGGCGTCGGTCGTGCAGACGATCCGCACCCCCGCCTCGGCTGCGAGCTTGGCGTTGTGCTCGTTGAGGTCGCGGCGGTTCGGATTGCCGTTGATCTCCAACATCGTTCCCGTCCTCGCGGCGGCCTCGGCGATCCGCGGCATGTCCACCGCGTAGGGCTCGCGCCGCAGCAGCAGCCGCCCGGTGAGGTGCCCGATGCAGTCGACGAGTGGGTTCTCCGTCGCTGCGATCACCCTCTCGGTCATCGTCTGCTCGGAGATCGCGAACGAGGTGTGAACGCTCCCCACCACCCAGTCGAGCTCGGCGAGCAGCTCGTCCGGATAGTCGAGTGACCCATCGAGCCCGATGTTCACCTCGGAGCCCGCCAGCAGCCGGAAGCCCCGGGGGGCGGACTCGTTCCACGCCCGGATCTCCTCGATCCGCCTGGCGAGCTGCCTGTCGGTGACGTGGTTGCCGAAGCCGTGGCTCGCGGAGTGGTCGGTGATCGCCAGATAGGCATAACCCCGACGCCTTGCCTCCTCGGCCATCTCGTCGAGGCTGTTCCTGCCGTCCGACAGGGTCGTGTGGCAGTGGAGGTCGCCGCGGATGTCCTCGACGGTGACGAGCTCGGGCAGCTCGCCCGTGTCCCCCGCCTCGATCTCGCCGCGGCCCTCGCGCAGCTCCGGCTCGATGTAGGGCAGGCCGAGGAGCTCATAGACCCCGGGCTCCTCGGAGAAACGGTGAACCTTCTTGCCCTCGACCTCCGCCACGCCGTGCTCGCTCACCGAGTAGCCGCGCTGGAGCGCCCGCTCCCGGAGCTCGACGTTGTGCGCCGCGGAGCCCGTGAAGTGCTGAAGCAGGTCGCCGAAGGTCTCCTCCGTTCCGATCCGCAGGTCGACCCTCAGTCCGGCGTGGGTGAGCACGCTGGCGGCGGCGTCGCCTCCGCGCCTGGACTCGGCCGAGAGCCCGTGGGTAGCCAGCGCTTGGACCAGGGCCGCGGCGTCGTGGGTGGTCGCGATCAGGTCGAGGTCCTTGCAGGTCTCGGTCCAGCGGCGGGCCGAGCCGGCGATCTCGATTCGGTTGGCGACCCCCAGCCCCAGCAGGTCGGAGCGGATCTCCTCCGCGACCGGGAGGACGTTCGAGAGCAGCAGGCGCTCGCCGATGCCGTCCTCGGTCACGCCCTCCAGCGAGGAGAGGATGTTCTCCTCGGTCTTGGGGCCCAGGCCCCGCATCGCCGCGATCCGGCCCTGCTCGGCGGCCTCCTTGAGCTGGGCGAGGTTCTCGACACCGAGCTCGTCGTAGATCCGCCGAGCGGTCTTCGCTCCCAGCCCCGGCACGCGGGTGACCTCGACCAGGGTGGCGGGAAACTTGGCCTTGAGCTTGTCGGCGGAGGGGATGCTGCCGGTGTCGATCAGCGTCTCGATCTTCTCCGCCAGCGTCTTGCCGATCGCCGGCAGCTCGGTGAGGCGGCCCTCCTCGGCGAGCTGCTCGATCGAGACGGGGCTCTCGGCGACCGTGCGGGCGGCCTCTCGATACGCCTGCACGCGGAAGCGATCGGCCCCGTCGAGCTCGTAGAGAACCCCGAGCTCCCGGAGGGCGGCGGCGATCTCGGCGTTGCGCATGCCAGACAACTTAATTGGGGGCCGAAAGGCGGCCCGCCGCGGCGAATCCCCATGGGCGGCGGCTAACTACCCTTGCCCCCGTGCCCGCCCCCATCCCCGGGTCGAACGAGGCCTGGGTCATCCTCCCGACCTACAACGAGGCCGAGAACCTCGAGCGGATCGTCGGCGCCGTGCTCGAGCAGCTGCCCGCCTCGGGCAGGGTGCTCGTGGTGGACGACAACTCCCCGGATGGCACCGGCGAGATCGCCGACCGGCTGGCCGCGGCGAACGACTCGATCTCGGTCCTCCACCGGCAGCACAAGGAGGGGCTCGGGCCCGCCTACCTGGCCGGCTTTCACGTCGCCCTCGACGCCGGCGCCCAGAGGATCGTGGAGATGGATGCTGACTTCTCCCACGATCCCGCCTACCTGCCGGAGCTGATCGGCGCCGCCGACCACTACGACCTCGTCATCGGCTCGCGCTACGTGCCCGGCGGCGGGGTCACGGACTGGGGGCCCCTGAGGAGGTTCATCAGCCGCGGCGGCAGCACCTACGCGCGGCTGGCGCTCGCCCTGCCGGTCAGGGATCTGACGGGTGGCTTCAAGTGCTTCCGCCGCGAGGTGCTCGAGGCAATCAACCTCGACACGATCGAGGCCCGCGGCTACGCGTTCCAGGTCGAGACGACGTACCGCGCCCTCAAGGCCGGCTTTCGGGTCGCCGAGATCCCGATCGTCTTCAGGGACCGAACGGACGGCACCTCGAAGATGAGCCGATCGATCGTCGCGGAGGCGGTCTGGCGGGTTCCCGCGATGAGGTTCCGGCGCTGGTGAGGTACTTCACTTTGTATAGTGACGGTGCGTTCCCGGGCTAGACTGGGTATCGACCTTCCAACCACGACCGAGGAGACCAATCGTGCCGGGCAAGCTTGAAGACGTAACCGACGCCACCTTCCAGTCCGATGTGCTCGAGGCCGCCGGCCCGGTGCTCGTCGACTTCTGGGCGCCCTGGTGCGGTCCCTGCCGCGTGGTCCACCCCGTCCTCGAGGAGATCGACTCGGAGCGCGACGATCTCAAGATCGTCAGCCTGAACACCGACGAGAACCCGCAGACCGCAGCGAAGTACGAGGTCCTCTCGATCCCGACGATGATCGTCTTCAAGGGCGGCGAGGTGGCCACCCGCCTGGTCGGAGCGCGCCCGAAGGCCAGGCTCGAGTCCGAGCTCGAGCCGGTTCTCGCCTAGCCGGCCGGCGCCTGGGAATCAGGCACCCCGGCCGCTTCGAGGGCCGCTTTGCGGTCGGTGAAGATGTGCGCACGCCGAATCTTGTCGTCCTCGAACGAATAGACGCCGGCGAGATCGACAGAGGTCTCGACGCGCTCTTGCGCCCCACCCCGGTCAGGGTGAAGAGAGCGAGGACTCGCGATCCCACCCCTGATCTCCTCAACCTG
>DATIDP010000113.1:0-15342 GCA_035456265.1 Solirubrobacterales bacterium | reverse complement strand
CGGCGCTGCGGTGGCTGAGGACGGCGCCCTCGCCGCATGCCAGGACCGCACCCATCCATCTGCCCTGATTGCTCAATCGCGGATGGCCAACCGCGTAGACCCCACGATGAATGCGGTGAAGGCGGCCGGCGCTGGCGCGGTCCGAAATTCCGCTGGGCAGAAGGCCGGCGGCAATGAGCTGCGAGCGTTTGATGACTCCGTGCTGGCGGCCCGCTACCTGTCCAACCCTGAAATCCGGCCCCTTGGCGCCTTTGTTCGGCATATCCGAACAAAGGGCGCCAACCGCGGTGATTTCGCCCCCTTCATCGCCGGTCCGGTGTGCGCCGCGCGCCGGCGCGCGGGCCCTCCGAGGGCCGCGAGGGGGCGCGCGGGCGAGCGGCGGGGACCTAGATGTGCTCGGCCTCGACGCCGGAGCGGACGCCGATCGCGTACACGATCGACAGCCCGACCAGGGCGCCGGGGACCGCGTAGAGCGCGGTCGCGAGGTCGGTCTCGCCGATGCCCTGGCCGATCGCGATCTGGGCCAGAGCGCCACTCACCATCGCACCGGCGGCCGCGCCGATGAACGCGCCGACGATCCCGCCCCAGAAGCGGTCGGGCACGAAGACCGTGAAGTGCCAGAGCGCGACCCCCATCGTGAACCAGACCAGCGCGGCCACTAGCGGTTCCTCCCGTGCTTCTTGCGGCGCTTCTGCCGGCGACCGCCGGATTGCTGCTCGCGGACCCGACGGAGCGCCGCGGCGCTCGCCTCGCTGAGCTCCGGCCGCTCGCGCGGCGGAGCCTCCGTCCCGTTGCCGCCGTCCTCGCGCAGCCCATCGACGCTCGACTCGGGAGCACCGTCGCCGCCCGGCTGGCCGTCACCGCCGTCAGGGCCGCCGTCCCTCGGGGCGCCCACCGGGGCGGGCGGCTCGGCCGGCTCGGGCGCCGGCGGTGGCGGCACCGGTCCGGGCGGCTCCGGAACGACGCCCGGCACCTGCGACCGGCTCGGCGCCGGCGCGGCGGGCACCGGCGTCTCGGCCCGTACCGGCTCCTCGGGACCGCCCTCGGTCCGCGCGACCACGTTCTCCTCGGGGAACGCGGGCACGCGGCCGAGCTGCTCCTCGATCCGCTCGCGCCTGCGGCGATAGGCCGGCTCGCGCTCCTTCCAGTGGGTCAGCACCGGGGAGGCGATGAAGATCGACGAGTACGTACCCGAGAGCAGCCCCACCATCATCGCGAAGGCGAAGTCCTTCAGCGTCGCGCCGCCGAAGATGTAGAGCACGGTCACCAGGAAGACGCTCGACAGACCCGTGATCAGCGACCTGGTGAGCACCTCGCTCATGGAGCGGTTGACGATCTGGGAGAAGGTCGCGCGCGGCAGCCTCGGCACGTTCTCGCGGATGCGGTCGAAGACGATGACCGTGTCGTAGAGCGAGTAACCGAGGATGGTCAGGAACGCGGCGACGGTACCGCTGGTCACCTCCCTCCCCGTCAGCGAATACACGCCTCCCGTGATCAGGACGTCGTGGATCACGGCGATGATCACCGGCACCGCGTACTTCGGCTCGAACCGGAACGCGACGTAGCCGCAGATGACCAGCAGCGAGAAGATGATCGCGTAGATCGCGCTCTTGGCGACCTGGGTCCCGAACGTCGGTCCGACGGTGGTCGCGTTGAAGCCGTTGGGCACGATGCCGTACTGCGATTGCAGGGCCGGCTGCAGGCCACGGACCTCCTGCGGGTTCGCCTTGGAGTCGATGTCGAAGACGTTCGTCCCGAGCTGCTTGTTGGTCGCCTTGGTGACCTCGGCGTCCGTGACGCCGGCGTTCTCGACGGTGGTGCGCACCTGGTCGACGGTCGCGGGCTTGGTCAGCCCGACGGTGATGCGGCTGCCGCCCTTGAAGTCGATGCCGAGGTTGAGCTGCTTGGTCGCGAAGGCGAGTGCCCCGACCAGCAGGATGCAGCCCGAGAGCGTGAAGAAGTACTTGCTCGCCCGGCTGAAGTCGAAGTGCCAGCGGACGCGCTGCTCGGGATTGGCTCCGAGAGCCGCCGGCGAGCGCATGAAGCGCGCCCGGCCGAAGATGCCGAGGAACGCCTGGGTGAAGACGACCGCGGTGAACAGCGAGGCGATCGTCCCGACGCCCAGCGTGAAGGCGAATCCCTTCACGTTCGCGGTGGCGAGCGCGAAGAGGATGAACGCCGTGATCAGCGTGATCACGTTCGCGTCGATGATCGTCGCGATGCCCCGGCGATAGCCGGTTGCGATCGCGCTCAGCATCGATCTGCCGGACCGCGCCTCCTCCTTGATGCGCTCGAAGATGATGATGTTCGCGTCCGCCGCGACCCCGATGGTCAGGATCAACCCCGCGATCCCAGGCAGGGTGAGCGTGATCGGGATCAGCTTGATCAGCGCGAAGAAGAAGAGGCCGTAGATCGCCAGGCCGAGGACGGCGACGAAGCCCAGGAAGCGGTAGTAGGCGAGCAGGAACAGGCAGACCAGGATCAGCCCGACGATGCCGGCCTTCAGCCCCTGATCCAGCGCCTGCTGCCCGAGGGTCGCCGAGACCGTCTCGCTCGAGATCTGGTCGAGCGTCACCGGCAGGGCGCCGATCTGCAGGATCTGGGAGAGGTCCTGTGACTCACCGAAGGTGAGGCCGTTGATCTCGGCGCCGTTGGAGCCGTCGATCCCGTCGGGGTTGTCGACGAAGTTGACGATCGGCCGCGACTTGATCTGCTGGTCGAGCACGACCGCGAAGTGACCCGAGTACGCGTCGGCCGCCTGTGAGTTGCCCGCGACGCCCGGCGGCGCGTTCTGCAGGCCTCGCTGCGCGATCGTCCTGGTCACGTCCGAGAACTCCTTGCGTCCGGTGTCGCTGAAGTTGAACGTGACGATCGGCTGACCGAAGCTGTCGGTGTTGGGCTTCGGATCCCTGATGTCGGTGCCCGAGAGCGCGGGGCGGTCCCTGATCACGAACCACTCGGAGGAGGGGTCGTTCGGGTTGTCGGGCGCCGCGCTGCCGTTGGCCCCCTCCTTCTGGATCACCAGCGTCCCCTGCGGGACGGCGATGATCTCGCTGTTGGGCGGCTGCTTCTGGCCCGGCAGCTGGGCGAAGAGATCCTTCTGGGTCTGCGCCGGGCCGGCGATCCAGGCGTGTGTCTGCGCGTTGAACAGGTAGTACTCGGGCCCGGTCGTCGTGCACTTGTTGTCGAAGCAGTTGGGTTGCTGCTGCGAGGCGAGCTTCACCGCGTCATAGAGGCGGCTGAACGACGACTCGCTGCGGGGCACGTTCGTCTTCGCCGGGTTCGGGATGACGTTCGGCTCCCAGTCGTAGAAGTACAGCTGGGCCGTCTTGCCGACCTGCTCCTCGGCATGAGAGGCGTTGCTCACGTCCGGAAGGCCGACCTGGATCTCGTCCGACCCGATCCGCGAGATCTCGGGCTCTGAGACGCCGAATGCATCTGTCCGCTTGCGGATGATCTCGATCGCCCGGTCGATGTCCGAGCCGTCGATGGTGGGGTTCTGAGGGGTCGGCCGCGCCTGGAAGATCAGCCGGGTGCCGCCGTTCAGGTCGAGGCCGAGCGTCGTCTTCTTGGTCGCGATGACGATCGCCGAGCCGACGATCAGCAGGGCGACGAACGCCAGGACGAAGAGGTTGCGACGACGGTTGCTCACGAGTTTGAGTTGCTCACGCTAGCGGTCTGGGCCGAGGTTCGGCTCAAATTGCAACACAGCATGAGGCCGACATATTCGGCGGTCGTAAAGCCGGACCTACTCGGGCGTCAGGACCAGCAGCAGCCCGCCGTCCTCGTCGTAGGCCGGGAAGAGATCGGCCACGGCCTCCGTCGGCAGATCGCCCTCGGCGTTGACGGCCACCCGCTTCCCCAGTGAGCGAACTCCCCACTCCAGCGTCGTCTCGATGGGATCGGTCTCGCCGTCCCCGTCCGTATCGGCTTCGTCGCCCCCATCGCCCCTGTCGATCCACCGGAGCCCGAGCACCTCTCGGACCGGCCGCCCGATCACCTGCTCGTCCTTGAGCCCGGTGAGCTCGAACGCACCCTTGCCCAGGTCCAGCACGCGGCCCTGCTGGTCGCAGGTGAAGAACGCGGCGCCGGGGGCGGGCATGTAGTCGTCGAGCAGCTCGAAGAGGAAGCCGAAGCCGCACTTGGAGCAGCCCTTGGGGCGGGCCGAAAACCCGGCTGTGCGCTCCCCACTCAGTTCTCGGTTCCCGCAGTTCGGGCAGATGAAGTACGGCACGTGCCCAAGGCTAGCCAACCAGTGTTGGCTCCTCGTTGCCTGCCGCCGCCTAGAAGAGGCTCGCCATGCCCTCCGGAACGGGCAGCCCGAGATGCTCGTACGCCCTCTCCGTCAGGACCCGGCCGCGGGGCGTCCGCTTGATCAGCCCCTGCTGGAGCAGGTAGGGCTCGAAGACGTCCTCGATCGTGTCCGCCTCCTCGCCGACCGCCACCGAGAGCGTCGACAGCCCCACCGGCCCGCCGCCGAACTTCGTCGCCATCAGCTCGAGCAGCTGGCGGTCGTGGCGGTCGAGCCCGGCCCGGTCGACCTCGAGCATCTCGAGCGCGTCCGAGGCGATGCGGGCGTCGATCGAGCCGGCGCCCTTGACCTCCGCGAAGTCCCGAACCCGGCGGAGCAGCCGATTCGCCACCCGCGGCGTCCCACGGGCGCGGCCGGCGATCTCGTCCGCGCCATCCTCGCTCACCTCGATCCCGAGGATCCCCGCGGAGCGCAGGACGATCTGCCGGAGGTCCGCCGCGTCGTAGTGCTCGAGGCGATGCGAGACACCGAAGCGATCGCGAAGCGGCGTCGTCAGGAGGCCAGTCCGAGTGGTCGCCCCGATCAGGGTGAAGGGCGGCAGATCGAGCGTCACCGTGCGTGCGCCCGCCCCCTGGCCGAGGACGACCGGGAGGCGGCGATCCTCCATCGCGGGGTAGAGAGTCTCCTCGACCGCGCGGCCGAGGCGGTGAATCTCGTCGATGAAGAAGACGCTGCCGGGCTCGAGGCCGGTCAGAAACGCAGCGATGTCGCCCTTCCGCTCCAGCGCGGGGCCGGCGGTCTGCACCATCGGCACGTCGAGCTCCGCCGCGATGATGTGGGCGAGCGACGTCTTGCCCAGACCCGGTGGGCCGGCGAGCAGCACGTGATCGAGCGGCTCCCCCCGCCGCCTGGCAGCCTCGATGAAGATCCCGAGCTGCTCGGTGACCTGAACCTGGTTGACGAAGTCCGCGAGCTTCGGCGGCCGCAGCGAGCGGTCGAAGTCGTCGTCCGCGCCGGCGGCGCGGGCATCGTGAATGACGATCTCCTCCTCATCGTCGATCCCGGGAGTGCGGATCCCCTTGCCGGGTTCGATGGTCACGCCGCCTTCGCCCCAGCGGCGCTGCGAAGGGCGGACTGGACGATCTCCTCGGGACTCTCGCCCTCGGCGGCGGAGAGCAGCTTCTCCGCCTCGGGCGGCGTGTAGCCGAGGTTGAGCAGACCCTCGCGGGCGAGTGATCTCGGATCCTCCTCGCCGACCGCCGCCGGCGCGGAGTCGGCATCGCCCTCGATCTCACCGGCCACCTTCTCGCGCAGCTCGACGATGATCCGCTCCGCCGTCCGCTTGCCGATCCCGGGCACGGCCACGAACCGCTTCGCGTCGCCCGCGGCGATCGCTCGCAGCAGCTCTCTGACCGGTCCGCCGGAGAGCACCGCCATCGCCACCTTTGGGCCGACTCCGCCGACCGAGATCAGGTGGAGGAAGAGGTCGCGCTCCTCCTCGCTCGCGAATCCGTAGAGGCTCAGGGAGTCGTCGCGAGCGACGAGCTGGGCGTGCAGCGAGGCCCGCTTGCCGCGAGCCGGCACCGACTTGAGCGTCTCCGCCGAGACGGCCAGCCGGTAGCCGACACCGTTGGCGTCGATCACGACGTGGTCGGGACGGCGAACGAGAACCTCGCCGCTCACTGAGGCGATCATGCCCCGGGATTCTGCGCCCGAGACCGGATGCCTTTACCCGGCGACCCGCTGACGGGCGGCGGCGGCGGGAGCGCCTGCGGCCCGTCGTCGGCCGAAGTGCTCGGCGTAGCGCGCGGCCGCGGCTCCGGCGTGGCAGATCGCGACGGCGAACGCGTCCGCGGCATGGTCGGGCGCGGGCGGCTCGCGAAGCCCGAGCAGGTCGGCGACCATCCGCTGCACCTGGCCCTTGTCGGCCGAGCCCGAGCCGCAGACCGCCTTCTTGACCGCCTGCGGCGTGTAGTCGAAGCAGGGGACCGCGTTGCCGGCTGCCGCGAGGAGGGCGACCCCGCGGGCTTCCCCCACGCTCAGCGCCGAGGAGACGTTCTTGCCGAAGTAGAGGTCCTCCAGCGCCATGGCCTTCGGCTCGTGCCAGCGCATGAGCTCCCCGAGCGCCTCGTGGAGCCTGCCCAGACGCCGCTCGATGCGCTCCTCACTGCCGGTCTCGATCACCCCGCCGTCGAGCGCCACCATCCGGCCGCCGACGGTCCGGACCACACCGAACCCGGTGTTCGCGAGACCCGGATCGATGCCGATGACGATCACGCTCCAGGATTCTCGCCCCCTACCCGGATGTCCTTCATCCGAACGGGTCCGCCCGGCGAGGTCTCGACTAGCCGGCCGCTGCGGCCTTCTCGAGGATCTCCTCGGGCACGTCGAAGTTGGCGTGCACCGAGTCGACGTCGTCGTGCTCCTCGAGCGCGTCCATCAGCCGGAGCAGCGCCGGCGCGTCGCTCTCGCCCACCTCGACGGTGCTCTTCGGCTCCATTGAGAGCTCGGCCGACTGCACCTCGACGCCCGCCTCCTCGAGCGCGGATCGCACGGCGGCCAGATCCGATGCGGCGGTGGCGATCTTGAGGAGGTCGCCGTCCTCGGTGACGTCCTCGGCGCCCGCGTCGATGGCCGGCATCAGGTCGTCCTCGCTGTAGCGGTCGCCGTCCACCAGGATCACCCCGCGGTTCTCGAACTGCCAGGCGACCGAACCCGGCTCGCCCAGGCTGCCGCCGTGCCGCTCGAACGCATGCCGGACCTCGGCCCCGGTCCGGTTGCGGTTGTCCGTCAGGGCCTCGACCATGATCGCCGCGCCGCCCGGGCCGTAGCCCTCATAGGAGACGCTCTCGATCGCGGCCGCGTCAGCGCCGGCGCCGGTGCCGCGATCGATCGCCCGCTGGATGTTGTCCTTGGGCATCGAGGCGTCCCGTGCCTTCTGGACCGCGAGGCCGAGAGCCGGATTGGCGTCGATGTTGCCGCCACCATCCCGCGCGGCGACGGTGATCGCGCGGGCGAGCTTGGTGAAGAGCTTGCCGCGCTTGGCGTCGGCGGCGCCCTTCCTGTGCTTGATCGAGGACCACTTGGAGTGACCGGACATGCCCTCGATTCTAAGTGGGGCCCCGAGCACGAAACGGGGCGCCCGGGGGCGCCCCGTTCCTCGCTCCCCGCCGAGCGAGTCTTTGCTACTTCGGATTGGTCGTCTTGATCTGCAGGAACCAGCACTCGAGCGTGCCCGCCGGGTTCGAGTTGTCGTCGTCCTCGACCAGCAGCGACCAGGCGGCGTTGGTCGCCTTCTTGTCGCCGAGCCCGGTGAGCAGTCCGAGGCTCTCGATCGGGGCGAAGAACCCAGCGAACGGAGCCTGCAGGCCTGGCGTGTCGATCCGGGTCGGGGTATTGCTGTCGAAGATCGTGAACGTCCCCGCGCAGCTCGCCGGTCCGGCCCCGTAGTTGTTGCCGTTGCCGCCGACGTCATGCGACAGGTTGATCACGCCGCGAGGGCTCGCCAGGTAGACCTCGAGGTCCTTGGCGAACGGGTGCTGAATCCGGACGCCGACATTCACGTCCTTGATCTTGCCCCTCGGGTTGAGCCCCTTCACGTGGATCGTGGAGCGAGCCAACTGCGTCGCCTGGCCAGCGCCGTCGGGGATGGGAATGGGCAGGCCGCCGCCCGGTGCCCCAACGCCGACCTCATAGGTCTTGGTCACCGTCTTCTTCCTCGCCTGGGCGGGTACCGCCACGAGCAACCCCACCAGCAGAGCGGCGGTCGCCATCAGCGCCGCCCGGCCCAGCTTGCCTGCGTTCATTGTCCCTCCTCTATGCGGGGCCCGGAGAGGGCACCCATCCGTGAAGGTCTCGATCTCCCCAGCCGAGCGCCTACCGTTTGTGCCCGCTTTAACCCGTCCTGCCCGGTCGGGTTGCGGCGTGAAGTCGCGGCCACGAGCGGCCGCCCCGGATAACCGCTCGGGGGCTACGCCCCCTCGCTCGGAATGCTGTGGCCCGGTGGCCGCTAAACGACGAACTGGCCGTCGCGCTGCAGGGTGTCCCCGTCCACCTCGATCTGCCCGCCCTTGCGCAGGTCGCAGATCATGTCCCAGTGGATGGCCGACTCGTTGACGCCTCCGGTGTCCGGATACGAGCGGCCCACCGCGAGGTGCACGGTGCCGCCGATCTTCTCATCGAGCAGGATCTCCCCGGTGCCGTTCGTGATCCCGTAGTTGGTGCCGATCCCGAGCTCCCCGAGACGGCGGGCGCCGTCGTCGGTGTCGAGCATCTCGATCAGGAAGTCCTCGCCCTTCTCGGCGCTCGCGTCCACCACCCTGCCGCCCTCGAACCGGAAGCGGACCCCCGCCACCTCGCGTCCGGCGTAGGTCGCCGGCAGATGGAATGCAATCTCGCCCTCGGCCGAGTCCTCGATCGGGCCGGTGAAGAACTCGCCGTCCGGCATGTTGTGCCTGCCGTCGGCGGCGATGAAGGTACGGCCCTCGATCCCGAGTCGCAGATCGGTGCCCTCGCCGGTGACGTGGACCTCGGAACGCCCCTGAATCCAGTCGGACAGCCGCTTCGTCTCCTCCGACTGGCGCGCCCACGCGCCGACCGGATCGTCATCGGTCGCGAGGCATGCCCCGTAATAGAAGTCCTCGTACGCGTTCAGGCTCAGACCCGCCTCTGAGGCGTAGGCATGCGTTGGGAACAGGGTGAGCGCCCAGCGGTAGGTTCCCTCCGCGCTGCGCTCCATCGCCCGCTTCATCAGGCGCTGTGTCGCCGCCTGCCGCTTCGCCTGCCGCTCCGGTGGGACCTGCGACAGGGCGCGCGTGTTCCGGCTCGCCATCACCGCGATGCGCACATCGGCGTTCTCCACCGCCCACTCGGCGACCGGAGAGATCCACTCGAGCTGCGCGTCCGAGGCGTTCTCGAAGTACGCCGAGGACTGACCCTCGAGCGCCATGTTCACGATCGGGTTGCCCCCGGCCCTCAGGACCTCCTCGTAGACGGCCTGGAGCAGGGGCTCCGCGGCGGACTCGCCCTCGATCGTGCAGACGTCACCCTGGGCGACCTTGGTCGAGTGGCGCACGAGGATCTGAGCCAGCGCTGTTACGCGGGGATCTCTCACGGACTGCGAAACCTAGCGATGCGCCCGCTCACCCGACCGCGCGGCGGTGCAGATCGCCATGAAGGCGGCGTGCAGCCGGCTGTCATCGGTGAGCTCGGCGTGGAAGGCGACGGCGAGAACGTTCCGGTCCCGCACCGCGACCGGGTGCCCGCGGACCTCGGCGAGGACCTCGACCTCGGGGCCGGCCTCATCCACCCACGGGGCACGGATGAAGACGGCCCGGAGCGGCTCCTGACCCAACCCCTCGATCACCAGGTCCTCCTCGAAGCTCTGCAGCTGGCGGCCGAAGGCGTTGCGCCGGCAGACGTAGTCGGCGAGGCCGAGGTGGTCGCGGTCGCAGACGATCATCCCCGCGCAGCTCCCGAGGATCGGCAGGCCCTCCCGGTGTCGGTAGCGGATCGCCGCGTCGAGACCCTCCCGCTCCATCCCCATCGAGATCGTCGTCGACTCGCCACCGGGGATCACCAGGCCGTCGAGGCCGTCGAGCTCGTCGGGCGTGCGGACCTCGGTGACGTCAGCGCCGAGCCCCTCGAGCATCCCGCGATGAGCCTCGAAGTCGCCCTGGATGGCGAGAACGCCGATCCGAAGTGCGCTCAAGAACCCCGGCCCTGGAGCAGGCCGCCGTCGGCCGCCAGAGCCTCGATCTCGAGACCCGGCATGGCCTCGCCGAGCTCCATCGATGCCTGTGCCACCCGCTCGGGGTCGTTGAAGTGGGTGGTGGCGTCCACGATCGCCCGGGCACGCCGCGCCGGGTCCTCGCTCTTGAAGATGCCGGAGCCGACGAAGTTGCCCTGGGCGCCCAGCTGCATCATCAGCGCGGCGTCCGCGGGGGTCGCGATGCCGCCGGCGCAGAACAGGGGCACCGGGAGCCAGCCGCGGTCGGCCACCTCCTGGACGACGTCGAGCGGCGCCTGATGCTCCTTGGCCGCCGACGCGAGCTGCTCGCCGCGAAGCGAGGCCAGGCGCTTGATCCCGTCGGTGATCTCGCGCATGTGGCGAACCGCCTCGACGATGTTGCCCGTGCCCGCCTCGCCCTTCGACCGGATCATCGCCGCTCCCTCGCCGAGGCGGCGGAGCGCCTCGCCGAGGTTGGTGGCGCCGCAGACGAAGGGCACCTCGAACGCGAACTTGTCGATGTGGTTCGACTCGTCCGCCGGCGTCAGCACCTCGGACTCGTCGATGTAGTCGACCTCGAGCGACTGCAGGACCTGCGCCTCGGCGAAATGGCCGATGCGGGCCTTCGCCATCACGGGGATGGTCACCGCCTCCTGGATCTCCCTGATCTTCGCCGGGTTCGCCATCCGGGCCACGCCGCCCTGGGCGCGGATGTCGGCGGGCACGCGCTCGAGGGCCATCACCGCGCAGGCCCCGGCGTCCTCGGCGATCTTCGCCTGGTCGGCCGTGGTCACGTCCATGATCACGCCGCCCTTCAGCATCTCGGCGAGACCGGCTTTCACCCGAAATGTGGCGCGCTCAGCCATTCAAGTCCCATAGTAGAAGGCGCCCGCTCCCCGCCCCATGGCCGTACCGATAATCAATGGTCTCCGTGTTTGACTCGTTGGAGGATGGGCAGCCTAGATCTACTCGCCGCTTGGGGGCGGGGCCTCTGGGAGGCGAGCACAACCGAGAGTTTCGGCGTCAATGTGTTTGGGATCCTCTCCCCCGGATCCCAATATCAGCCGCAGGTCCGGATCGCCCCCCGGGCCTGTGGCCGTTCTAGGGCCTTAACTCGCTTACTTGAGCTTGAAGGCGCGGATCCGGTCGCGGTGCGCCGCCTCGTCCCGGGAGTAGACCCCGTGGGCGAGGGCCTGGACGAGCCCCATCAGCGCTGCGTTCGAGCGGATGTATGAGGGCCCGTTCGAGGAGTAGTAGAGCATCAGCTCGGAGTGCTCTGCCACATCCGAGAGCGTCGCGTCCGTGATCGAGAGCGTCCTCGCGCGGCGGTGCCGGGCGAGCTTGAGAGCGCGCAGCACCAGCGGATGGGCCCTGCCGGCGGTCAGGACCACCAGCAGCGTGTCCTCGTCCATCCGCGAGAGCTTCTGGATGTTGTCCTGGCTCGGCGAGGCGACGATCTCGGCCCGCACATCGAGCAGCCCCAGGAGATGGCGCAGGTAGCTGGCGAAGAAAGCCATCTGCTCGACGCCGACGATCAGGACCCGCCTCGCGGTCGCGAGGGCGGAGACCGAGGCCTCGATCTGCTCGCGCGTCAGGTTGCGGGCGGTCTCCTCGATGTTCGAGTAATCCGCTCCGAGCGAAGCCTCGAACTCCGAGTGGTCGAAGTTGAAGAGGGCGGCGGCCCCGCTCCCTCCGTTGCCGTTCGGCGCTCCCTCCGCCACCTTGTGACGGTACTCCTCGATCGCCGCCTGCTGCAGCTCGGGGTAGCCGTCGAAGCCCAGGGCCTGGGAGAAGCGGACGACCGTCGACGAGGAGGTGTTGGCCCGGCGGGCGAGCTCCTCGGCCGTCTGGAAGGCCGCCTCGTCGAGGTGGTCGACTATGTAGCGGGCGACGTCCTTCTGCGAGCGCGAGAAGTCGTCGAACCGCTCGGTGATGAAGTCGGAGAGGCTCTTGCGAGCCGGATGGGACTTGGTCGCTGTCCTTGCCACCGCGGCACATTTCGCCCTCCGACTGGGTTTCCCTTCTTGGGTGAGGTGAATGTGGGCGGCGCGAATGTGGTTGGATCGCGCGATGGCGCTGGAGCGCGAGCTGCGCAGGCTGAATCGCAACATGATCCTCTTCGACCTCGTGCTGGGCTCCGGGGCGCTGCTGGCGCCGTCGCAGACGCTGCGTGTCCTGGGCCACGACGACCCTTCCGACGACGCCCGCGAGCTCTTCCGTCGCTGTGCCCCGATCTGGCTCACCTTCGCGGCGGCTCACCTCGTTGCCTACCGGCGCAATCGTGCCAAGGACTGGTGGGCGCTCTCCTGGCTGCGGGGCACCGAGCTCGCCACGGACATCATCTGGTCCCGATCGCCAGCATTCTCCCAGCCGGGCGCCCGAGCCGGGCTCTGGTTCGCGGGCCTCGGGAACCTCGCGATGACACTCGGCTTCGGACACCTCGCGCGGCGCGGCGACTAGGCCGTCTCAGGCGGTGGCGCGGCCGGCGCTGCAGACCGTCAGCCCGAGCGCCTGGGCCAGCTTCCTGCGCTGGGGTGCGTCGCGCGCGACCGCGGCCTGGGCCGCGCCATAGGCGTCCGAGTTCTGGTCCTGCGCTGCGTCTTTGCCGCGATTCATCTGCTCGATGACCCGGTCGCGCGCGCCGAGGTAGCGGTCATATGCCGACTGGAGCCCTTCCGGCGGCCTCAGGTCGCGGAGCTGTGAGTTGGCCCCCTGGGTGACCTTGATCAGCTCGTCTGTCTGGTCCGCGGCCACCGAGGCGTTGGGCGGCGGATGGGCCTGGATGCGCGCGAAGCTGCTCCGCTCCCTGCCGCAGATCTCATCTGCCTTCCGGACGAGCTCCGCGGCGGTGACCCGCTCGGAACCGCCGCCGCCGCAACCCGGGATCGTGATCCCGGCCGCGAGCGAGGTCAGGGCGATCGCGATCCATCCGGACCGATGCATCGCGGCGCACTCTAGCCACGGCCGAGGCGCGTGCTTCAATAGGGCTACCGGAGAAAGGAGGTGGTCCTAACTTGAATTCCATGCTTGACGGGACGCCGGAGGTGCAGGGCCGCTAGGTCCGGGCGCTGGGAGGCAGACCCACGAGGTGTGGCCTCCACATAGGGCCCATGGGGCCGTCGGACCGCAACGCGGCGGTCCAGCGGAATCCAACCCGGGCACCGGCGAGCAAGGGAGGTGGGAGCTGTCCCGCCCCACCGTCAATCCCACGCCCGTTTCAGAGCCGCGTATCAAGCGAAGGGCCGCCCTCGGGCGGCCCTTCGCCGTTCAGAGCAGCGCGATCGCCAGGCTGAAGACGATCGCACCGATCGTCCCGAACACGCTCAACCGTGCGACGAACCCCTGGAAGGGCCCCGTCGCGCGATCAGGGCGCGCGCGATGGTGACGCCCCTTTCGCCCCACCGGGAACACCGCGAGGCGTAAGCTGCCTCGCGGTGAATGGGTTCATCTCGAGGGGCTTCACCCATCGCCGCCGCACCCCGGAGGAGCTGGCGGATCGGCTCCCGCCCGGCCAGTACCTCGAGTCCGGATGGCCGGTGCTCACCGCCGGCCCGACGCCGGACGTTCCCACGGACGAGTGGAGCTTCCGGATCGACGGCATGGTCGCGCAGCCGAGGGAGTGGAACTGGGAGGAGTTCCACAAGCTGCCCTTCGAGACGATCACCAAGGACATCCACTGCGTCACCAAGTGGTCCAAGCTCGACGCGACCTTCGGCGGCGTCTCGATGGACGTGCTGCTCGAAGAGGCGGAGCCGCTCGACGCCTACGCGACCTTCTATTCCTACGGGGGCTACACCACCAACGTCCCGGTGGAGGAGATCACCGACGGCAAGGCCTGGGTCGTGACCGAGTACGAGGGCGAGCCGCTGCCGCGCGAGCACGGCGGGCCGGCTCGCACGCTGATCCCCCACCTCTATTTCTGGAAGAGCGCGAAGTGGGTCCATGGCATGACCGTGCTGGACCACGACGAGCCCGGCTTCTGGGAGATGAACGGGTACAACAACCACGGCGACCCCTGGCGGGAGGAGCGCTATTGGGGCGACTGATGGAGTCGCCTCTACCGCCGGTCGAGCAGCGCGTCCCGGGCCGCTGGCAGATCGGGACGGTTTCGTCGATCAAGGAGGAGACGCCGCGGGTCAAGTCGTTCTGGATCGAGCTGCCGATGTGGATGCCGCATCTGCCTGGCCAGCACTACGACGTGCGGCTCACGGCCCCTGACGGGTACCGAGCCCAGCGTTCGTACTCGATCGCCTCCTCCCCGCTGGACGAGGGCAGGATCGAGCTCACCATCGACCGGCTCGAGGACGGCGAGGTCTCGCCGTACTTCCACGACGTGGTGGTCGAGGGCGATCAGGTCGAGGTCAGGGGCCCCTTCACCTCGTACTTCGTGTGGCGCGGCGAGAAGCCGGTGCTGATGGTCGGGGGCGGCTCCGGGGTCGTGCCGCTGATGGCGATGCTTCGCCACCGGCGGCGGACGATGCCCGATCTCCCCATGCGCCTCGTCTATTCGGTCCGCCACGCCGATGACCTGATCTACGCGGACGAACTCGGCGACGACGTCGTCCTCACCTTCACCCGGGACGCGCCCGATGGATGGGACGGGCACCGCGGCCACATCGACGCCGGGCTGATCGCGGACGCCGGAGTCGATGGCGGCATCGCGTTCGTCTGTGGCTCGAGCGGGTTCGTCGAGACCGCCTCCCAGCTGCTCCTCGAGAGCGACTACGAGCCGCAGCAGATTCGCACCGAGCGCTTCGGGCCGACCGGCTGACCGGGGCGTCCCGCCCGGTTTCCCTGGTGGTGCAGCCGGGGATGCTGCTCTTGCCGATGGGCGGAGCAGGCTTCCTACGCGATGGGCACGGCCGCAGGATCACCGACCTGCGGGTCTCGGTGACCGACCGGTGCAACTTCCGCTGCCAGTACTGCATGCCGTCGGAGGGCATCCCCTGGCTGCAGCGTGAGGAGATCCTCACCTTCGAGGAGATCGAGCGGCTGGTCACCCTGGCGTGCTCGATCGGGATCGAGGACGTGCGCCTGACCGGTGGCGAGCCACTCGTCCGCCGTCAGTTTGCGCGGCTCATCGCGATGCTCTCCGGAGTCCCGGGGATCCGCGATCTCTCGCTGACCACCAACGGCTACCTGCTCGAGCGGGACGCCGCCGAGCTCGCCGCCGCGGGAATCCAGCGGGTGAACGTCTCGATCGACTCGCTGCAACGCGACCGGTTCTTCCAGATCACCCGCCGCGACGCGCTCCCGCAGGTGCTGCGTGGCCTTCAGGCGATCGCCCGGGAGCCCTCGATCCGCCGGGTCAAGGTCAATGCCCTCGGCATCCGCGGCTTCACCGAGGAGGAGATTCTGCCCT
>DATIDP010000112.1:0-21803 GCA_035456265.1 Solirubrobacterales bacterium | reverse complement strand
CGACCACTACAACCACATCCACGTCGGCTACACCTTCACCACCGCCGGCAGCTCGATCAAGCAGCTCGGCCAGATCCTCAAGCCCGAGCAGTGGCAGCGGCTGATCCAGCGGCTCGGCCAGATCCAGAATCCGAAGGTGCCCTCGAAGCCCTCGGCCGCCGCCCTGCCGGCGAATGGCAAGGGCGACTAGCGGCGTCCCGACCACGCCGAAGTCCTCGATAACCCGAGCCAGCTTCGTCCAGCTCGAGCTGGCGGGCAGGATCGGCCTGCCGGAGGGCCGCTACCTGGTTCGTGAGGACGACGCCGAGCGGGTGCTGATCGTGCAGGAGCTCGATGCCTCCCGGCCGCAGCGACGGGGACGCCGCCGACCCCGCCCCGTCGCGCCGGGCGAGCCGGAGCAGGTGCCCGTGACGCGGGTGACGGTGACCGGGGTGTCCTTCGATGACGAGTCCTCGGGCTCGACCTGGCTCGAGCAGACGATGCGCGACCGCGAGCGCGGCGCCCGGGAGCTTCGCGATGCCGCGCGGATCGTGAACCGCGCGCTGAGTGCCGTGCGGGCGGAGGCGCGCGACCCGCTGGTGCAGGACATCGGCGTCACCAGGGCGCTCGCGATCCGGCTGGGACACGGCACCGGCGACGAGCTCGCCGAGGGCCGCTGGACCGAGGCCAGTCAGCTTCCCCAGGCGCGCGGTGGCCGGCTCGACGACGTCGACCCCCAGTCGCGCGTGGCCGCGGTCCTCGCGGGACGGGACGAGGTGCATCCCGCCGAGACGCTGATGCAGAGAGCGCGCCTCGACGCCCAGCAGGGAAGGGACGCCGAGGCGCGCTACGGGCTCCAGGCCGCGCGGGCGGCGCTGCGGGAGGAGCCGGGTCCTCGTCGCGACCAGCTGCTCAAGGAGCTGGCCGCGATCGAGGAACGTCTGGGCTAAGCACGGGTCCCGGTCCTAGGCGGCCTCCCAGTAGGCGGCCTCGCCCTCGAGCTCCGGCTCGAGCTCCTCGAGCCGCTCCGCCTCGGCCAGTGCCGGCCGGGTGCGGACCACCAGGGTCGTCACCGCGATCGCCGCGGTGACCAGACCGGCGCCGATCCAGAAGGCGAGGTGGAAGCCGCTGGTCAGGGCCACGTCCGGCGAGGTGCCGACGGTGAGCAGGTTGTCGGTCCGCGTCGCCGAGAGGGTCGCCAGAACCGCCAGGCCCAGTGCGCCCCCGACCTGGAGCGAGGTGTTGACCAGGCCCGAGGCCAGTCCCGAGTCCTCCGCTGTGGCGCTCGACATCGCGAGCCCCATCAGGGAGGGGAACGAGAGCCCCGCCCCGACGCCAAGCAGCAGCATCGGCGCGAGCAGGTCGCTCACGTAGCTCGAGTGCACGGGCGAGAGGGCGAAGAGCACCAGGCCGCCCACGATCAGCACCTGGCCCACGAGGAGAACCGGCTTCGCGCCGAACCGCATCACCAGCCGCTCCGAGAATCCCAGGGACAGGATCCCGATCGCCAGCGCCACCGGGAGGAAGGCGAGCCCGATCTCCAGCGGGTCGTAGCCGAGCACCCGCTCGAGGTAGAGGCTCCCGAGGAAGAACATCCCGAACATTCCGGCGACGAAGAGTGCCTGGATCGCGTTCGCGCCTGACACGTTCCGGTTCCGGAAGATGCGAAGCGGCACCAGTGGGGTGCGCGCGGTCGCCTCACGGCCGATGAACGCAGCGAGCAGGCCGAGCGAGATCGCACCGAGGGTCAGGGTGGCGGATGCGCCCCAGCCATCCTCGGCGGCGGGCTTGACGATCGTGTAGACGCCGAGCATCAGGGCGGCGGTGATCAGCACCGCGCCGATCGCGTCGGCACCCTTGCTCAGGCCGATGCCCTCGTCGCTCTCGACCACGCGGCTCGCGGCGAGCGCCGTGACCGCGCCGATCGGCAGGTTGACGAAGAAGATCCAGTGCCAGCTCAGCGCCTGCGTGAGCACTCCGCCGAGAAGCAGGCCGATCGAGGCGCCGGCTGCGGCGACGAAGCTGTAGACCCCGATCGCCTTCGCCTGTTCCCGCGGCTCCGGGAACATCGTCACGATCATGCCGAGGATCACGGCCGAGGTGGTCGCGCCGCCGACGCCCTGCAGGAAGCGGGCGCCGACGAGCATCTCCTGACTCTGGGCGATCCCGCAGAGGGCGGAGGCCGCCGTGAACAGCGCCAAGCCGCTCATGAAGATCGTCTTCCGGCCGATCAGGTCACCGAGCCGCCCAGCGAGCAGAAGCAGGCCACCGAAGGTGATCAGGTACGCGTTGACGACCCAGGCAAGCGTGGACTGTGAGAACCCGAGGTCGTCCTTGATGGACGGCAGGGCGACGTTCACGATCGTCTGATCGAGGACGATCATCAGCATCCCGACGCAGAGGACGACGAGCGCGATCCAACGCGAGCGATCGCTCTGCGCCGCTCCCCGCTTCACTCCTTGCAATGCTGCGATCTCTGTCATCCCGGTCCCCCTCGGGTCGGCTTTGAAGTGCGATGCGGGTACCGTAGCAAATAATCCCGTACGAGATCATCTTGTACTGACCTTCTGTGCGCCTCGTCACACACGCGGCCGCGCGCGACGGGAGCGCGGGTGCGGGGGTCCGGTCTAGTGCCGGGGCTCCCGCCGCCGCAGAGGCGGGGAATCCGGCGCGGCTTGCGCGAGGCGATCCTTGACCAGCGAGCCGAGGGCCTCGAGGAAGACCTTCCGCTCCTTCGCGGGAAGGTTCTCGAGGACGTCGTCCTGAATTCGGTCGATGATCTTCTGGCCCTGCGCGACCGTGCGCTCGCCGGCCTTGGTCACCGCGATGACGCGCGCCCGGCGGTCCGTGCTCGACGGCCGGCGCTCGGCGAGCCCCTTCTCCTCGAGCTCATCGACGGTGACGACCATCGTGGTCTTGTCGAGCCCGATCTGCTCGGCGAGCTCCTTCTGTGTGTATTCACCGGTCCGTGCGGTGGCGAGGACGTGGTAGCCGCGGTTCGAGACTCCGAGCGGCTCCAGGGCGGCGCCGACCTCGCTGACGAGGTTGAAGTGCGCCTGGGTGAGCAGCCAGCCGAGGTTGCCCGCCAGGCAATCCGGACACTCATCGCCCGCCTTGATTCGCTCCGGTGCCTCTTCTCCAGTCGCTAGGGCCATCGGACTAACCGTAGCACCGTAGGTAGCGACGAAAACTATCTGCTACGGGACTACTTATCGAGGGTGGCGAGCACCGCGCCGAGGTCGACGACGACGTCGCCGTCCATTCGCACGGCGGCGTCGCCGTCGAAGGGCGTCGGCCCCTTGGTGATCACGGCGATCCGTCCGCCGGCCCCGAGGGTCACGGACGGCAGGCCCGCGACCGGATAGACCTCGAGAGAGGATCCAACGCAGAGCATCAGGTCCGCTTCCGCCGCGAGCGACTCCGCCTCGGCCATCGCGTCCGCGGGCAGCAGCTCGCCGAAGAGCACGACGTCGGGCTTCACCGGGCCCGAGCAGTCCGAGCAGCGGGCGGCACCCGCTTCATCGAAGAGCCCGTCCACGTCCGCGAGCGGGAACTCCGTTCCGCACCGCTGGCAGCTCGAAGTGCGGATTGAGCCGTGGACCTCGATCACCCGCTCCGAGCCCGCCTTGTGGTGGAGCTGGTCGATGTTCTGGGTGATCACGGCGTCGAGCAGGCCGCGCCGCTCGAGCTCCGCCAGCACGCGGTGGGCCTCGTTCGGCTCCTTGTCCCCGAGCATCTGGAATCTCGGCCGGTAGAAGCTCCAGAACTTGGCCGGGTCGCGCCGGAAGGCGTCGATGTGCGCGACCTCCATCGGGTCGACCCTCTCCCAGAGCCCCTCCCCCGGGCTACGAAAGTCGGGAATGCCGGAGGGCACCGAGATCCCCGCTCCGGTCAGAGCGACGGTGCTCCTGGAATCCCGGATCAGCTCGGCGAGCCGCTGCGCCTGGCCTGTCGCTACTGGCCCTGCCACTTGGGTGATCGCTTACCCAGGAAGGCCGAGATGCCCTCCTTGGCGTCCTCCGAGAGGAAGGCCGTCGCGAAGCCCTGTTTCTCGGCCTCGATCCCCTCGTCGAGGTCTCCCCGGTGGGAGACGCGCTTGATCTGCTCGACCGCCACCGGAGCCTGTTGGGCCAGCTTGCGCGCCCACGAGATCGCGACGTCGAGCAGCTCCTCGTCGGGCACGAGGTCGTCGACGAGGCCGTGGAACCGCGCCTCCGGGGCGAGTACGGCGTCGCCGGTCAGGTTCATCTCGAGGGCCTTCGACTGCCCGACCAGCCGCGGCAGGCGCTGAGTGCCGCCGAAACCCGGGATGATCCCGAGATTGATCTCCGGCTGGCCGAAGACGGCCGATTGCGCGGCGACACGGAAGTCGCATGCCATGGACAGCTCGCAGCCGCCGCCGAAGGCTATGGCGTTGACGGCCGCGACGGTCGACTTCCGGTTCTGACCGAGCTCGCGAAGCAGAGCGTGACCGTTGTTGATGAGCTCGGCCCCGGCCGCCTCGTCCATCGAGGTGAACGCCTTGATGTCCGCCCCGGCCGAGAAGACGACCGGCAGCGAGGAGTAGACCACCATCGCCTTCACCTCGTCGTCGGACTTGACCTCCTCCCAGGCCTTGCCCAGGTCCTGGATCACCTGAGGCGAGATCGCGTTCATCGGGGGGTTGGCGAGCCAGGCGATTGCGACTGCGCCGCGCTTCTCGAGCTTGACCGTGCCCTCGGCACTGGTCTGCGGGTATGCGTAGAAGCCGTGACCCGTCTTCAGGCCGAGACGGCCCTGGGCGACCAGCCGCTTCAGGGACCGCGGGGGCGCGAAGCGCTCGCCGTGGCTCTCCTCGCAGCGCTCGAGCTTCTCGAGGATGGTGTCGAGCCCCTCGAGGTCCGCCTTCCAGAACGGCGGGAAGAGGCCGCGGCGCGGGTCGAGGCCTGCGCCGGCCATCATCCCCAGGTCGATCTCGCGGACGGTGCCTACGCCCTCCTCGAGCACTTTGCAGGCCTCCACGAACGTCTTGAGCATGAGCAGGTCGGCGAGCTCCTCGCCGTTCGGGTCGGCGTCGCCCTCGATGTTGGGCTCACCGTCCCTGTAGAAGCCCTCGCCGCCGCTCTTAGCGCCCAGTTTTCCTTCAGAGACGAGCTTCCGCATGCCCTTGTGGACGTAGAAGCGATCCCCGTAGGACTCGTTCAGGTACTCGGCGACATGCAGGACCGTGTCCAGACCGAGCATGTCGATCAGGAAGAACGGGCCCATCGGGGTGATGTTCGCCTCGGCGATCGCCTCGTCGACCTTCTTGATCGACAGTCCCTTCTCCTCCTGCTCGCGCCAGACCTCGCCGACGCCTGAGTTGAGGATCCGGTTGACGACGAAGCCCGGGACCTCCCTGCAGGTGATCGGCTGCTTGCGGATCCTCTGCGCGAAGTTGAAGGCCGCTGTGACGGTCTCGCGGGAGGTGTCCTCGCCGCTGATGATCTCCACCAGCGGCATCACCGAGGCCGGGAAGAAGAAGTGGAAGCCGACGACCTTGCCGGGACGGAGCGTCTCCCTGCCCATCTCGGTGATCGAGAGCGATGAGGTGTTGGAGGCGAGGATCGCGTGGCCGGGCGTCACCGCGTCGAGCTCCCGGTAGACGGACCTCTTGATCTCCATCCGCTCCGGGACGGCCTCGACCACGAAGTCGACGTCGCCGAAGCCCTCATAGGTCGTGGTGCCGCTGATCAGGCCCATCACCTCGTCGAGGCGGGCGTCGGCTTGCTCCTGGGTCAGCTTCTCCTTGGAGACCAGCCGGTCCAGCTGCGACTTCGTCACCTCGCGAGACTTCTCGAGGGCGTGGTCGACGAACTTCTGCTCGACGTCCTTGACCACCACGGGGATGTCGGCGTTGGCGATGACCTGGGCGATCTCGCCGCCCATCGTGCCGCCGCCCAGCACGGCGGCCTTGAAGACGAACATTTGAGAGGTTCCTCCGAAGGTCGGTTGGACGGCGCAGGGTATTAGCCTGGCCGAGATGCCGTCTCCCCAAGCCGACACCGAAGACGCCCCCGCCGTGAGGCGCGCCACACCCGGCGACGCCCCGCAGGTCGCCCGTCTCCTGGACGACTTCCAGCAGGAGTACGACGAGCCGAGCCCGGGAGTCGAGGCGCTCGAGGAGCGCTACGAGGAGCTGATCCGCAGCAAGGAGATGATCGTCCTCCTGGTCGGCGAGGGACCGGACGGCTTCGCACAGCTCCGCTTCCGGCCCTGGGTGTACTCGGCCGGACTGCACTCATATCTCGAGGAGCTCTACGTGGTGCCAGATCTGCGCGGCAACGGCCTCGGGCGAGCGCTGCTCGACGCGGCGATGGAGACGGCCCGGGCGGAGGGGGCGGAGCAGATGGAGCTCGGCACCAGCGAGGATGACACGGCCGCCCGAAAGCTCTACGAGAGCGCCGGCTTCATCAACCGGGAGGGAGGGCCCGATGGACCCGTGATGTTCTTCTATGAGCGCGAGCTCTGACCCGGAGCTCCTGCGGCGCCTGCTGGATTTCGAGTTGACACTGGAGGCCGACTCCTCCGAGATCGTCGAGGAGTTCGAGTGGGGGCGCCTGATCCACAACCCCGAGATCTCCGCCATGTGGTCGAGCAACTATCTCGAGATCCACTCCGGTGACCTGGATGCCGTCGCGCTCGCCGAGCTCGCCGGGAAGGTGCAGGCACCTCTCGGGATCGAGCATCGCGATGTCGTGCCGGTGGACCCTCGACGTGGCGAAGAGCTGGTTCAGGGCTTTCAAGCGCTCGATGGCTGGGAGGTCTGGCGCAGCGTCTACATGGTCCGCGCGCGTGATCCGGATCGTGAGGCCGGAGCGGCGATCGAGGTGCCCCGTTCGACCGTCGCTGCCGTGCGGCGCGCGGTCGCCGAGCACGATCCGGACTTCACCCAGGAGGCCGTCGAGCAGCGGTTCGTTCGCGACGCTCGCCTGGACAGGGTCGGCAACGGCCGCTGGTTCGCAGCGCCTGCCGATGGGCCCCCGGGCGCATCGTGCGTGCTCTATCAGCGGAACGGAATCGGGCAGGTCGAGACGGTGGGAACCACTCCGGACCGTCGCGGACACGGCCTGGCGAGCGCCGTGGTGATGGCGGCGGTGCAGGGCTCGCGTGAGGCCGGGAACGATCTGACCTTCATCGTCGCCGACGCGGACGACTGGCCGTGGAGGCTCTACGAACGACTGGGGTTCGACCGCGTGGGCGAGGTCTGCACCTTCCTGCGAAAGCCGCCTCAGCTGCGCGGCGACTCCTCGCCGTAGACCTCGTCCCTGATCAACGAGACCGAGCGGATCACGGAGTCCAGGAATGGCTCGACCTCCCCGCGCAGCCGCTTGTATTCGCGCCGGCCGGCGGGCGTCACCGTGTAGTAGCGGCGGGTGCGGCGGTCGGGGTGCTCCCAGGTCGCGTCCAGGAGCCCTCTCCCCTCCATCTCCTTGAGCAACGGGTACATCGTGTTGGGGTTCACCGAGATCGCACCTCCCGTGATCCCCTCGATCTCCTCGATCAGGCGGTTGCCGTAGGTCGGCTCCCGTGAGAGCAGGTGGAGCACGAGCAGGGGAAAGACGTCGCGGCGCCTGATGTCGCCGCCGAAGGCATCGGATGGCCGTCCTCTCGCCACCGGGGGCGAGTCTACGGATCTACTTACTCGTAAGCCTCCGACCTAGAAGAGGCTCTCCAAGCCGCTGTAGGCGGCCTTGCCCAGGATCAGGAGGAGCAGCAGCCCCGCCGCACCGATCACCACGCCGACGAGCGCGAGCAGCGAGTCGTCGAGAAGCACGCCGAGGCTGAGGAGGACGACGCCCAGGGAGGGCACCGTGTCCAGGCCGGTGAAGGGAGGCGCCAGGAAGGCCGTCAGGCTCAGGAGCAGGACCAGCAGGCCGAAGACGCTGCCGCTGAGGCGGTGGTTGAGCAGGAAGCCGAGGCGTGGGCGGGAGTGCCGCTCCAGCCAGCGAATCCATTTGAGCAGCGTGCGGGAAAAGCGCTCCTGCTCCGCGGCCCCCATCTCGCGGCGCTGCCAGCGCTCCGGCAGCCAGACGGTTCGCCGGCCGATGATCAGCTCCAGCGCGAGCAGCATCGCGATCAGCTCGAAGACGTGGGTCACCCCGCCCGTCGGGAGCGGCAGAGCCGGCACCGCGAGCAACAGCACGAAGAGCACCGCGAAGCTCTTCTCGCCGAAGATCTCGATCAGACTGCCGACGGTCTTCGGTCCCGGACCGCGGAACCAGACCTCCAGGCGGTCGCTGAGCCTCCCCATATCAAAGCTGCGCTCCGTCTCCGGCATTCGGCTGATTCTCCCGGCCCGGAACGACGAGCGCCCCGGTCTCCCGGGGCGCTCGCGAGGAGTGGATGCTGCGTGAAGCGCTAGACAACCGCGGGGGCCTGCTCCTGCTGGCTCTCGGAGGACTCGCGCTCGGCCCTCTCACGCAGCGCCTTCGCCTCGGGCGTCTCCTCGTCGGCCTGGCGGCCCATGAGGAGCTCCTTGGCGATCACGAGGCGCTGGATCTGCGAGGTGCCCTCGTAGAGCTGCATGATCTTCGCGTCGCGCATCAGCTTCTCGACCGGGTACTCCTTGATGAAGCCGTAGCCGCCGTAGACCTGCACGGCGTCGGTGGTGACCTCCATCGCGGAGTCCGCGGAGAACCGCTTCGCATGCGAGGCGGCGAGCGTGTTGCGCTTGCCCTGGTCGAGCAGAACTGCAGACTGCCAGACGAGCAGACGGCCGGCCTCGACCTTGGTCGCCATGTCGGCGATCATGAAGGCGACCGCCTGGTGCATGGCGATCGGGACGCCGAACTGGACGCGCTCCTTCGAGTAGTCCGCGGCGAACTCGAGCGCGGCGCGGGCGATGCCCACGGCCATGGCGGCGACGCCGGGACGAGTGCGGTCCAGGGTCATCATCGCGAGCTTGAAACCGTGGTTCTCCTCGCCGAGCAGGTTCTCAGCTGGGATCTCGGTCTCGTTGAAGGTGATGGTCGCCGTGTTGGAGGCGCGCTGACCGAGCTTGTCCTCCTTCTTGTCGACCGTCACCGTGTCGTCCTTGGGGACGACGAAGGCGGAGATGCCGCGGTGGCCGGCGTCCTTGTCGGTCTTGGCGTAGACCGTGAACCAGTCGGCATGGCCACCGTTGGTGATGAAGCACTTGGAGCCGTTGATGACGTACTTGTCGCCCTTCTTCGTGGCCGTGGTCTTCATGCCCGAGACATCGGAGCCGGCGTCCGGCTCGGTCAGGCAGAAGGAGGCGAGCTTGGGGGCCTCGGTGAGCATCCCGAGGTACTTCTTCTTGACCTCCTCGGTGCCGCCCAGGCCGACCGGAGCGGAGGCGAGGCCGTTGGCCATCAGCGACGTGCCGATGCCGGAGCAGCCCCAGCCCATCTCCTCCTCAATCAGGCAACCGGAGAGGTAGTCGAGACCCGGGCCGCCGTACTCCTCGGCGACATGGGTGTTCATCAGGCCGACTTCCCAGGCCTTCTCGATGATGTCCTGAGGCCAGGTCCCGTCCTTGTCGTAGTCCCAAGCGACCTTGCGGATGTCCTTCTCCGCGAAGCTGTGCGCAAGCTCGCGCAGGTCCTTCTGCTCGTCGGTGAGGGTGAGGTCAACCACGGATGACTCCTTCGATGGCTTTTGAAGTCTTATCGGTGCGCCGGCGACTGATTGACTGGTCAGTCAGCCAGCCCTGAAAAGGGTACCCCATCCCCTGTCGCAGATGTGCCGCTAGGCACGGATTCCGCCTCCGTGGGCAGCCCCGACGCCCGCGTGCACGCACGCTCATAGCGTGAAAGCGTGTCGCCAGAATGACGGAGCAGCCGCTGGTCGAGCTCGAAGGGATCGCCCGCCGCTACCGGGTCGGCGAGGTGACGGTGACCGCGCTCGAGGGAGTGACCCTGAGCGTCAACCCCGGGGAGTTCACGGTGGTCCTCGGCCCCTCGGGGAGCGGGAAGACGACGCTGCTCAACCTGATCGGCGCGCTCGACTCGCCGACCGAGGGGACCATTCGGATCTCGGGTCAGGACATCACGCGGGCAGCGCGCGCCGACCTGTTCCGGTTCCGGCGCCACACCGTGAGCTTCATCTTCCAGACCTTCAATCTGTTCCCGGCCCTGACGGCCCTCGAGAACGCGGAGTTCGGCGCGGACGTCAGCGGCCGGGATCAGCCGCGCGAGGCCGCCCGGGAGACACTCGAGCGGGTCGGCCTTGCCGACCGGACTGAGCACTTCCCGCACGAGCTCTCGGGAGGTGAGCAGCAGCGCGTCGCGATCGCCCGCGCGCTCGCCACCGGCAATCCGATCCTGCTCGCCGACGAGCCCACTGGCGAGCTCGACTTCCAGACCGGGGTGCAGATCCTCGACCTGCTCCACGAGCAGACCCATCGGGAGGAGACCGCGGTGCTGGTGGTCACCCACAACCGGGAGATAGCCCGCGTCGCCCACCGGGTGATCGAGTTGAGCAGCGGGCGGGTGGTCTCGGATGCCCCCAACCCCGAGGGACCGGTCGAGATCTCGGAGTTGCACTGGTAGCCAATGGGACGCACGGGGCTCTGGCTGCGTTGGTCTTGGCGGGATCTGAGGCGCAGATGGGTGCTGGTCGTCGCGATCGCGCTCGTGCTGGCGATCGGCACCGGGATCTACTCCGGACTGGGCAGCCTCGAGAACTGGCGAATCGCGTCGAACGACGCCAGCTTCGCCGCGCTGCGCGCCCATGATCTGAAGATCAGCCTGGCCGAAGGAGCGCGGACGCCGCAAGGGCAGCTGACGAAGGTGGTCGAGTCGCTTCCGGCGTCGAACCAGGTCGCGGCCGTCAGCGAGCGGCTGATCGTTCCCACCCAGATCGAGCTGCCTCGGCCGGGCCACGACCCGCTCGTCACCGGAGGGCAGCTGGTCGGCTCGGAACTCGGACCTCAGGGTCCTCCGATCGACGGGGTATCGGCTGAGTCGGGTCGTGGCCTGCGCAGCGCTGACTCGGGGAAGCCGATTGCGGTCCTCGAGGCGAGCTTCGGGACCTTCCACGACTTGCCGCCGACGGGAACACTGCAGGTGGCGGGCGGGAGGACGCTGCGCTACGTGGGGCAGGGGCGCTCCCCGGAGTACTTCCTGGTGACCCGGCCGGCGGGCGGCGACTTCGGGGGCGCCGAGGCGAGCTTTGCGGTGGTGTTCACCTCGCTCCGCACCGCCCAGCAGCTCTCCCGGGGCTCGCGCACCGTCAACGACGCCGTCCTCAGGCTGCGGCCGGGTGCCGACGAAAAGGTAGTCCGCAGGCAGCTGGAGGCCGCTTTGGACCGGACCGTGCCGGGAACGGAGGTGACGACCCTCGCCGACGAGCCGGCTCATCGCATCCTCTACAAAGACGCCGAGGGCGACCAGCGCGTGTTCGAGATCTTCGCTTATCTGATCCTCGCGGGCGCCGCCTTCGCGGCCTTCAACCTTGCCAGCCGGATAGTCGAGGCGCAGCGGCGAGAGATCGGGATCGGCATGGCGCTGGGCGTGCCGGCGCGGGAGCTGGCGATTCGCCCCCTGTTGCTGGGCGCCGAGATCGCAGTGGTCGGCACCGCTCTGGGACTGGCCCTGGGGCTGCTCGCCGGGGAGGTATTCCGGGGTGCGCTTGAGGACCTCCTCCCTCTCCCGGTGATGCGCACGCCGTTCGAGGTACACGTCTTCATCAGGGGAGCGATCGCGGGCCTGGTTCTCCCATTGATCGCCACGGCGATACCCGTCTGGCGCGGCGTCCGCGTGGCGCCCATCGCCGCGATCCGGGTCGGCTTCCGCTCCGCCAAGTCGAGCGGGCTGGCGGCAATCGGAAAGCGAGTTCATCTGCCCGGATCGGCGCTCGTGCAGATGCCGGGCCGGAACGTGCTTCGGGCGCCGCGCCGCACCCTGTTGACCGCGCTCGGGATCGGCACGGTGGTCGCGGTGGTGACCGCCTTCTCGGGAATGGTCGACTCCTTCCTCGCCACGGTCGACCGCAGCGAACGCGAGTTGGCGGGGGCCACGCCGTCGCGCATCACGGTCTCACTGGAGGGCTTCCACCGCCTCGGCTCCCCATTGGTGCGGTCCGTGGAAGGCGCTCCGGGCGTTCGGGCAGCGGAGGGCCGGCTGCAGGTCGCTGGAAGGCTCGCGACCGCGGACGACTCCTTCGACGCGCTGATCGGGCTGCAGGACGGCCGCAACCGCCTCTGGCAGCCGACGGTGGCCTCGGGCGCAGGCCTTGCGCCGGGAGAGGATGGAATCTTGATCTCCGAGGAGGCCGCGAAGGACCTGGACGTGGGAGTCGGGGACCAAATCACGGTCTCCTATCCGCGCCTGATCGGGCCGCGGACGTTCTCTGAGGCCCGGGCGCGAATCCCGGTCGTGGGCCTTCACCCCGATCCGTTCAGGAGCTTCGCCTACATGGACGCGAGTCAAGCGCAGCGAATGGGTTTGGCGGGCCGCGTCAACCAGGTCGACGTCGCGCCCCAGCCGGGAACCTCAGAGGGGGAGTTGAAGCGGACACTGTTCGCCATCCCGCGTGTCGCGGAGGTCGAGGGGGCGACGGCGAGCGCCGAGTTCGTCAGGAAGCGAATGGACGACTTCCTCGGGATCATCCGCGTCACCGAGCTCTTCGCCCTGCTGCTCGCTCTCCTGATCGCCTTCAACTCGACGAGCATCAGCGTCGACGAGCGCGCCCGCGAGAACGCCACGATGCTGGCCTTCGGAGTCCGCTCCGGTGAGGCCATCGGGCTGTCGATGGTGGAGAACGTGATCATCGGGGTTCTCGGGACCCTGGCAGGGATCCTGATCGGCTTAGGCATCCTCAACTACGTCCTCCAGGTGACGCTTCCCGACACCCTGCCGGACCTCGGAGTGCCGCCGTCGATCGCGTTCGGAACGGTGCTCAAGGCAGTCGGCCTCGGGGTCGTCGCCGTCGCGCTGACCCCCCTGCTCACCGCGCGCCGGGTCCGGCGAATGGATGTGCCCTCAACCCTACGGGTGGTCGAGTGATCCCAGCCACCGGCATCTAAGCTCCAGGTCATGCTCCTGGCCGAGTTCCAGGTGGGCATGATCCTCGTCCTGGTGGTGCTGGTGGCCCTGCCGCTCGGGGCGCTCATCTTTGCGATGGGCGCAGGCAACGCGCTGCAGAAGATCGGCAAGGGCGACTTCGCTCTCGAGCAGGACTTTCCGCAGAGCTCCGAGGGCACCCTGTACAGCGTCTCCCCCGAGGTGCGCGAGGAGGAGATCCGCCAGATGGTCCAGGCGCGATCCGATCGCGGCGTCGCCAAGGGGCGCGACGCACTGGACGTCGATGCCGAGGTGCAGAAGCTGCTCGCCTCCGACGCCCCTGGCCCGAGCCTCGGCGAGGATCGCGCGCTCCGCGAGGAGATCCGCCAGCTCGTGGTCGCCCGCAACGAGCGCCGGCAGCGCCAGGGAAAGGAGCCGCTCGACGTCGAGCGGGAGATCGAGCGGCAGCTGCGAGAGCTGGAGAACCTCGGTCAATAAGATCCAGCGCGTGGAGGCCAGTGACGCAGAGAGCCGGGTGACGGAGCTCGAGGAGCTCACCGACGTCCCCGGCACCTACTTCAACCCGCAGACCGAGGTTCTCATCGTCGTCGACGACTCCGTCTCGATCGACCAGGAGATCTTCAACATGGAGGCCTATGAGGGCGCCGACTGGGTTCGGATCTCCGACGAGGTCCCGGTCGACGAGGAGCAGCGCGACCGGCTCCTCGAGGACTTCCAGACCACCTACCACCCCGGCGCGGGCGGCTCCGTCTCCGAGACTGCGCTCGAGCAGGGCGACGAGGAGGAGAACGAGGACGAGGACGGCCAGGATCCCGGCCGGGAGGACTTGGACGAGGAATAGTGGTCGCTGAAGGGCAGGAAGCCCCGGACTTCACCCTGCCCGACCAGGCTGGGGATCACCTCACCCTCAGCGAGCTGCGCGGCCGGCCGGTCGTTCTCTACTTCTTCCCGAAGGCCGACACCCCCGGCTGCACGACCCAGGCCTGCGGGGTCCGCGATCACCGCAACGACTACGCGAGCGCCGGCGCGCGGGTGCTCGGCGTCTCGCCGGACACCGTCACGGCGCAGCGGAACTTCGCCGACAAGTACGGGCTCGACTTCACGCTGCTCGCCGACGAGAACCACGAGGTCGCCGACCTCTACGGCGTCTGGGGCGAGAAGAAGATGTACGGCAAGACCTACATGGGCGTGACCCGGGCGACCTTCCTGATCGATCCCGAGGGCAAGGTCGCCAAGGTCTTCCCGAAGGTGTCGCCGAAGACGCACGACGGGGTCGTGCTCGAGGCGCTCGGCCAGCTCGCCTCGGCGTGACCGCGAACGCGCCCTTCACGAACGACCGCTACGAAGAGGAGCCCTACGGCGACGCTGACGGCGCCGAGGTCAGCCGGGTCCAGATCTCACGGACGTTCACCGGTGACCTGCAGGGCTCCAGCACGGCGGAGCTCCTGATCGCGAAATCGGAGGGCGGTGGCGGGTACGTCGGGCACGACCGGGTCAGGGGGACGCTCCAGGGCAGGACCGGCGGCTTCGTCTTCCAGCACACGGGCCTGATGGGACCGGAGGGCGTCACCAACACGGGAACGATCGTCCCGGGCACGGGCACCGGGGAGCTCGAGGGCATCACGGGCGAGGGCACGATGCTCGCCGACGAGGAGGGGGATCACACCCTGACCCTCGAGTACGAGCTTGGTTGACGGTCGGCCCGGCGAGGACGATCGTGGGCGCCGTCAGCTCTGGCTGGAGATCCAAGCCCGGCAAAAAGACGGCAGATGGCGCCGGAGGACTACGGCCGCATGGATTCGTTGGATTCGTTGAGGAATTCGAGGAGTAGCCGCTCGAACGCCTCCGGCTGCTCGAGCGGCGCCAGGTGCCCCGCCCCGGCGATCACCGTCCCCCGCGCATCTTCCAGCCGCTTCGACAGCGACTCGGCACCGAGCCGGAAATCCGGCAGGTCGAACTCGCCGCTTGCCACGAGTACGGGCACGTCGATCCTGCCGAGGGCGTCGGGGCCCGCCTCGGCCGGCTCGGCCGCCTCGCTGCGGTCATCGGCCTCGGCCTGAAGCTCGAACGCCCGTCGCTGCATCCCGGCCACGCGATCGCGGAGCTCCGAGGGCGCGTCTGGCAGCGTCCAGGCGTCGACCACGGCGCGGACCGCGGCCTCGATGTCGCCGCGTTCGAGAGCCGACTCCTCCGCCTCCCACGCGGCCCCGAGCTCGCTCGAGGGCTCCAGCCCGGGGGGCGGCGCCGACACCAGCATCAGCGAGGTGATCCGCTCCGGCGCCACGACCGCCACGTTCAGGGCGACGGCGCCGCCGAATGAGTTGCCGACCAGGGCCGCCTCCGGGAGCTCCAAGGCATCCATGGTCCCCAGGACGTCGGACCACGGCTGGAACTCCTTCACGGGTGGCGCCTCGCCGAATCCGGGGAGGTCCATCGCGACGGCGCGATAGCCCGCGGCCGCAAGCGTCGGGAGCTGCTCGGCCCACATCGTCCGGTCAGCGACTCCCGCATGGAGCAGGACGACGGCGGGCCCGACTCCCGCCTCGTCATGCGGAAGGACCATCTACACCGCCACGACCACGATGAAGGCGACATAGAGCGAGATCCAGGCCAGGACCGCCGGGAGCTCGAAGCGGTCGCGCAGGCGAAGCGCCCAGTAGGCGATCACCCCGCCGGCCAGCCCCAGCGCGACGGAAACGGCGGCGTTGCCGCTCAGATCCCACTCCGTGAAGAGCAGACCGATCCCGACGGGGATCGTCGACTGGAAGACCATCGCTCCGGTGATGTTGCCGAGGGCGAGCGAGTCCTTGCCGTCGCGCACCCAGAAGAAGCTGTTCACCTTCTCCGGCAGCTCGGTCGCGAGGGGGGCGAGGATCAGCGAGAGGACGATCGCCTCCACGCCGACCTCCTCAGCGACATTGAGCAGCTCCTCGACGAACAGGTGGGCGCCGCCCACCATCGCCCCCAACCCGATGAGGAACTGGAGCACTGCGATCCCGATGCTCGGGTCGCCCTCCCGGCCGGGACGCCGGTCCATGATCAGCGGGTTGAGCGTCTCCTCCGGCTGGGCCTCGCCGCCGCGGCGGAGCGTCCGCCAGACGTAGAACGGATAGGCCGCGAAGAAGAGGATTCCGGCCACGATCCTGATCGCGCCGGGAGCGCCGAAGCCGAGCGCCAGCGCCAGTGCGAAGAAGACCAGGAAGAAGAGGAGGTCGCGATCGAGAGTGGGTACGTGTGCCCACAGCTCGATCCCCTGCTCGCGCCGGTGGCGGTAGGTGTAGGCGACCAGCCCGACGAGACCCATCGCGAGCGTGGCGAGCAGGAAGGGGGCGCCGACGATCGCGCCGACGGCCACGTCCTCGCTCTTGGTCGCGCCGATCAGCGCAACGATCGCGATCAGCGTCTCCGGCATGGCCGTGCCCACCGCGGCCAGCAGGCTTCCCACGGCCCCCTCGCCGAGCTTGAGCCGGTGGCCGATCCACTCGACCGCGTTCGTGAACAGCAGAGCGCCGGCCAGGATGACCGTGAAGCTCGCGATCAGGTAGACGTAGTCCATTCGGGCGCGAGGCTAGGCGAAGTAGAAGGTGAGACCGAGGATCGCGTACAGGGCGAGCAGCTGGACACCCTCGAACCATGTCGATTCACCCTCGTTGGTCACCTGATACGCGACCAGGACGGCCAGGAAGATCGCGGCGATCTCGAAGCCGTTGAAGACGAGCGGCATCGGGCCTGGGCCGAGCACGAAGGAGATCAAGACCAGTACCGGGGCGACGAACATCGCGACCTGAGCGCTCGAGCCGATCGCGATGTTGACCGAGAGGTCCATCTTGTCCTTGATCGCCACCAGAACGGCCACCCAGTGCTCCGCGGCGTTGCCGACGATCGCCACCACGATCACGCCGATGAAGAACTGGCTCAGGCCGACCGACTGCGAGGCGGCCTCGATCGAGCCGACGAGGATCTCCGACATCACCCCGACCGCCACGCCCGCGATGGCGAGCGCGATCACCGAGGTTCGCATCGACCAGCCCCAGGTGTCGTCCTCACCCCCCTCCTCATGTGGGTTGAAGAGCTCGCGGTGGGTCTTCAGGCTGAACAGGAGCCCGAGGGCGTAGGTGGCGATCAGGACGATCGCGACCGCCAGGGAGAGGTGCTCGACGGTGTGATCGAAGCTGACCCGCTCCTGGTTGATCGGAGGCAGGCCCTGGCCCTCGACCAGCTCGTAGATCGCCGGCATGACCAGCGCCGCGACGGCGAGGATCAGCATCAGCGACTGGATGCTGGCCGCGGTTCGGTCGAAGCGCTGGACCTTGCGATCGCCGGCGAGCCCGCCGGCGAGCATCGCCGCGCCCATGACCAAGAGGATGTTCCCGAGGATCGAGCCGACGATCGACGCCTTGACCACCTCCTGCAGCCCCTTCCCCAGCGCGAACAGGGCGATGATCAGCTCGGGCGCGTTGCCGAAGGTGACGTTGAGCAGCCCGCCGATGCCGGGCCCCGAGCGCGCGGCGACCTCCTCGGTCGCTCTTCCCATCAGCGCGGCGGTCGGGATCACCCCGAGGGCGGCGGAGAAGAAGACCAGCCCGGCTCCCGCGTCGATCAACCTCAGCGCGATGGCCAGCGGGATGAAAGGAGCGAGGAGGTAGGGCCAGCCGCCCGGCGTCTTCAGGAAGCTCCAGCCGAACGTGGGCGGGCCGGAGCGCTCTGTGTTCCCCGCTTCCACGAACGCCGGAGCTTACGTGGGCCGGGAAGCGCTACTGCCCGAGCAGCTGCGCGCAGCGCTGCAGCGCCTCGACACCCGAGGCGCGTGAGAGGCACTGCTGGTAGGCCTGCGTCGCCGACTGGGTGGGCGCCGCCGTGGACCCCCCCGACTCCGGAAGCGGGCCTCCGGGGCCGAGACCGCCGCGGAGCGCCCCGCCAAGGGACGAGGGGTCGATGCCGAGTCCTCGCAGCGCGCTCTCGTCCAGCGGCTGCGCATTTGCGGGCGCCTGGATGGCCTGGGGCTGGTTGACGTCGGCGAGGTTGAGCTGGAGATGGACGTCGAGGGAGTCCGGAGCGCCGGGGGTTCCGGGCGGCGGCTTCAGGTTGAACTCCAGGCCCACCCTGCGAAGCAGCTTGTCGGTCTCCCCCGTGTTCACGTCGACCTCTCCCGACTGGATCGTGTCGTTGAGCTGATCCAGCCGGCTCACGTCGACGTTCCCAACCGAGCGACCGGCGTCCTCGGCGATCGTCTTCAGGTCATCGACGATCTCCGGCACATTCGCCTTGCCGGAGATGTGAATCGTCTGCTGACCCTCGACGTCCTCGGTGCCCTCGTTCTTCAGGTCCGTGAGCCACCTCGCCGGGTCGATGTTGAGCCGCTGCAGGAGGCCGGTCCGTGGGTTCGAGCCGCCCTGGCTCTGCAGCTGGGAGTACGTCGACGTGAACCGGTCGTAGAGCTGCTGTGGCACCGAGTACTCGGTGCCCTGGATGTTCACGAACCCCCTCGTCCCGGTGGACGTGAGGCCGCCGCTCCCCGAGATGGTCTGGGAGCCGCTCTCGGCCCTGAGCGAGACGTCGAAGTCGACCTGGGGGAACTGGTTCGCGGCCTGGCTCTGGAACTGGCCGCCCAGCTTCACCTCGAAGGTGCCGGGGCTGGCCCCGCCATTGGTCTCGATCTTGAAGTCGAGATCGAAGTTCCCGCTCTTGATCGAAGTCGGGTTGCTGAAGGTCTCGGTGAGGACCTGCTGTGGGTCCTCGTTGTTCCCGCCGCTTCCGCCGCAGGCGCCCAGCAGCAGCGCGGAGATGAGGGCGAGCGCAAGCGCGACTGATACGCGGATTCGGGTCATTCCTCTCCTGAGCGGCGCCGCAGGGTAGCGCAAGCCCCTTGGCGGCGAGCCACCTTCACCCGTCCTATCCTGACCTGGATGGAGGGGAGAGCCTGCCCGAGCTGCGCCGCTCAGAATCCGGAACGGGCCCGCTTCTGCATGTCGTGCGGCGCCGAGCTCGCCCCGCTGTGCTCGAGCTGCGGCGCGGAGAACCCGGCCGGGGCGAAGTTCTGCATGGAGTGCGGGACGTCGCTGGCCGTGGGGTCCTCGGCGCCCGCCCCCGCGGCGGCCCCGGCCGAGGCCCCGCCGGAGGAGCGCCGCCAGGCGACGATCCTGTTCGCCGACCTCTCCGGCTACACGGCGGCCGCCGAGCGCATGGACCCGGAGGCGGTGAAGGCACTCGTCGACCGCACGCTACGGCGGCTCGGCGAGGAGATCGAGCGCTTCGGAGGGTCGATCGACAAGTTCATCGGCGACAACGTCATGGGCGTGTTCGGAGCGCCGATTGCCCACGAGGACGACCCCGAGCGCGCTGTCCGCGCCGGCCTCGCGATGCAGGGGGCCATGGAGGGCGCCAATCGCGAGAGCCGCGAGAAATACGGGGTCGAGTTCTCCCTGCGAGTCGGGATCAACTCGGGTGAGGTGATGGCGGGCGCGGTCGGGGACCGCTACACGGTGATGGGAGATCCGGTCAACGTCGCCGCCCGGCTGCAGGCCGCAGGCCGGCCGGCCAGCGTCACCGTGGGCGAGCCGACCTACCGGGCCACCGGCGAGGCGATCGCCTACGAGCGGCTCGAGCCGCTCACCCTCAAGGGCAAGGAGGAGCCGGTCCCGGCGTGGGAGGCGACTGGAGTCCTCTCCGAGCCCCGCCGCGGCGCCGGCCGCGCCCAGACACCCCTGATCGGCCGCGAGGAGGAGGCCGGTCTGCTCTCCTCGCTCGTCGAACGGGTCGAACGTGAGGGCCGCCCCTATCTCGTCACCGTGATCGGCCAGGCGGGCGTGGGCAAGTCACGCCTGCTTCGGGAGCTGATGTCGAACCTCGGCTCGGCGGACGACCCGCCGACGATCCGCCGCGGCCAGTGCCCGCCGTACGGCGCCGGGATCGCGTACTGGGCCCTCGCGGAAGTCCTCAACGACGAGTTCGAGATCCGCGACACGGACACCCCCGACGCCGCCTGGGAGAAGCTGCGCTCGGGCGTCACCAAGCTGATGAGCGAGCTCGGCGACGAGTCGGCGGGTGAGCGCAACGCCGCCCTGCTCGCCCTGCCCCTTGGGCTCGAGCCGCCGGAGGAGCTGCGCCCGTCGGAGGAGGACCCCCAGCGGATGCGGGAGGCGCTCTTCTCGGCCGCCCGTGCCGTCGTCGAGGGAATCGCGCGCCGCAAGCCGATGGTGCTCGCCATCGACGACATCCACTGGGCCGACGAGGGAATGCTCGACCTGATCGACCACCTCACCCGCTGGGTGCGCGCGCCCCTGCTGCTCGTCTGCCTGAGCCGCGACGAGCTCCTCGAGCGACGGCCCGACTGGGGCGGCGGCCGCCGCAACGCAACGACGATCTCGCTGGAGCCGCTGACGGCCGACGAAACCAGGGAGCTGGTCGAGGCGCTGCTCCCGAAAAGCGGCAACGGCGCCGCCAAGGTCGTGCCGCAGGTGGCGGAGCGCTCCGGCGGCAACCCGCTGTTCGCGGAGGAGATGGTCAACCGCCTCCTGGAGGAGGAGACGACCGAGGCGGACGCGCTGCCCAGGACCGTCCAGTCGCTGCTCGCCGCCCGACTCGACTCGCTCGATCGCCTCGAGCGGAGGCTGCTCCAGTCCGCCTCGGTGGTCGGCCAGACCTTCTGGGAGGGCGCACTGGTCTCGACCGCGACGGAGGAGGGGCTCGATCTGGGGCGGACCCTCGCCGCGCTCGAGGAGAAGGACCTGCTCGTGCCGAGCACCGGAACCCGGCTCGCCGGCGAGCACGAATACGCGTTCAAGCACGTCCTGATCCGCGACGTCGCCTACTCGATGCTCCCCAAGTCGGTCCGCTGCCGCAAGCACGTCGAGGTCGCGGAGTTCATCCGGGAGCGCGCCGGGGAGCGCTCCGACGGCGTCATCGGCCTGGTAGCCGAGCACTTTGCGCGCGCCTCGGCGCTCGGCTCGGAGGCGGGACTGGAGCCCGCCGCGCTCGCCGAGCTCCAGGAGCGGGCGCTCGAATCGCTCGAGGCGGCCGGCGACGCCGCCGCGGCCCTGTACTCGAATGCGGAGGCCTTCGACCGGTACACGGCCGCCCTCGAGATCTCCGAGTCGCTCGATCCCGGCGTGATCGCCCGCATCGGCGAGAAGCAGGGCGACGTCGCCCTTCGGATGGGCCGGGTCGACGCAGCCGTCGGCGTCTGGGAGCGCTGCCTCTCCTACCACCGATCCCAGGAGGACCTCGCCCGCGTGGCCGACCTGCACCGGAAGATCGGCGCGGCCCTCTGGCACAAGGGAGAGCGCCGGGCCTCGATCGACAACTACCAGCGCGGCATCGACCTGCTCAAGGACGGCCCTCCCTGCATCGAGCTCGTGCGCCTCTATGAGGAGGCCGCGTCCCTGTACATGCACACCGGGGACAACATGCTCGCGATCTACGCCTCGGAGAAGGCCCTCCGCCTCGCCGAACGTCTTGACGAGGCCCGCGCGGCGAGTCGTGCACACGGCATCTTCGGACGCGTATTCGGCCGGATTGGGGACTCCGAGAAGGCGCGCGAGAACCTGGAGCGCTCCGTCGCCCTCGCCCGGGAATCCGACCGCGCCGAGGCCGTGCGGGCGCTGCTCACGCTCGGCTATCACCTGGAGGTCTCAGAGGCCGACTACGAGGGCGCGGCCGATTCCTACCGCGAGGCCCTCGAGATCGCCCAGGAGGTCGGCGACCTTCCCTCCCAGGTGGAGCTCCACGCCTCGCTCGGGCAGCTGGCGGTGCACAGCGCCGACTGGGATCAGGTCGAGCGGGCCACCGAGGCCAGCGCCAGGCTCGCCGAGCGGGAGG
>DATIDP010000111.1:0-8291 GCA_035456265.1 Solirubrobacterales bacterium | reverse complement strand
TGTCCTCGATCGGACGGTCGATGTCGATCGCCATCGCCGCCTCGTTGTCGGTGACGAGCTTCTCCATGTAGAAGCACGGGCCCGGATCGAACATCGCGCCGCGCTCGGCGAGCGCGATGACGGCGATGGCGTTCGGCTGGCCGAGCGCCGTCAGCCTCGTCCCCTCGAGCGGGTCGACCGCGACGTCCACCTCCGGCCCGGAGCCGCTCCCGACCCGCTCGCCGTTGTAGAGCATCGGCGCCTCGTCCTTCTCGCCCTCGCCGATGACGACCATGCCGTCCATCGGGACGGTGTCGAGCATCAGCCGCATCGCGTCGACGGCCGCGCCGTCGGCGCTCTCCTTCTCGCCGCGTCCGACCCAGCGGCCGGCGGCGAGCGCCCCCGCCTCGGTCACGCGGACCAGCTCCAGCGCCAGGTTTCGGTCCGGGTGGGTCGGGTCCCGCACGTCGTGCGAGATCACATGTTGGTCTCCCTCAGCCATCGTGCAGAGGCTAGTACGGCGCCGGAGAGGCGGTCAGAAGGTCGCCGGGGGTTTCCGCCGCGCGCCGCCGCCGCTGTCCACGGCTCTGAAGCCGCCCGTGAGGAAGATGACGAACGAGGAGACCAGCGCGAGCCAGTAGCCGAAGCCGAGTCCTATCTCGAGCCCGTCCTGGGGCTTGTCGATGATCCCGTTGAACGCGACCAGGACGAAGGCGATGAGGCCGACCACCGCGGTCATCTCCCCGCGCGGCCAGGAGAGCGCGTGGCCGCGGATCACGATCCAGGAGAGGATGAACGGGGCGAGCGCCGCGAGGAGGAGCAGCACGCTCAGCACCGGGAAGGTGTCCCAGCCGCTGCAGCTGGTGTTGCCGACGCCGCAGGCCCAGTTCGAGGGGTCGTTGCCGCGCTGGACGACGCTCGGGTCGTTGGTCAGCGAGTACCACTCGAGGAACACGCTGATCACCAGCACCGCCGCGGCGACCATGCCGATGATCTCGGTGCGATCCAGCTTCGACGCGTCGAGGTCCGCTCGCTCCGGCGACACCCTCTCCATGGCGCGACCCTATCCGAACTCCCCATATAGGGTCGCGCTTGGTATGCAGCGCTGGGGACTCACCGTGCCGTTCACCGGGGTGTCGCTCGCGGACAACGCCGAGCTCTACCGGCGCGCCGAGGCGGCCGGCTACACCGACCTCTGGTCGGGCGAGACGAACGGCCCGGATGGCTTCTCGCCGCTCGTGCTCGGAGCCGCCTGGACGGAGAAGGTCAGGCTCGGGACCGGCGTAGTCGGCGTCATGCAGCGCGGGCGGGCGCTGCTCGCGCAGGAGGCCGCGGCGGCGGCCGATGCCTCCGGCGGCCGCTTCGCGCTCGGCATCGGCGCCTCCTCGGACCGGATCATCGAGGGCTGGAACGGGATGCCGTTCGAGAAGCCGCTCAGCAAGATGTCGGAGACGATCGACTTCCTGCGCACCGCGCTGTCCGGTGAGCGCGCCGACGGCGGCTTCAAGCTGGAGCGCCCGCCGGAGGAGCCGGTGCCGATCATCGTCGCCGCCCTGCGGGGCAAGATGCTGCGGCTCGCGGTCGAGAAGGGGGACGGCGCCTTCACCAACTTCCTGCCGCTGCAGGGCCTGCCGAAGGTCGTGGAACAGCTGGAGGGCACCCGCGAGGGCTTCGAGCTCCTCTGCCGCTTCTTCTGCATCCCGGGCCAGCGGGAGCAGGTCGAGCCGCTCGCCCGCTTCATGTTCTCCTCCTACATCACCGTGCCGGTCTATGAGAACTTCTATCGCTGGCTGGGCTATGGGGATCGGATCGAGCCGATGGTCGAGGCCTGGAACGCCAGGGACCGCCAGAAGGCGGCCGAGCTCGCGCCGTGGGAGCTGATCGAGGAGATGTTCATCTTCGGTGAACCGGCGCAGATGAAGGAGAGGCTCCAGGCCTTCGTCGATGGCGGCATCACCCTGCCGGTGATCACGCCGATCACGACGCCCGACGAACTGGGGCAGCTGATCGATGCGCTGGCTCTTTAGTTTCGAGCCTCGGCCCGAATGAAGTCGATGAAGGCCCGGGCGGCCGGCGTCTGGTGACGGCGCGCGTGCCAGATCAGCGTCGCGCGCAGGCGGACGGCGGGGCGAAGGCCCCGGACGTCGATCGGCGGGCCCTCCCGGCGGGTCAGCGAAGCGGGCAGGACGGCCGCCCCGAAGCCACTCGAGACCAGGCAACGCAGCAGGAACGGATCGCCGCTCTCCAGGGAGACGTCCATCGTCCTGCCCGCGCGCGCGAAGAATGCGTCGGCCGCGTGCTTGATCGACGAGCCGACCCGGGGGGTGATCAACGTATGGCGTGAGAGCTCGGCGGCCGTCACCCGCTCTCTATCCGGCCCGGCGCCCGAGGGGAAGGCGGCGACGATCTCCTCCTCGCTCAGCGGCTCGACCGCGATCTCGGCCGGCGGCTCCTCGTCGAGCAGGCAGAAGGAGGCATCGATGCGGTTCTCCGCGAGGTGGGCCAGCATGTCGCCGGCCGTGCCCTCCTGCAGCTCGACCTCGATGCCCGGATAGGCCTCGCTGAACCTGACCAGCACCCCGGGGACGTCGATCTCCCCGGCGGGCAGCGTGGCACCGATCCTGATCTCGCCCCGGACCAGCCCGCGAAGCTCGTCGACCTCGTGGCGGAGGCCGTCGACCTGGTCGAGGACCCCCCGCGCCCGTCCAGCCACGGCCTCCCCCGCCTCCGTGACGGTCACCGACCGGCTGTTGCGGCTGAAGAGCTCGGTGCCCAGCTCGGCCTCGAGCCTCCGGATCTGATGGGAGAGCGCCGACTGAGCGATGTGGAGCTCCTCGGCCGCGCGGGTGAAATGCCGGTGGCGGGCGACCGCCTCGACGTATCTGAGCTGACGAAGCTCCACGACCGATCGATCGTAAATCACGATCGATTCGGTGACAACAACATCTTGCGCAGATCGCGACCGCAGCCATAATTCCGGTCATGGCGCAGCCCGCTCGAGCCGATCGCGATCTGGATCATCATCGCCGTGCGTCCTGGGAGCGGCCGATCAGCTTGCGGCTCGCCACCGACGCCGATGCCGCCGCGCTCGATCGCCTTGCCCAGCTGGACTCCCGCCCCCTCCCTCCGGGGCCCCATCTGCTGGGCGAGCGAGACGGGCGGATCGAGGCGGCGATCTCGCTGGCCACAGGCGAGCTGGCGGCCGACCCGTTCCGGCGGACCGCGGAGCTCTGCGAGCTGCTTCGCTGCCACGCGGGCGGCCTGCGAATCGCACCGAGGCGCGCGCCCGCGGCCCCGCTCGCTCCGCGACCTCGGTTGGTGACCGCATGAGGGATGCGAGGGTGCTCCGAGGCGAAAGCCGAGAAATAACCCGTTCAGTGGTGGTCCGCGACGAGCTGCGCCCCGGCGACCTGGACGCGATCGTGGCCCACCACAGGCGCGTCTACGGCGACGAGTACGGCGTTGACTCGCGGTTCGGCGACTTCGTCGCCGCCGCCGTGGCCCGGGCGGCGGAGCGCGGGTTCCCGACGGAACGCGAGGCCATCCGGATCGTCGAGCTCGACGGCGAGCACGCCGGCTCGATCGGCCTCAGCGACGAGGATGGCGACGAGGCGGCGATCCGCTGGGTCGTGCTCAGCCCCGAAGCCAGGGGGAACGGCCTGGGCCGCAGGCTGCTCGGCGAGATGCTCGCCTTCGCCGAGGAGCACGGCTACAGCCGGGTGTGGCTCGAGACCTTCAGCGAGCTGAAGGCCGCGGCCCGTCTCTATCGCGAGCACGGCTTCGTCGTGACCGCTGCCGACACCGCCCCTCGCTGGGGGCGGGGCGCGATCACCATGCAGCGCTACGAGCTGGAGCTCGCGGATCGCGCGAGGCTGAGCGCGTAGAGCCCCTCGCGGTCCGTCCACCAGTCGGTCAGCTCGAGGCCGGCCTCGGCGTAGATGCCCTCGAGGCCCGGGCGGAGGAACTTGGTGGAGATCTCCGTGCGCATCTCCTCCCCCGCGCCGAACGGCACGAGCATCTCGAGGGCCGCGAAGTTCACGACCTGGTTGGCGAGCGACCTGAGGCGGATGTCGACCCAGAGGTTCTCCGGATCCCAGCGGGCGACGTGCTCGAAGGAGGCGAGCTCGAAGTCGGCCCCGAGCTCGCGGTTGAGGACCGCCAGGACGTTCTTGTTGAAGTCCGCCGTGACGCCCAGTGAGTCGTTGTAGGCCGCCTCGAGGATCACTGGGTCCTTGACCAGGTCGGTTCCCAGCAGGAAGCGGTCCTCCGGGCCGAGCAGGTTCGAGATCCGCCGCAGAAACCCAGCCCGCTGATGCGGCGCGAAGTTGCCGATGGTGCCCCCCAGCAGCGCGATCACCCGGGGTCCCTCGACCGGCACCCGCTCGAGATCGAACTCGAAGTCGCAGACGAGGCCGTGGACCCTGATGCCCTCGTACTCGGAGGCGATGGCTTCGGCGGTGTCGCGCGTGATCTCCTCGGAGATGTCCACCGGGCAGTACGCCTCCAGGCAGGCGGCGTCCCGCATCGCGTCGAGGAGCACGCGGGTCTTGCGAGCCGAGCCCGAGCCCAGCTCGATCAGGCTGGCCGGCCGGTTCGCCGCCTCACAGATCTCAGTCGATCGGGTCTCGAGGATCTCCCGCTCGCAGCGGGTCGGGTAGTACTCATCGAGCTCGGTGATCTCCTCGAACAGCTCTGAGCCCCGCTCGTCGTAGAAGTAGCGGGGCGAGAGCTCCTTGAACGGGCTCGTGAGGCCGGCGCGAACGTCCGCGGCCATCCCCGACAGGGGACCGCCCGGAGGCAGGTTCACCTCGACGGTGATGCGATCCGTGCTTGTCTCGGCTGGAGTGATGGCGGGCGGGGGGTCTTTGCCTCTTTGCGTGCTCGTCTCCGCTTCGGATCAGTCGTTACGACCCGAGCGGGCCCTCGGATTCATCGCGGGCGCAGCGAATGCCGGCGAAGATCTGCCGGCGCTGCGGCAGATCCCAGTTGCGGAAGCTCGTCCTGACGACATCGCGGCGGGTCGCCCAGGCCCCGCCGCGCAGCACCTTGTGCTCGTCGCCGAAGAAGACCTCCGAGTACTCCGGGTACGGGAACGCCTCGAAGCCCGGGTAGGCGGTGAAGTCCGAGCTGGTCCACTCCCAGACATCGCCCAGCATCTGGACAGCGCCGCTCGCGGAGGCTCCGTCAGCGTAGGCGCCCGCCGGCGCGGGGCCGAAGGAGAGCTGGTCGAGGTTGGCGCGATCGCGACTGGCGCCCTGGGCGGCGGCCTCCCACTCGGCCTCGGTCGGCAGGCGCTTGCCGGCCCAGCGCGCGAAGGCGTCGGCCTCGTGCCAGGAGACGTGGATGACCGGCAGGCCCGGATCGACCGCCTCGGTGCGACCCATCGCCGTGCGCGTCCAGCCGCACTCGCCGTCCCGCTCCCAATACATCGGCGGGTCGGCACCGGTCTCGTCCAGGTAGGTCATGTAGTCGGCGTTGGTGACCGGGGTGCGGTCGATCAGGAACGGCTCCAAATCGATCCGATGGCGCGGACGCTCGTTGTCGTACGCGAATCCAACGTCCGGCGCCCCGACCTGGTGAGATCCGCCCTCCACCGGGACCATCGCCGGGCCCGTCGAGACGTGCTCCGCGGCCGGCTCCTCGACGACCTCGACGGGCTCGTAGCGCTCGATCATCTGCAGGAGCTGCAGCATCGTCTCGTTGTGCTGGTGCTCGTGGGCGAGCAGCATCTCGTAGACGAAGCCGTCCGCCAGCAGCGGGTGGTCGGGATCGAGCTCGATGCCCCCGAGGACCTCGAGGGTTCGCTCGCGGACCTGCTCCATGTACGGGCGCACCTCGTCGGCGCGCAGGATCGGGAGCTCGCCGCGGCTCTTGCGTGGCTGCTCGATCGCGTCGTAGAGCTCGCCAAGGTCACCACGCAGGGGCTCGCGTCCGCCGATCCGCTGCACCAGCCAGAGCTCCTCGAAGTTGGCGATGTGCCCCAGGTCCCAGATCAGGGGACTGAGGATCGGGTCGTAGACCCGGTTGAGCTGCTCCTCGGTGAGCGGCTCGACCAGAAGCAGGGTGTGACGGCGTGCCTCCTCCAAGCGCGCGGCCAGCTCGGCCTTGCGGTCGGAAGCGGGACGACTCCCACCCTCTGTGGTGGGGGCAGCAACCTCCGCGATGCGCCAAGCCTACCGAGGCGATTCGCTCGCCTGTGAAGGATCTGCAATCTCCTCGGCGCGGCGCTCCGTATGAGGTGATCGATGAACCCCGGGGGTCGACTGATCGGTCGGGCTGCGTCGCTAGCGGTCCAGCGTCCGGCGGCAGCGGAGGAGCCGAAATGGTTAGGGTCCCCGGCCGATGAAGATCGAGGGGGCAAGCGCGCTGGTCGCAGGGGGCGCCTCGGGGCTCGGGGCCGCCACCGTCCGGGCCCTTCATGAGCGAGGGGCGTCGGTCGTGATCGCCGACATGAACGCCGAGAAGGGCGAGGCGCTCGCGTCCGAGCTGGGCGCGAACGCCGCCTTCATGGAGGCGAACGTGATGGAGCCTGAGCCGGTGCAGGCCGCGGTCGACGCGGCGGCGGGGGCGCCCGGCGGCCTCCGCATCTCGGTCTGCTGTGCGGGCATCGGCTGGGCCCAGCGGACCGCCTCGAAGCAGGGCCCCCACGACCTGGAGATCTTCCACAACGTGGTCAAGGTGAACCTCATCGGGACCTTCAACGTGCTGCGCCTGGCCTGCGCCGCGATGTCCGACAACGATCCCGACGCGGAGGGCGAGCGCGGCGTCTGCATCAACACCGCCTCGATCGCCGCCTGGGACGGCCAGATCGGCCAGGTCGCCTACGCGGCGTCCAAGGGAGGCGTCGTCGGGCTGACGCTGCCCGCCGCCCGGGACATGGCGGGCAGGGGCATCCGGGTGAACACGATCGCTCCCGGCCTCTTCGACACGCCCCTGCTCGGCGCGCTGCCGGAGGAGCAGCGCCAGGCGCTGGGCGCCGGCATTCCCTTCCCGCAGCGACTCGGGCGGCCCGAGGAGTACGGCCAGCTCGCCTGCCACATCGTCGAGAACACGATGCTGAACGCCGAGGCGATCCGCCTGGACGGCGCGCTGCGGATGCCGCCGCGCTAGGGCCTCAGTCCGTCCCGGCGTACTCGGGGTCGAACCAGACGCGCTTCCGCCACGGCGGGGTGATCGCGAAGTCGAAGCGGTCGCGGCCGGGCATCGTCTCGAGCGGGATCAGCACGAGCCGCCCGTCCCTGGTGGTCCTGGAAGCCGTCGGTGGCAGGCGGAGCGGGATCCAGGCTCTCGTCACGGACTGCAGAGGCCGGCCCGCGTGGCTGCCGCCCGAGATGTAGTAGCGGTCGCCGTCGGGGTCCCAGCCGTTGTAGCCGTGATGCGAGCTGGCGCGCGCAACGGTCCCTCCTCTCCCGACCCGCACCTGGTAGCCCTCCCAGTCGTCGGGGTGATAGGTCGAGTGGCCGAGCGCGCCGCTCAGCCGCCGGATCGGACTCCGGAGCGGAGTGCTGCCCTCGGCGGTCGCGCTGCCCGGGTAGTAGAGCCAGTACTGCAGGTAGAGGTTGCCCGCGCGGGGGCCGGAGCAGTTGCCGCCCCGCGCCTCCGTCGCCGCCCTGCGCCCGGCCCGGCAGTCGATCACGTGGGTGAAGGCGACGACGCGCAGGCCGCCGCTCGTCCGGCCGACCACGCCGCTCCGCGCTCCCTCCGCACATGAATCGGATCGGCAGTCACGAAAGTCGACCGGCAGGGCCGTCATCCCGTCCTCGTAGAGAAGCGCCGGCGCGTGGTCCCGGAGCAGGGCGGCCACCTCGTTGCCGTTGGCCGCGCGCAGCAGCGGCTCATTCCGGCAGTCCTCCGTCAGCCGGACGGCGCAGACGATCCTCTCGGCGACCTCGTGGGCCAGGACGATCCCGGGGTAACGCAGCCCCACGAGCCAGGCGAGGGCGCAGAGCGCCATCGAGACGAGCGCGATCAGGGCGATCCACTCGAGCGTTCCCTGACCCGATCTGGCTCGGCCACACTCGGGGGACCCTGGATTGGCGAGTGCTCCGCGAGGCGCGATGAGGATGACGAGAGCCTCGCCGGCGGGTGCCGAATGCCGTGCTAGGGTCGCGCCGTGGCCGACCGTCCCCCGAGTGCAACGCCGAGACAGCGGGGAGCGAGGTTCTACTTCATCGTCGCCCTGATCGTCCTCGCCGCGATCTTCATCCTCCAGAACACGCAGAAAGTCGAGGTGGAGTTCTTCTTCTCCACCACGACCATCCCGCTGATCTTCGCGCTGCTGCTGGCCGCCGTGCTCGGCTTCCTCATCGGAC
>DATIDP010000110.1:0-2543 GCA_035456265.1 Solirubrobacterales bacterium | reverse complement strand
AAGAGGGCATACGCACGCACGCTGCTACCATTCCATTCGTCGGTTCACGCCTAGCGTGGCCGACGTTTCTTGTGCCTGTCGGCCCGACTCCTGGGGCCGGGGGGCCTACTCCCAGTCCGATACGACCCCACGAAAGAAGGGGAATGAAGGTCCGAGCCTCCGTAAAGCCGATGTGTGAGAAGTGCAAGGTGATCCGCCGTGGCGGAGCCGTGCTCGTCATCTGCCCGAACCCGCGCCACAAGCAGAGGCAGGGCTGATGGCGCGGATCGCGGGAGTCAACATCCCCCTCAACAAGCGGGCCGAGGTCGGCCTCACCTACGTCTTCGGGATCGGCCGCCCGACCGCCAACAAGATCCTCAAGGAGACCGGCGTCGACCCGAACACGCCGATCAAGGACCTGACCGAGGACGAGGTCGTCAAGCTCCGCGAGGCGGTGGAGAACCGCGAGGTGGAGGGTGACCTCCGCCGGGAGCGCTCCCAGAACATCAAGCGCCTTCAGGAGATCGGCTCCTATCGGGGTTTGCGCCACCGCCGCGGCCTGCCGGTCCGCGGGCAGCGGACCAAGACCAACGCGCGTGGCCGGAAGGGCCCGCGCCGGATGAGCGTCGCGGGCCGCAAGAAGGCCCCGCAGCCCAAGTGAGCCGAGGAGGGAACCGCTAGATGGCAGCTCCGAAGAAGGGTCGCTCCCGCCGGCGCGTCCGCAAGAACGTCACCTACGGCCAGGCCCACATCAAGACTTCGTTCAACAACACCATCGTCACCCTCACCGACACCGAGGGCAACGTGATCGCCTGGGAGTCCGCCGGGTCCGCCGGCTTCAAGGGATCCCGCAAGTCCACCCCGTTCGCCGCCCAGGTGACCGCCGACTCGGCCGCCAAGAAGGGCATGGAGCATGGCCTGGAGAAGGTCGAGGTCTTCGCGAAGGGGGCCGGCTCCGGGCGCGAGACCGCGATCCGCTCGCTGCAGGCGGCCGGACTCGACGTGACCACGGTGAAGGACGTGACGCCGCAGGCCCACAACGGCTGCCGTCCCCGGAAGCGGAGGAGGGTCTAGATGGCTCGCGACACCTCCGCCCAGTGCAAGCAGTGCCGCCGCGAGGGACAGAAGCTGTTCCTCAAGGGGGCTCGTTGCTTCACGGACAAGTGCGGCGTTGAGCGCCGCTCATACCCGCCGGGTGAGCACGGCCGTGGCCGGATGCGGCAGTCCGAGTACCGGGCGCAGCTGCGCGAGAAACAGAAGGCGAAGCGCTACTACCAGGTGCTCGAGAAGCAGTTTGCGAGCTACTACGACAAGGCGAGCCGCCAGCAGGGAGTCACCGGCGAGAACCTGCTGCGGCTGCTCGAGTGCCGCCTGGACAACGTCCTGGTGCGCCTTGGCTTCGCAGCCTCACGCCGCCAGGCCAGGCAGCTGGTAAGCCACGGCCACTGGACGGTGAACGGCCGCCGCGTCGACATCCCCAGCTACCAGGTGAAGCCGGACGACGTGATCACGATCAAGCCGAGCAGCGGCTCCACGGACGTGGTCCGAGATGCGACAGAGCTCACGTCGGGAGTCCCGGCCTGGCTACAGGCCGACCACGACTCGCTCACCGCCAAGGTGCTGAGGCTCCCCGAGAGGAGTGAGATCTCGGCACCGGTCGAGGAACAGCTGATCGTCGAGCTGTACTCGAAGTAAGTCTTCAAAAGAAGGAAGAAAGGGAAGTGATGGAAGCAATGACCACCCTGCCGGATTTCCAAGTCCCGAAGATCGCGGGCGAGGACGCTGATGACAACAAGGGCACGTTCACGATCGAGCCCCTCGACAAGGGCTTCGGCTACACGTTCGGGAACAGCCTGCGTCGCGTCCTGCTCTCGTCCCTCGGAGGCGCGGCGATCACCAGCGTCCGCATCGAGGGCGTGGCGCACGAGTTCTCGACGATCCCGGGGCTGAAGGAGGACGTCACCGACCTGGTCCTCAACCTCAAGGACGTCGTCGTCCGGATGCACACCGACGCGGACGAGGTCGAGACGCCTCTGGTCGCGACCGGCCCCGGCGAGGTCAGGGCCAAGGACATCGACCTCCCCGCGGGCGTCGAGATCCTCAACCCCGAGGCCCCGATCGCGACGCTCGAGAAGAAGACCAAGCTCGAGATGTACCTGACGATCGGCCGCGGGCGCGGCTACTCGCCGGCGGACGAGAACAAGTCCGACGACAAGCCGATCGGCGTGATCCCGATCGACTCGATCTTCTCCCCGATCCGGCGTGCCGCCTACTCGGTCGACTCGGCCCGGGTCGGGCAGCGGACCGACTTCGACAAGCTCACGCTCGAGGTCGAGACGGACGGCTCGATCGAGCCGGGGGCCGCCCTGCGCGAGGCCGCCGAGATCCTGATCAAGAGCCTGGCGATCTTCACGAGCGCCGACCGCGTGGATGAGCTGCGCGGCGAGGGCGCAGTGGCGGTGACCAATGGCGGCGGCGGCGGCGAGGCCGCCGCGGTTCCGGGCGCCGACGGGCTCGACGAGATCCTGATCGAGGAGCTCGAGCTGGGTGTCCGCTCCTACAAC
>DATIDP010000109.1:0-2781 GCA_035456265.1 Solirubrobacterales bacterium | reverse complement strand
GAAGCCGAAGATCACCGAGGTCTCCGAGCGCAGGTCCCAGGGGAAGATGTCCGCGCCGAGGATGAGCGCCGTTCCGGCGGCGAGCAGAACGGCCGTGAGAAGCGTGAACGAGCCACGGACCGGTGCCGGTATCTCCCGATGATCGCGCCACGGGATCCGCCGCGACCAGAGGAAGACCGCGAGGCTGGAGGCGGCGGCAGCCCCGAAGGCGATCTCATACCACCGCAGCGAGGGCTGTCCCGGGTCTCCCGACAGGGTGAGCAGGTAGACGAAGATCGACCCGTAGGTGATCGACAGCTCCAAGGCGCCCGCCTGGATCGCCGCCGGCTCGCCGCTCACGCCGATCCACAGCGCCGGCAGCGCGATCGCCGCCAGGATCGAGGCGATGAAGATGAACGAGAGGGGCGTGTCGGACCAGGGCCAGAGGTCGGTGGCCCAGTGCGCCGACTGGAAAAAGCCCAGCGCCAGCACCAGCGCGCCGATCCCGGCCAGGCAGAGCCCCGCCCGGATCGCCCTGATCTCCCTCTCCCCGAGGTCTCGCACGCGCGGCAAGATACCGTCGGTCCGGTGAACGAGCTGACCAGCGCGTCGGTGCCGCCGATCGGCGCCGAGGACCACGTCTCGGGGGATGGGCGGGAGGCGATCGTCTACGCCGACTTCGGCTGCCCCTACTGCGCGGCCGGCTGGGCGCGCATCAGGGAACTGCCGTTGCGGCTCTGCTTCCGGCACTTCCCGATGGCGTCCAAGCACCCTAGGGCGCCGGCCCTGCACGCGGCCGCGGAGGCGGCGGGCGCGCAGGGCGCCTTCTGGGAGATGTGCGACTCGCTCTACGCCGACCGCGGGCGCGTCGACGACCCGCATCTCTGGGAGAGGGCTGAGCGCTTCGATCTCGACCTCGACCGCTTTCAGGCCGACCGCCGCTCGGAAGCCGTCCGGCAACGAATCGAGCGGGACTTCGTCAGCGGGATCCGGGCCGGGGTTGCCGGCACCCCCACGGGGTTCGTCGACGGCGGTCGCCTGGACGGTGATCTGGTGCAGGCGCTCGCCGAGCTGGGGGGCTAGCTGTCCTGACCGGATAGGTCGTGAACACGACTGAGCGGCGGCCGGTCGCCGATCCCCGAGTGGGGTCTGCGCTCGTTGTAGTAGGCAAGCCAGTGTGGCAGGGCGCGAGCCCGGTGCTCTGAGCTCGCATAGGCGAGCCCGTAGCCCCACTCCCTCGCCATCGTCTGCTGGAAGCGCTCCACCTTGCCGTTGGTTTGCGGCCGGTAGTGCTGGGTGGTGATGTGGCGGATCCCCTCGCGGCGAAGCAGCTCGCGAAGGCCAGCCGACTTCGTGTAGGAGAAGTGGTTGTCGGTCATCAGCCGACGGACCTTGATCCCCTTGGCCCTGTAGTCGCCGAGCACCCGCTCCAGGAAGCCGACCACCGTCCCGGCCCGCTCGTCGGGATGGAGCTCGGAGTGGGCAAGCCGGGAGTGGTCGTCGACAATCGAGTGAGCCCACTCGTATCCGGCGCCGCGGTTTCGGTTGCGCTCGGAGCGCTCGCCAGTTGCCGCGTGGCCCGGCCGTGAGAAGCGCGAGTAGCGCTTGGTGTCCATATGCAGGAGCTCTCCCGGGCAGTCCCACTCATAGCGGCGGACCTCCTCCCGCTTCGGCCTTGGCCGCCTGGAGATGCCGTGGCGGCGCAGGGTGGCGTGCACGGTGGAGTGAGGCCGGTGAACCACGCCGGCGATCAGGCGCGGGCCCCAGCCGGTGTGTCTGCGCACCTCGCAGATCCGCTCCTGCTCCTCGGCAGCAAGCATCCGCGGCGAGCGGTGCGGCCGGCTCGAGCGATCGTGAAGCGGCTCGCCCGCCAGGTGGCGATCCCACCACTTCTTCGCGGTCGCCGGCGAGACGCTGAAGCTGCGCGCTGCGGCCCGGATCGAGCCCTCTCGCTCGATCATCTCCACCATCGCCTGTCGCCCGGCCAGTCCGAGCTTGGCCTTAGGGTGAGTGGCCATCCGGGTTCTCCTTTCGCTTGAGATCTGGCAAGACCCCAAGCCTCAGGAAGGGCCCGGATGCCAACTTCGGCCGGCCCCCGCGGCTCCGCGGAGCCGCGGGGGCCGAGGCCTTTAGGTGTTCATGACGTCTCTGGGCAGGTCAGCTAGCGCGAGTCGGCGGGGCGCCGCTAGAGCCGAACGAGGTTCGATGCCTCGATCCCGCGGGTGACGCCCCGGAAGTCGAGCACGAGCGCGGACTCCTCCACCACCCGCTGATAGTCGAGCGTCGGATGGGCGGTGACGATGCAGACGAGGTCGGCCGCGGCGAGGGACTCATCCAGGTCCGCGGAGGTGAGGCCGAGATCGGGCAGCTCCGGCACGTGGGGGTCGTGGTAGGAGACCTCGGCGCCGAGGTCCGCCAGCTGCCTGATGATCTTGAGCGCCGGTGACTCGCGGATGTCGCCGACCCCGGCCTTGTAGGAGACGCCGAGCAGCAGCACCTTGGCGCCGTGGGTGGCCTTGCCCGCGTCGTTCAGCGCCCGCTCGACCCGGCGGACGCACCAGTGCGGCTGGGCCTGGTTGATCTTCCCGGCGAGCTCGATGAACTCGGGATAGAAGTCAAGCTCGCGAGCCTTGAAGGCCAGGTAGAAGGGGTCGACCGGCAGGCAGTGGCCGCCCATGCCGGGGCCGGGGTCGAAGCGCATGAACCCGAACGGCTTCGAGGCGGCCGCATCGACGACCTCCCAGACGTCGATTCCGAGCCGCTCGCAGAGCATCGCCATCTCGTTGACCAGGGCGATGTTGA
>DATIDP010000108.1:0-5763 GCA_035456265.1 Solirubrobacterales bacterium | reverse complement strand
GCTCCCGGAAGCGGACCTTCGGCTCCCAGCCGAGTTTCTCCTTCGCCTTGGAGGCGTCCCCGAGCAGCACGTCGACCTCGGAGGGCCGGTAGTACTTCGGGTCGATCTCGACGTGGTCGTCGGCGTTGAGGCCGGCGTGGGCGAAGGCGATGTCGACGGCCTCCCGGACGGTGTGCGTCTCGCCGGTGGCGATCACGAAGTCGTCGGGCTCGTCGGCCTGGAGCATCAACCACATCGCCTCGACGTACTCCTTCGCGTACCCCCAGTCGCGCTGGGCGTCGAGGTTGCCGAGGAAGAGCTTCTCCTGCAGGCCGGCCTTGATCCTGGCGACCGCCCGGGTGATCTTGCGGGTGACGAAGGTCTCGCCCCGCCGCGGCGACTCGTGGTTGAAGAGGATCCCGTTGACCGCGAACAGGTCGTAGGCCTCGCGGTAGTTGACCGTCGCCCAGAAGGAGGCGACCTTGGCGACGCCGTAGGGGCTGCGCGGGTGGAAGGGCGTCTGCTCGTCCTGGGGCGGCGGCGCGGCGCCGAACATCTCGGACGAGGAGGCCTGGTAGAAGCGGGGACGCACCCCGGACTCTCGGATCGCCTCCAGGAGTCGCACCGTGCCGGCGCCGGTGATGTCGAAGGTGTACTCGGGGATGTCGAATGAGACCCGGACGTGGCTTTGGGCGCCGAGGTGGTAGATCTCGTCAGGCTGCAGCTCGTAGAGGAGCTTCACCAGCGCGACCGAGTCCGAGAGGTCGCCGTAGTGGGTGAAGAGCCGGACGCCCTGCTCGTGCGGGTCGTGATAGAGGTGGTCGATCCGGTCGGTGTTGAAGCTCGAGGAGCGGCGGACGATGCCGTGGACCTCGTACCCCTTCTCGAGCAGCAGCTCCGCCAGGTAGGAGCCGTCCTGGCCCGAGATGCCGGTGATCAGGGCACGCTTCGTCGTCCCCTCGGCGCGGGCACGGCCGTCACGAGCGTCGTTTCGGTCCGTCATCGGGGCGCCAATATAGGCCGTCCGACGAACGCCTACTGTACCCCGGCGGATGGCGATGCTCTCGGTCATCACCCCCGCGCGCAACATGGCGAGCTTCCTGCCGGAGGCCCTCGATAGCGTCGCTGCGCTAACGACGCCGCACGAGCACATCGTGGTGGACGGGGCGTCGGACGACGGGACCGTGGAGCTGCTCGCGGGGCGCGAGGATCCTCACCTGACCTGGCTGTCGGAACCCGACGGCGGCCAGACTGAGGCGGTCAACAAGGGGCTGCGCCTGGCGCAGGGCGACCTGATCGCCTGGATGAACGCCGACGACGCCTACATCCCGGACGCGATCGACCGGGCGCTGGACCATCTCGACCGCAACCCGCTCACCGGGGCGATCTTCGGGGCGGTGAACTACGTCGACGAGCACGGCGAGGTCTTCCGCACCCTCGTCCCGCCGCCGTTCAGCTGGCGCAGGTACCTCTACTTCGGCGCCTTCGTGACAACGCCGACGATCATCTTCCGCCGTGAGCTGCTCGGGCAGGCCCCATCGCTGAACGAGCGCTACGCGGACGCCGCCGACTACGACTTCTACCTGCGGTTGCTCAGGGGCGTTCGCGTCGACCGGATCGAGGAGCCGTACCTGAACTTTCGCTACCACCCGACGAGCAAGACGACCACCGACGTCTGGGTCCAGCTCAACGAGGCCCGCGACATCCGGCTCGGCTGGGCGCGCAACCCGCTGCAGCGGGGCGTGATGCGCTTCTGGGAGGGTTTGCGGCGCGCCATCCTGCCGCGGATCTCCTCCTGGCCCGAGCCCGAGCCCCGCGGCCTGGTGAAGCTGCTCCGGCGGATCGGCGCCCGTGGCTAGCGCTGCCCCGGCTACGACGGAGGGCGGCCCGATCTTCGACGGCCCCTTCCGGACTCGACGGCTCGGACATAGCCGACCGCTTGCGCGAGGCACCTCTTCTCAGCCGGGCGGGCTAGGTGCCACCGGCGGACGGCGAATACCGGCCGCGCGCGTTCGCGTAGCTCGCGGCGACCAGCCTCCAGACCGTCTCGAGCTCTTCGTCGTCGCGGGGCCCGTAGACCATCACGAGCGTCTCCGGCACGCGACCGGCCCGCGCCAGGGGATGGAGCTCCGCCCAACCCCGGGCGATCGCCTCCTGCGCCAAATCGGGCGGCAGGGCCATGTGGAGGCTTCCGTCCGCCGGCCCGTGGAGGTGCGCAAACTCGGTGCCGACCATGAACGCCTCCGGCGGGCCTGCGGCGAGCTCGCTGTCGAGATGGAGCGCGCGCGTCTCCGGAAGCGAGACGCCGCTCGGGCCCGTCCGCACGCCCTCGAGGGCGCTCATCCGACGCCAGAGCTCCTCCTGCAGCGGAGCCGGGGCGTTCCCGCTGAGCTGCTGGTGCGGCATCGCCGGCCCCGTCGTCGGGCGCGGCCCCGCCCTCTCGGGAATGCTCTGCTCGTCAGTCAATCGCCCTCGGAGTCTTCCCGGTTGGAGCCGCGGAAAAGCACCTTGCTGTAGAGCGCCTTCTCCACCGGTGCGGGGATCGGCCGCCACGCGAAGTAGGTCCGGTACGCCAGGCGGTGAAGCGGTCCGAGATCGGAGTCCCGGGCGAATTCCCTGCGGCGGGCGAAGAGGTCGGCGTGCTTGGCGCGGATCTGACGGTAGACGTGACGATAGCGGCGCCGGTGCTCCTCGTTGCCCGAGCGCTCATGCTTGCGGTATTCGTGCGTGACCCGATCGATCTGCAGGCCCCGCCAGCCCTTCTCCAGCGCGCTCAGGCAGAAGTCCCAGTCCTCGTAGCCGTCGATCGCCGGGTCGAAGCCGCCGGCGTCCTCCCAGCAGCGGCGCCGGACCAGCCCCAGCGCCGCGCCAGCGATCGAGCGGTGCAGGAGGATGTAGGGGTCGAAGTCGGGGAAGCGCAGGACGCCCGACCAAGCCCCGGTCAGCTTCATCAGGCCGTAGCAGTAGCCCACGTCCGGGTTGGCCTCGAGCGGCGGGCGGAGCACGTCGAGCGCGTCCGGGGTGAGCCGGTCGTCGGCGTCGACCATCAGTAGCAGCTCGGAGTCCGAGCTCTCGAAGCCGGCGTTGCGGGCAGCGGCGACGCCGGCGTTCCGCTGCCGGATCACCTCCACCCCCTCCGGCACCTCCTCCAGGGCCCGGACCGTCTCCTCGTCGGTCGAGCCGTCATCGACCACGACCACCTTCGGCGGCCCGCCCTCCTGCCCGAGTGCGCGGTCGACCGACTCGAGCAGGAAGCCCCCGTGGTTGAAGCAGGGGATGACCACCGTGATGTCGCCGTGGCGGGACATGGTCCGCGCGCAGCGTAGCCCCGACTAGGATCGCGTCCGATGACGGAGGACCGCGAGCTGCGCCCCGTTTCCAGGTCGAGCTCCGAGCTGATCCGGTGGATGAGTATCCAGGACGCCAACTCGGCCGGCTTCGTCCATGGCGGCGTCGTGATGCGCATGTGCGACGAGGTTGCGGGCATCGCAGCGATCCGTCACTCCGGGTGCCGCGTGGTGACCGCGGGGATGGACCGGATGACCTTCACCGAGCCCGTGCACGTCGGGGAGCTGCTGCGCTGCCGGGCCTGCGTCAACGCGGTCTGGAGGACCTCGATGGAGGTCGGGGTCCGCGTCGAGGCCGAGAACGCGGTCACCGCCGAGGTCCGACACACCAGCACCGCCTACCTGACGATGGTCGCGGTCGATGAGCGCGGCGAGCCGATCGAGGTGCCGCGCCTCATTCCCGAGACCCCCGACGAGGAGCGCCGCCAGCGGGAGGCCGAGACCCGGAGGCGCAACCGTCTGGCCGAGCGCGAGGAGATCCTCGAGGCCCGCGGGGCCGCCGGGCCCGCGACAGGCTGATCGCGCCTTGATGCGAGGGTGCTCCGCAGGCGGAGCCCAGGAGCAACCCGTTTAGTGATGGCGCTCCTATCCTTCTGCTGCCCCGATGCCTCTGACGGCCGACAGGCGAACCACCGAACCGCAGCGTGCGAGCGGGGACAACGTCCGCACGACCGTCGTCCTGCCCGCCTACAACGAGGGCGCGGCCCTGCCGCATGTGCTGGACGAGCTCGGCGAGTACCTCGATGACAGCTACGAGGTGCTCGTCATCGACGACGGCTCCACGGACGACACCGCGGCCGTCGCCGGGCGCTACCCCGTCCGGCTGGTCCAGCACGCCTCCAACCGGGGCAAGGGGGTTGCGATCCGCACCGGCATCGGCGAGGCGCGGGGCGAGAACGTCGTGATCATGGACGCCGACGCGAGCTATCCGGTGCCCGCGATCAAGGAGATGGTCGAGCTCCTCAATGAGAACGACCTGGTGCGGGGCATCCGCGAGTCCGAGCCGGAGAGCATGCCGATGGTCAACAGGGTCGGCAACTGGCTCTTCAACAAGCTGCTCACGATCAGCCACGGGCTCGAGGGAGCGGACCAGCTCACCGGCCTCTACGCCATGCGGCGTTCAGAGGCGGTGCGGCTGGGCACGGAGGCGCGCGGCTTCGACATCGAGACCGAGATCGGGATCAAGGCGAAGGCGCGTGGCCTGCGCGAGGCGGAGATTCCGATCTCCTACCTGCCCCGGGTCGGCGAGAAGAAGCTCAGCCCCTGGAAGGACGGGCTGCGGATCCTCGGCCGCGTGATCGTGCTGCTGCTGATCTACAACCCGACGCTGACCTTCATCGTCCCGGGCCTGGTCCTGATGGGCATTACGGTCACTGGGGCGATCCTGCTCTCGAACGGGCCGGTGCACACTTCCTATCTCGGGCTCAACATTCACAGCTTCATCGTGGCCGCGCTCGGTGTCCTGGCCGCCTTCCAGCTCGTCATCTTCGGCGTCGCAGCCGCGCTCTACGGGGTAGAGGCCGGCAAGCAGCCGCCCCGCTGGCTCCGCCAGGTGATCTCGGTCCGCTTCCGCCTCACGGTCGGGGTGATCGGGCTTCTACTGATGCTCGGCTCGCTCGCCAAGCTGATCCAGCTGACCATCCAGTGGGCGGGGAACAACGTCTTCACCGACACGCGCGGCCTCGTCCTCACCACCAGCTTCCTGGTCCTGGGGCTGCAGGTGATCTCGGCGGTCCTCTTCATCTCGATCTTCAGCGGTCGCCTCAGCCGGATGGTCGAGGAGGACGCCGCCGAGAAGAGCGGCGCGAGCTGACCGGGCGGAAGGCGTGTCACGCTCCGATCCCGGCCCGGGCCACACACCGCTGGTCTCGGTCGTGGTCGTCAACTACAACGGCGCCGACGCTCTCGGCCGCTGCCTCGATGCGCTCATCGCCGACGCCGACGACGCGAGCGCCGAGGTGCTCGTCGTGGACAACGCCTCCTCCGACGGCAGCGACTCAATCGCTGAGGGAGCGGCCGAGGGCTACGAGTCGGTCCGGCTGCTCCGCTCGCCCACCAACCGTGGCTACGCCGGCGCGGTCAACTTCGCCCTCCGCGAGGCCCGGGGCGCCTACGTCGCGGTCCTCAACATGGACGTGGTGGTCACTCCCGGCTGGCTCGACCCGCTGATCTCCTTCCTCGAGGCCGTCCCCGCAGCCGGTGCGGTGTGCCCGCTGATCCTGCTCGAGTCCGATCCCGGCCGCATCAACGCCGCGGGCCAGAACGTGCACCCCACCGGGCTCGGATTCAACCGCTGGCTGGACGAGCCCCGGGAGCGCGCCGGCGGCGAGCCCTTTCGGGTCAGCGGTCTGCACGGCGCGGCCTTCCTGATCCGGCGCCAGCTGCTCGAGGAGATCGGCGGCTGGAACGAGAGCGGCTTCCTCTACCACGAGGACGT
>DATIDP010000107.1:0-9846 GCA_035456265.1 Solirubrobacterales bacterium | reverse complement strand
AGCGCCGCGCTGATCGGCGCCGGCCTGCTCTCGGTCCTGCTCTTTCCGGCGATCGGCCTCTCGCTGCTCAGGCGCGGCGAGCCGTCACCAGCCGCCAGGCCCTCGGGCGAGCCTGAGCCCGACGCGATGATGGCGATGTAGCCGCCGGGTGGCCGGAAGCATGAATGACGACTTCCGATCGGCCCGCCGAGACCGCCTCCTCGAGGTTATGGAGCGCGCCGGCGCCGGCGCCGTGGTGCTTCGCCTGGCGGAGAACTTCGCCTGGTACACCGGCGGAGGAAACAGCCGGGTCGAGTACGCCTCTCCGGTCGGAGTGGCCGACGGGGTCCTCACCCCGGCGGGGGAGCGCCCCCGGACGCGCGACGAGGAGGCGACCGACTTCGAGGTAGTCGAGTACGTGTGGGAGCAGGGGCCGGGGGGATCACCGGCTACGCCTCGCGAGAGGTGATCGCGACCCCGGCCTCCGAGGTCGCGATCGAGCCCGGGCAGGCCTTCCCCTGGAATCCATCGATCACCGGGGCGAAGGCCGAGGACACCTTCGCGCTCACCGAGAGCGGCCCGGAGGTTGTTGCGGGCGCGGGCGTGGCGATCGCCTGATCTCTCCGAGACCACCTGCTGTAACGCCCACGGCCCAGACCAGCACTACCGCAGCGAACGTCGCACCCGCAAAGAGGAGGAGAGATGTCAGAGGCCACCGCAACCGCTGAGAGAACGATGGGCCTACGGGGCCTCAAGGGCAAGAACGTCCTGGTCACCGGCGGCAGCTCCGGGATCGGCCAGGCGATCGCCGTTCGGTTCGCCGAGTACGGGGCGAACATCGCGATCAACTACCTGAGCACGCCCGATGAGGGGGCGGACACGGAGGAGCAGGTTCACGCCTGCGTCAACAAGGTCCGCCAGGAGGGCGTCCAGGACGTACTCGTCGGAGGTGACGTTTCTGACGAGGACGACGTCGTCCGCATGGTTGGCGAGGCGGCGGAGCAGCTCGGTGGCCTCGACGTCCTGATCAACAACGCCGGGATCCAGATCTCGCGGCCAAGCCACGAGCTCTCCAGCGCGGACTTCGACAAGGTGATCGCGGTCAACCTGCGCGGCTCCTTCATGTGCGCTCGCGAGGCGATCCGCCGCTACCTCGAGGACGAGAAGCCGGGCGTGGTGATCAACATCTCGAGCGTCCACCAGCTGATCCCGAAGCCCAACTACCTCGGCTACTCGACCAGCAAGGGCGGCATGCAGAACCTGACCCGGACGCTCGCGCTCGAGTACGCCGACCGCGGGATCCGCGTGAACGGCGTCGGTCCGGGAGCGACGGTCACGCCGATCAACCGCGCCTGGATCGACGATCCGGAGAAGCGCAAGCAGGTCGAGGAGCACATCCCGATGAAGCGGGCCGGCGACTCCGACGAGATGGCGGGCGTGACGTGCTTCCTGGCCTCGGACGACGCGGCCTACATCACCGGCCAGACCGTGTTTGTTGACGGCGGCCTCACCCTGTTCCCGAGCTTCAGCACGCCCTGGTCCTCGGAGTGACCGTCGCCGCCCCTGAGACACGCTGGTGGCCGTCCCCGTTCGGGGCGGACGACCAGATCGGGATGCTGAACCACGTCACCGAGGAGAAGCGCCTCAAGGCGCTCTCCTCGGTCCGCGAGGGGCGGCTCTACGACCTCGGTCACGTGCTCGATGAGGAGATTCCGGTGTTCCCGGGGCGCTTCTTCCGCCAGACGCTGGTGACGACCGCGCACCACCAGAACGCCGCCATGCCCCTCGGTGCCAACGAGGTCAACTGGATCACCGAGCAGGTCTCGGCGACGATGCAGCTCGGCACCCACATCGCCGCGCTCAGCCACCTGCAGATCGGCGGCCGCGGCTATAACGGCGCCGAGGTCTCGGAGCTCGCCGGAACGGCAGGCGTGCGGCGACTCGGCGCCGAGACGGTCCCCCAGATCGTCACGCGGGGCCTGCTGGCAGATGTCTCGGCGAGCCGCTCGGCGCCCGGCGATGTGATCACCGTCGGGGACACCGAGCGGGCGCTCGATGGTCTCGAGCCCGAGGCCGGGGACGCGCTCCTATTCCACACCGGCTGGAGCTCGCACTGGGGCCACCCCGAGCGCTACGTCGAGGGCGAGCCCGGGCCCGGCTATGAGCTCGCCGAGTGGCTGGTCGATCATCAGGTTGCCGTCACTGGCTGCGACACCTGGAGCTACGGCCCGGTTCCTGCCGAGGATCCGGACCGTCCCTTCGAGGTGCCGCAGATGCTCAACGTCCGCCACGGCGTCTTCGTGGTCGAGAACCTCGACACCGCCGAGCTCGCCGGCGAGGGAGTCCGCGAGTTCGCGCTGATCCTCACCCATCCGAAGCTTCGCGGCGCCACCGGCGCCTGGACTTCACCGATCGCACTCGTCTGACGGAGGGAACCCCATGAGCAGCGAGCACTATGACCTGATCATCATCGGCACCGGCGCGGGTGGCGGCACCCTCGCCCGCAAGCTGGCGCCTTCCGGCAAGCGCATCCTCCTGCTCGAGCGCGGCGGCTACCTGCCGCGGGAGCCCGAGAACTGGGACTCCCGGGAGGTCTTCGGCAAGGACCGCTACCTCTCGGAGGAACGCTGGTACGACAAGGACGGCGAGCTCTTCAAGCCCCACCAGCAGTACTTCGTCGGCGGCAACACGAAGTTCTACGGCGCGATCCTGTTCCGGCTGCGGGAGCGGGACTTCGGCGAGGTCCGCCACTACGGCGGGATCTCGCCGGCCTGGCCGATCTCCTACGACGAGCTGGAGCCGTACTACGCCGAGGCCGAGCGGATCTATCTCGTCCACGGGGAGGCCGGGGAGGACCCCACCGAGGCGCCCCGCTCGAGCCCCTTCCCCTATCCCGCGGTGTCCCACGAGCCACGGATCCAGCAGCTCGCCGACGACTTCGAGCGAGCCGGCCACCATCCGTTTCACCTGCCGGTCGGGATCGATCTCGACGAGAGCGATCCCGAGCGCGGCCGCTGCGTGCGCTGCGACCGCTTCGACGGCTTCCCCTGCCTGACCGACGGCAAGGCCGATGCCCACGTGCGCTGCATCCGGCCGGCGCTTGAGCACGACAACGTTGAGCTAGTCACCCACGCCAAGGTCGAGCGGCTGGAGACCGATGCGGGCGGGAGGACGGTCAACGAGGTGGTGGTCGAGCGCCAGGGACGCCGCGAGATCTACAGCGCCGACGTCGTGGTCGTCTCCTGCGGAGCGGCCAACTCGGCGGCGCTGCTGCTCAAGTCGGCCTCGGATGCCCATCCCAACGGCCTGGCGAACTCCTCGGACGTGGTGGGGCGCAACTACATGGCCCACATCAACTCCGGCGTGATCGCGCTCTCCCAGTCCCCGAACGAGACCAAGTTCCAGAAGACGCTCGGAGTCAACGACTACTACTGGGGGGCCGAGGACTCCGAGTTGCCGCTCGGCCACATCCAGATGCTCGCCAAATCGGACCGGAACATCCTCCGCGCCGGCGCCCCCTGGTTCGCCCCCGGGGTCGCGCTCGACTACATGGCCCGCCACGCGATCGACTTCTGGCTCACCACCGAGGACCTGCCCCATCCGGACAACCGGGTGACCGTGGACCGGGCCGGGAGCATCCACCTGGCGAAGACCTACCACAACGAGGAGCCCCATCAGCGGCTGCTCCGCAAGCTCAAGGACCTGATGGGGCCGCTGGGCTGCCACGAGGCCTCGATCCCCGGCTGGTCGATCCTCGACCAGCGGATCCCGCTCGCCGGGGTGGCCCACCAGTGCGGAACCGTGAGGTTCGGGACCGACCCAGAGACCTCGGCGCTCGACGTCAACTGCAAGGCGCACGAGGTCGACAACCTCTACGTCGTCGACACGAGCTGCTTCCCGTCCAGCGGGGCGGTCAACCCGGCCCTGACGGCGATGGCCAATGCGCTGCGGGTGGGCGACCACCTACTCGAGCGGATGGGTGCCCGTGCTTCGACCGCGGAGTCGAATGGCGAGCCGAGCAGCGAGCCTAAGGAACTGATCGAGGAGGTGGCGCGATGAGGAACGCAGCGAGCAATCTGGCGACGGCTATCGGCAAGGGCCTGGTGGCCGGCTTCGCCGGGACCGCGGCGATGACCCTCTCGAGCACGCTTGAGGCCAAGCTCCGAGGCCGGGCCCCAAGCTCGGCACCCGCGCGCGCCACCGCCAAGGCGCTCGGGATCAAGGAGTTCGAGGACGACATCGCCAAGGCACGCTTCAACGACCTCTCCCACTGGGGCTACGGCACCGGCTGGGGAGTCCTCCGCGGCCTGCTGGACGCGGCCGGGATGCCGCCTGGCAAGGCCACCGCGGCGCACGGCGCGGCGATCTACGGCAGCGCCCAGGTGACACTGCCGGCGCTCGATATCGCCCCGCCGGCGGTCTTCTGGCCCAAGCAGGAGATCGCGATCGACGCCTTCCACCACGCCGTCTACGCCCTCGCCACCGGCCTCGCCTACGAGCTGCTCAGCGGGCGAAACGGCGCCGAGCGCTAGAGCAGGCCTCCCTCACGAATCTCGTTGGGGCCGAAGAGGGGCCCGGACTATCCGGGCTCGAGTACTTCCTCGACGAAGGCGAGCACCTCGGCGCCTGCCGGGTCGATCAGATAGGCCCCCGCCGATCCGCGCCAGGCGGGCCTCGCGCACGGCGGGAGCGCGGCCGGCGCCTGCCTACAGGTCGAGAAGCGCGAGACCCGACTCCGGGTCGATCCGGCGGCGGAGCGGCGGCGGAGACTCGGTGACGATCGCCTCCAGCGTCGGCCGGACCTCGGCCTCGACCAGGTGCCCGCCCCAGGCGCTTCCGTCCCGCTTCGCCAGGGCAGCGTGCAGGTGCAGGCGGGGCTGGTCGTCATCGTCGAGCGCGATGTCTCCCGAAAGCGCCAGGAGCTCGACCTGCTCGTCGATCCGGTTCGGCGCATACTCGCCGATATCTGGGTCGTAGAAGGCGACGGTTGCGCGACGCAGCGCCCCGATCGCCCTCACCGACGCGGCGCCGATGCCGCTGTCGCGGGCGAAGGCGACGAGGCTCTCGCAGGCCTCCTCGCCGCTGGCCAGCACGACCGCGAAGATCCGCTGGCCGTCACTCTCGTGGAGCAGCTTCGACTTCAAGCGGCTAGGCGGGCGTTGCCGCCTGACTCGCCTCCCACGCCTCGCGGGCCTCCGGCGTGGTGGGGTCGAAGTCCTGCTTTTCGCGCTCGTGGATCTCTTGCAGGTCGAGCCAGAGCTGCTCGGGCGAGGGACGGCCCCAGAACCAGTAGCCGACGTGGACCTTTTCCACCTGAAGGCCGGGTCCCACGATCACCGTGTGCGGCACGCCCGCGTTGTCGTGGTGGGGGTCGGTGTACTCGTTGATGTCGAAGTGCCGCTGGACCTCGAGGTCCTCGTCGGCGAGGAAGGTCCAGTGGGCACCGGTGCCGGCCTTCAGCCTGAAGACGTCGTGCTGGCTGTTGGGCATGATCGTGACCAGCTCCGTGAAGGCGAGCGAGCACCACTCGTAGAAGCGGAGCAGCTCGCGATGGTGCATCCGCTCGCGTGGGCAGTGCTCGCCCCGGCTCAGGTGGAGCACCAGGTAGCCGTCGCCCTGGAGCTCGGAGAGACGGTGCAGATCACCGTTCTCGTCCGGGAGCTCGAAGTCGGGGATCGTCGTGCCGGGCTCGAGGTTCTTGCTCATTGGATTTCCTTTCCTATTGAGGTGGAGTGGGACGCAGCCCGGGAATCTCGAGCCGAATCCGGTAGACGCTGCTCAGGGCGGTCACATAGAGGGTTCGTCCGTCCGCGTCGCCCCAGGCGAGGTTGTGGGGCTCCTCCGGGAGCACCAGCTGCCCGAGGCGCTCACCCTGTGGGGAGATCACCCAGATGCCGCCGGGCCCGCAGACGTAGAGGTTTCCGGCCTCGTCGATCTTCATCCCGTCGATCGCGGCCTCGCCGGGGGCGTCGGTGAGGTCGTGCAGCAGCTCTCCCTCGCCGATGGCATCGCCCCGGGGCCCGATCTCGTAGCGCATCACCCACTTGCGATCGGGGTCCCAGTTGCCGACGTAGAGGTAGCGCTCGTCCGGGGAGAAGGCGAGCCCGTTGGGGCCCTCGAGCTCGTCGGTGATCAGCTCGACCTGGCCGTCCCGTGCCATGAACACACCGCTGAGGGGAAGCTCCTTGTCGGGGTCGTCGAACATTCCGGGAAGCCCGAACGGCGGGTCGGTGAAGTAGAGCGTCCCGTCCGAGCGGCAGACGAGGTCATTGGGGCTGTTCAGGCGCTTGCCCTCGAAGGCGTCGGCGAGCACGGTGATGTCGCCGTGCGGATTGACCCGGATCACGCGGCGGTTGCCGTGTTGGCAGGCCAGCAGCCGGCCCTCCGGGTCGAAGGTGAGCCCGTTGGAGCCAGGCTGCGTGTAGCGGCCGATGTCGACGCCCGTGTAGCCGCTCTTCGCGCGGAAGACGGTCACGCGCCCGGCCTCCGGGTCGAGCCGGTAGATCGCGTTGGTGTTGGGCGAGCTGAACAGCAGGGCGCCGTCGGGAGACCAGAGCGGGCCCTCCGTGAACTCGAAGCCGCCGGCGACCCGCTCGAGGCTGGCGTCGGCGGGCACGATCGCGTCCAGGTCCGCGGAGTCGCGCTCGACCCGCAGCTCCGCCGGCTCGGCCGAAGAGGCTCGCTCGGCGGCATAGAAATCGAGCGTCGCGGTCCGCATCCAGATGTAGTTCTCGGGCGAGACCGAGATCGGCCCGTTGATCCCGAAGACCGCGATCTGGAAGCGCTGGCCGGGCCGGGCGTCCCGGGTGAGCACGAGACGGTTCGGCGAGTTGAACCCGCCGACCACCTGGCCGCCGGTCGTGCCGAGCACATGCGGCAGCTCGCCGTCGACCCAGATCTCGGCGTAGTCGTCGATGACGACCTCGAACACCACCGTTGACCCAGTGGGATCGAAGTCGCCGATCCGCTCGGGAATGGTGACCGCGGTCCGGTACCAGTTGAACGAGACCCGGCCGTTGCCCAGCCGCAGCATCGTCTCCTCGGGGCTCAGCACGCGCCAGCCGGAGTCGTCGAAGTCGACGCCCTCGGCGTGAGGGACGACGTCATAGGTCCGGTTGGGGACGTCTCCGGGCCCGAGCGGGTCGTCAGGGGCTCCGACCTCGACGAAGTCGGCCTCCGTGACCTCGGCGTCGGCGTAGCGCCACTCGGCCTCGACCAACGCCGTTCCGTCGGGCCTCTGCAGATCGACGATCGCGTCGGGCCGGCCGGGCAGCAGCTCCGGGGGGCTCGGGAGGCGGGCAGCGCTGACGAGCGTCTCGGTGGCCGCCATCAGGCCGCCACCTCAACCTGCGATGCATCCATCGCGGCCCGGACGCCGATCTCGGCGAGCTCCCGGTCCTCATCGGCCGAGGAGGCGCCGCTGACGCCAATCGCCCCGATCACCTCGCCGCCGTAGGTGATCGGCTCGCCACCCTGGAGCGGCACGGCGCGGGCCAGGTGAAGGGCGGAGGGCCGGCCGCCGGATGCCTGGTCCTCGAAGTCCTTGCTCGGACGGCGGTAGATCGCAGCGGTGCGGGCCTTGTCGGTCGTCACCTCGACGCTGGCGACCTGGGCGGTGTCGGGGCGAAGCAGGAACATCAGCGCGCCGCCGGCGTCGACCGCGGAGACCACCGGGGCGACCCCGCGTCGCTCGGCCTCCGCTCCGACTGCCTCCGCCGCGAGCCTTGCGCCCTCGTAGGTGAGCACCGGGACCTCGGCGGTGGAGAACTCGGCCGCGGCGCCGGCGAGTGAGCAGGACTCGTCCTCGTCCGGGGTCTCGCCGCTCGTCCCGACCGCGCCCACGACCTCTCCGTCCACCTCGAGCGGGATGCCGCCGGTCAGACACGAGGCGCCGTGCAGTGCGAGGGCGCCGAGGCGCCCCCCGGTGACCTGCTCCTCCATCTCGCGGCTCGGCCGCACGAAGATCGCCGCGGTGCGCGCCTTGTCCACCGCGACCCGCGAGCTGGCGACCTGGGCCCCCTCCGTGCGGCGCAGCTCGATGAGCTCGCCGGTGTGATCGACGACGGCGATCACCACCCGGTAGCCGTGCTGGTTCGCGTGCGCCTCGGCGGCCGCGATCACCGCGTCCGCTCCGGCGTTGTCGATGGTTCTGCGGGTTCTCACGGTGGCCATGAATCAGGCTCCTCTCAATCTGGTCGGGGCAGTGGCGTTGAGCACGGCGGCCCAGACCGCGTCGTCCGCGGTGATGAAGAGGACGTTGCGGTCGGGTCCACCGAAGGTGAAGTTGACGGCGCCCGGAAGCCGGATCTCGCCGAGCAGCGCGCCCTCGGGATCGAAGACCTGGACTCCGCTGAACGAGGACGCGTAGACGCGGCCCGCGGCGTCGACCTTGATCCCGTCCGGGAACCCCGGATTGGTGACGCAGAAGAGCCGCTCCTTCTCGAGGCGGCGGCCCTCGACTACGTCGAAGGCCCTGATGTGGTGGGGGCGCGAGGGGTAGTAGCTGCCGGGCTCCTGGTTGGCGCCGCTGTCGCCGACATAGAGGATGCTCTCGTCCGGGGAGAACGCGAGCCCGTTCGGCTTGTCGAACGAGTCGGCCACCACCGAGAGGCCGCCGTTCGCCGGATCCAGCCGATAGACGTAGTCGCCCAGGGCGGGCGGCGGCCTGAAGCCCTGCAGGTGCCCGTAGCTCGGGTCGGTGAACCAGAGCGTGCCATCACCCTTGATGATCACGTCGTTCGGGGAGTTGAGCGGCAGCCCGCGCCAGCCGTCGGCGAGGGTCGCGATGCGGCAGCTGTCGAGATCGAACCGGGTGACGGCGGCGTGCTGCGATCGCGTGCCCTGCTCGCAGGCCACCAGGCGCCCCTCAAGGTCGAGGGTCATGCCGTTCGCCACGTTGGCGTCCTCGCGGACGGTAGAGACGCGGTCGGGCTCGAGCGGGAAGCGCTCGCCATCGAGCGCTATCCGCTTCACCTTCGCCAGCGGCGGGCCGGGAGCGGGCACGCTCCGGGTCGCTGGCAGGGTCGTGAAGTAGAGGGCGTCCTCATCGGCCACATAGACCGGTCCCTCGTGCGCGTCGGTCTCGACCACGCGGGTGAGCCGGGGAGCCTCGCCGCGCACCGCGGCGAACCTCGCGTCCTCGGTGACGAACGCAGTCGCGGCTTCGGCGATGCTGAGGCTTGGCGCGGTGCTCGCGTGGCCCATGCGGGGTAGTTGGCCGCAGCCCCCCGGGCGTTACGACACTGCCGCCGGCACCTTCGCCCGGAGGTCCGTGAGGGCGTGCAGGAAGACCTCGGAGAAGGTGGGGAAAGGCTGAATCACGTCGTCCATCACGTCGAGCGGGACCCGCGCCCGGATCGCGACGGTGGCCTGCTGGAGCCACTCCCCGGCATCGGGGCCGAGGGCGTAGGCGCCAGTGAGTCGCTCGCCGTCCGAGATCAGCGTCATGAACCCGGGCTTGGTGTCGTATTCCCGGGTGTAGGTCGAGGTTCGCGCCACCCCCGAGAGCAGCGTCGTGGCGGTCAACGCACCCTCGGCCTCGCCGACAGCGGCGGCCTGTGGGTCGGTGAACACCACCCGGGGAACCGCGCTGTAGTCGGCCCGGCGGTCCCGCCCGGCGATGTTGGCGGCCGCGATCCTCCCCTGGTACTTGCCGACGTAGGTGAGCGGCCAGACGCCGTTCACGTCCCCGATCGCCCAGATCCCCTCGCCGGCGCGCATCCGAGCGTCGACCTCGATCCCAGTCCTGCCGGGCTCGATTCCGACGGTCTCGAGGCCGAGCCCCTCGACGCGGGGTCTCCGGCCGGTCGCGACCAGCATCCGGTCGCCGCGAAGCTCCGAGCCGCCGAGCTCGAGCACGAACTCGTC
>DATIDP010000106.1:0-17142 GCA_035456265.1 Solirubrobacterales bacterium | reverse complement strand
TCAAGCCCGCCGACCTGATCCCGAACGCCCTCCATCGTCGACTCGAGTTCCTTCTCGCGCTCCCGGAGCTCGGCGAGCGTCCGCCTCTCGCCCTCGAGCTCTGAGCTGAGCTGAGCGCGCTCCGACTCGAGAGCGGCGATCTGCTCGCGGGCCTTGTCGAGCTCTGTCCCGCGCTCCCGCAGGGCCGACTCCCGCTCCTGCAGGGCGGTCTGGTTCGCCTCCTCCTCGGCGAGCAGCGCCCGGGCCCTCTCGCGGGCGCTCTCGAGCTGCGGGCGGAGCCGCGCCTCCTCCTGCTCCAGCGCGGACCGAGCCGTCTGCTCCTCGGCGAGGGTCCGATTCAGCATCTCCTCCTTGGCCTCGAGCCTCGCGACCTGCTCGTGGAGGATCACGTTCCTGTTCTGAACCTCGCGCTCCCGCTCGCGCAGAGCTTCGCTCTCCTGCCGCAAGGAAGCGAGTTCGTCTTTCAGCACCTCGCGCTCGGCCTCCAGTGCGGCGATCCGCTCAGCGTGGCCGCCCAGCTCCGAGGCAAGCTCACTCTCGCGGTCCCGAAGCTCGACCGAGCGCCGCTCGGCCCGCTCCAGCTCCAGCTTCCCCAGGTCACGCTCCCGCTCGAGCCCGGCGATCCGGTCATGGGCCCGCTCACGGATCTCGTCGACCTCTGCCTGGCTCCTCTCGAGGTCCCTGGTGAAGGCGTCGCGCTCGGCCTCGAGCGCCGCGATCCGCTCCCGGTGGCCGATGATCAGCTCGGTGAGGTCGCGCTCGCGGACCTCCAGCGTCGCGACCCGGTGCGTGAGCGCGAAGACCTTGTCGTCGCTCGCCTCCTTCTCGGCGGTCAGCCTCTCGACCTCCACCGCGGCGGAGCGCTTCGACCTCCCCGATTGGCTCTTCGACTCGCCCGAGCCCGCATCCGCCACTACAGAACCGCCTCCTCGAGTCGCTCGGCGACATGCTCGTAGGTGTACTGGCGAGCGGCCTCGGCGCAGCGGTCCGCCGCCTCGCCACAGAGATCGGAATTCTTCGCTATCTGCTTGAGGGTGGCGAGGATCTCGCCGGGGTCGGTCGCGAAGAGGGGGTAGTCCGCTCCGAGCAGCTCCTCGTAGAGCGCTGTGCGGTTGAGGATCACGGCGCAGCCGGCCGCCCCGTACTCGAGCACCTTGGTGGCGAGTTCCTTGTCCATCATCGGGTGGCGCACCGACAGTGCGACATCGGCCCGGCGGAGCAGCCGATTGACCTGATTGCGGGTGACCCCGCCGTGCCAGATGAGATTCTCGGTCTCCGCAAGCGCCGCCTCCGCGGCCGACCGGAAGCCAGGGTCCTCGGGTGGATTGTGAATCTTGTCCCCCACCAGGTGGAGCTCCGCGTCAGGCTCGTCGCGCCGCAGCCGCTCGAAGGTCTCGATGAGCTCGAGGAAGTAGTACTCCGGCGCGAACTTGCCGGCGTAGACGAGCTTCAGCGCTGCCTTCCCCGAGCCCTCATGCTTGCGTTCGGCGACCGGCGGGATCATGGGCGGAAGCAGCGTGAGCTTGTCGGCGTTGTCCGGGACGGCCACCCTGGCCAGGTCGCGGATCGCCTCCGTCTGGCAGAGGACGCGCTCGGAGGCCGGGGCGATCAGCCGCAGCTGGTCGATCTCCCGCCCCGGCGCGAAGTCGTGCGGCGTGAGGTAGTAGCACCACATGCGTCCCGGGAAGGGACGTCGGCGGGAGGCCTCCGCGCAGATCGCGGCGCCGCGCAGGAGCACGTGATCGAACGCCCGCTCCTCATCGAGTCTCTCGAGGGCGTCGAGTGCCGCCCCCGCCGCCATGGGCGCCTCGTGGCCGACCCGGTCCGGGGGGACCAGCTCGATCCGGTCGTTGGCCCGAAGCGGCGCCGTGAGCACATCGCGCTCCACGGACGCCCGCAGCAGCAGCGTGATCTCGACGCCGGGGATGCTGGTCAGGGTTTGAGCGACGGATTGCACCCAGACCGACGAGCCGTCGATCAGGTTCATGTTCACCTCGGCGTAGAGGCCGAAGCGAATCCGAGCGGTTTCCTCGTCGGGTGGGCGGGAGACCTGCGGCTGCGTCACGGCAACGGCACCCATTGCCGAGACATGATCCTTACTTCTTGCGCTTGCGCTTCTTCCGACACTTGCCCTTGACCCTCTTGAACCCCTTCTTGCACTTCTTTGTCTTGGTTTGCGGCGTAGCTTGGGATGTCGGAACGACCTGCGGAGCCTGGGGGCAGGTCACGGTCATCAAGACGCTCGCGGTCGAGCCGCCGTTGAGCGTGTAGGTGAAGTTGTCCGTCACGCCGGAGGTGCTGTTGCAGTACCCGGCCGCCGGCTTGTACGTCAGGAAGAGGCCACCATCCGTGATCGCCACGGCGCCGTGACCCGGCTGACCAGTCGACATGATCAGCTTCGGGCCGCCGTCGGCGTTGGGGTCATTGCCCCGCACGTCTATGGCTGTCGCGGGAGCATCCTGGGGCACCGCGGCAGCGTCGTCGACGGCGGTCGGCGGGTTGGTGCAGTCGATGCGGACGGTGACCGTCGCCCAAGCGCCACCGTTGACGGTGTAGGTGAAGCTGTCGCTCGGATCCGCCGGCGGGCTCTCGCAATAGCCCGCTGAGAGTTCGTAGGTGAGGCCCTTCTGGTCGGCGTCCACCGTGACGGTGCCGTGCGCTGCGGGTCCGGCAGAGGTGATGGTGATGGGGTCATGCTCGACATCCACGTCGTTGCTGAGGACGGCGATCGCCGTAGCGCCGTCGTTCACCGAGACGGTCGTGGAATCGTCGTTTGCGGCCGGCGGATCGTCGACGCAGTTGACCGTGACCGAGACCGTCCCGGTCGAGCCGCCGTTGAGCGTGTAGGTGAAGGTGTCGGGGCTCGTCCCCGGCGGGTTGTTGCAGTAGTCGGCGTTGGGCAGGTAGGTGAGCCCCGAGCCGTCGCTGTTTCGGACCACCGTGCCGTGCGCCGGCTGGGTGACCGAGCCGACCGTCCTCGGACCGCCGTCCACGTCCGTGTCGTTGGCGAGCACGTCGATCGCGGTTGCGCCTGAGTCCTCGGTGACGGACGCGGTGTCGGTGGCGGCCCCCGGCGGATCGTCGACGCAGTCGACGGTCATCGCAACGGTGGCGGTCGAGCCGCCGTTGAGCGTGTAGGTGAAGTCGTCGGTGGGGGCGCCACCCGGGAAGTTGCAGTAGTTCGCGTTGGGCTGGTAGGTGAGCCCCGAGCCGTCGCTGTTTCGGACCACCGTGCCGTGCGCCGGCTGGGTGACCGAGCCGACCGTCTTCGGGCCGCCGTCGATGTCGGTGTCGTTGGCGAGCACGTCGATCGCGGTGGCGGGGTCGTCCTCGGTGAGGCTGACCGGGTCGCGGACGGCGGCCGGCGGATCGTCGACGCAGTTGACCGTGACCGAGACCGTCCCGGTCGAGCCGCCGTTGAGCGTGTAGGTGAAGGTGTCGGGGCTCGTCCCCGGCGGGTTGTTGCAGTAGTCGGCGTTGGGCTGGTAGGTGAGGCCGGTGCGGGCCCCGGCGGTCCCTCCGGTCAGAACGACGGTCCCATGGGCGGGCTGGGTGCCTGAGTTGATCGTGATCGGATTGCCGCCTGAATCGGTGTCGTTCGACAGCACGTCGATGCTGGTGGCCGCGGCGTCCTCGGTCACGGTGGCTGAGTCGTTGACGGCAGTTGCGGCGCTCAGCGTCACCGGCCCGGAGAGGGCGGCGGCCGAGTCATTCCACTGGTCGACCGCGACCGATGCGTAGCGATAGGTACCGGTCGTTGGGGAGTCGGCGCAGTCACCGCTCGCGTTCTGGCAGACAAGGGTGACGCCCGGATCACCCGGTTTGAAATCAGCTGTTCCGGAATGGCGATAGATCTTGTACGACGTGATCCTGGGGTCGGTGCGCGACGTGGTGTCGATCAGGATCGAGCCCCCGGATTCTGTCGCGCTCACGGCGGCGGGGGCCGCTGGCTTTGCCATGTCGGCGAGCATGTTTCTGGTGAACTGCTGCACCGCGGTGTTCGTCGCTGGTATCCCGGTGAACAGGGTCGGATCCCAGCGGTAGGAGTCCAGGCCCCACGCCCACTGCTCGGTGCCCGACGAGAAGACGCGCGCCCCCGAACCGTTCGCGGTGTACCGCACTGCCGCCGCGTCGAGATCTGCGCTCGTCTCCGGGCCCTGATACTTGAAGAGAACCTTGGGTACGCCGGGTGGTTGGCAGTCCGGGAAGAAGCTGTCGTACTCGAAGCCGACCAGTCCCGCGACCGTGCTGCCGGTGCCCAAGCCCGTGCCGACCGCCCAGGGGTCGGCCGCACCCTCGGCGGTCGTCGTGTAGTTGCGATACCCGTCGTTTGTGAAATAGCTGCCGTACTGGACTCCGCCCTGGAGCTCGCACTCCGGCCGGCCCAGCTCCCTGAACTTGCTGGTGTCGTTCGCGGTTCCGGGATAGGGATCCTCGGGACCCTCGTTCGGCCCCTTGTAGATCACCATGGTCCGCCTGTCGCCTACCCCCGGGGAGCTGCACACGGTGTTGTCCGATGGACAGGTGCTGTCCTCGTAGCGGACCTGCCAGTAGGCGTCGTTGGCGCCGGCGAACATGAGATTGGTGCCCTGGTCGCGGGCCGCGTCGAATCCGTCCCGCATGTTCTTGGTCCAGTACTCCGAGTGCCCGGAGACGACCACCGAGCGGTGCTGGGTCAGGATGCTGGGGTTGGCATCGACGTCGGTATCGCTCACATAGGAGACGTCATAGCCCTCTCGCTCCAGGAAGCGGAGCAGCGGCAGATCCCAGAAGCGCCACTCGCGACGGGCGAAGGGTCGGTTGAAGGACACCTTGGTGGCGTGATCGAGCCCGAAGATGTGCTTGTTCGTGTCGTTCTCGTACGCGCTCGTGCCGCCCCAGTTGTTGTAGGCGAGGTAGGTGTTGAAGGGGACGACGACGAGGATGTTCGACGCCGAAGCCTGGGGTGCGTTGGAGCGCACCACGAAGGGGGAGTAGCGGGCTGAGCCGCTCTGCGAGCCGCTGGTGAGCACGTACTCGGCCACGTACTCACCGGAGGTCCAATTGGCGGGAATGGTGAACGGGGACGGCAACTGGGATGTCCACCCGGCGTCGATCTTCCCGGTCTGCGCGTTGGGGTCCGGGGTGGACCGCGAAACACCGGCGTACGTGCCCGTGCAGCTGGGCAGGCACGCCACCTGACGGGCGCCCGCGCTGTTGTACCAACCGAGCCGGTAGATGACGATCCGATAGCTGGCCGTCGGCTTGGTGCTGACGAAGAAGTTGATCCCCTCGCCCGGAGCGACGCTGGTCTTGCTCGTATAGCCCTCGATGTTCGGGGCGTCGGCCTGGCCGCGTTCCCACCCGGAGCTGCCGGCGAGCGCGTTCTCGTCGGTGATCGGATTGGCGGATCCGGTGGCGGGGGCGACGAGCAATAGCCCGAGCGCCAGCGCCAGGCAGCAGAGCGTGATGCGCAACTGCGTCCGCGCGAAGGCGGAATCAATGGATCCCGGCGCCGCGGCCCGGGTGGCCAGCATGAGTCGAAGCATCGTCCCTATACCCCTCGAAGCCAGAGTAGATGCTGCTTTTCCCGCTTACAAGCCAGTTTGTGAGTGTTTTCCCGCAGACCTTGTGGGGTTAGCCGCGGATCTGGACAAGTGGCCGATCGACCCCGCCCGGAACCTCCCTGAGCCGTTCAGACGCCCGCCAGACGGGGGGCCCTTCCGAGCTCTCCGCCGGTCTTTCCGGACGTGCTCCGGAGAGCGATCAGGGCGCTTCGCTCGGTCAGGTACCGCAGGCTCTCGGTGGCCTCGTCGATCACACGGCCCCGGGCGTCGCGCTCAGGCTCTCCGACCAGGATGCGCGTGGCGTGAGGCCCGAAGAGCTCCGCGGCGACCTCGGCCGTCGCCCCTGCCAGCACGAGGTGCAGGCCAGGGATCGCATCGAGGGCCATGGCGATCGCCTCCTTGGAACCCTCCAGCTCAGCCTCAGCCTCAGAGCGGCCGCTCAGCTCGGGATCGACGATGAGGATCGGGGACCCGAGCCCCGCCGGCAGCGCCGTCGTGAGGGAGGAGACCTCCGCCCAGGATTCCGGCTCGAGATAGATGAGGGCTCCGCGATAGCCCGCCCACAGGATCAGGGGCAGTGCCTCGGGGCGCAGCGCCGTCTCGGGGTCGAGCACGATGCCGTGGACCCGCTCCGCTTTCCATTCCCGCTCGAGCGCCGCCACGTCCGGCGGGCCGCCCGGATCCGGACGGTGCACGAGGAAGTGGTCTTTGCTTTCCGCGGCCGCCCGCACGGACGCGTCGTCGTCGTCGTCGCGCTCGACGATGATCTGGCGCCCGCGCGCCGTCCACGCCTCGTCCGGCTGGTGCACCGGCGAGGCGCGATCGATGGTCGTGTAAGCATCGCCCGGGGGCTCGAGCATCGGCGGCACCGGGTGCCAGGCCCGCTGATGCTCGAGGGCGCCCTCCTCCGGCTCGAAGCGGAGTCGGATCAGCTCGGGGCTCATTTGAACGCGAAGCGTGTCGATCGCGACAGCGCGCGAGCCCTGCCACGTCCAGCCTTGCAGGTCGAACTCCTCGGGCCCGACCGCGACCAGCCGCGCACAGAGGGCCATGCCCTCAATCGCATCACCGTCCTCCTCGACCGCCGGAGGCGGCAGCTGCGGCCAATAGCCGATCGAGCGCTGACCGTCGCTGACCTCGATCCCGACGACCGGCTCACCCGCGGCCGAGCGGACCGACCGGAGGCCGGCCGCGACCTGGATCTCGCCGCCGACCTCGTATTCGAGCACCGTTTCGTCTCCGCTGAACTCCTCGGCCGGGTCCGGGCCGGGCCCCCGGGCGCGGACGACGGTGTTCCGCCGGTCCCCGGGATGGTCGATCTCGAAATCGTCGAAGCCGGCGGCGGCGAGCAGCCTGGTGATCGCGGTCTCGTCGTAGGGGGTGGTGCGCGCAGGGTCACCGAGAGCGAGGCCCACACCGGCCATGTAGAGGACCATCAGGCCGCCGGGGGAGAGAAGCCGGCGCGCCTCGAGCAGGACCTGCTGCACGCCGATCGGCGACATGTAGTCGAGGGCGAAGTGGCTGAAGAGGCCCTCGAATGACCCGGATCGGAAGAACGGCATCGGCAGCGTCAGGTCGTGGAGGATCACCCTGCGCCCCGCGGCCTCGGCGTCGTCGAGGAAGCCCAGCCAGCGGTCGATGCCGATGGGCTCGCGGACGCCGTGCGCCTTGAGGGCATCGAGCGAGAGACCGGGGCCGCAGCCTAGGTCGAGTACGCGGTCGAACCCGGCGAACTCGCTCGTGATCCCCTCGTACCAGGAGGGCTCGCGATCGCCATAGAACCCGACCAGGGCCGAGTAGCGCTGGGAGCCGTGGGATGATTTCTCATCGGCCGGATCCTCGAAGGCCGAGAGGCGCGCGGGCGGGAATGCGTGCTCCCGGCGCAGCGCTATCGCTGTGTCAGGATCCAGCGCGTCTGTCATCGAGTCCTGCCAAGGAAGGGCATGCTGGGTCTCGGAAGAGTTTCAAAACGCGAAGGCTCCCGAGAAAGCCGCTCTGCCGCGCTGCTCGAAGCACTTGACGAGAACGCGGGTCAGCTTGAGCCGCGGGCGTTCGTCGGCGTTCACGCGAGCCACCCGCGGGAGGGCGACTTCGAGGCGGCCCGTGAGGGCCGCTTCCGGGTCGGCGGGGAGCTGCGAACGCTGCGCCCGCCGGTCGACTGGTCGCGGCGGCCCTACGAGGAGAGCGACGAGGGGGCGTTCCTGCTCAACTGCTTCTTCTTCGCCGACCCGGTGATGGCGGCCGAGGTGCCCGACGACACGCGCGCCTCGCTCTTTCCGTCGTTGGCGGTCCTGTTCGAGGACTGGATCGAGCAGAACCCTCAGGACCACCCCAGCCCGCACAAATACGCCTGGTACGACCACTCGGCGGCAGCGAGGCTCGTCCATCTCTCGCACCTGCTTCGCGAGAGCTCGCGCCTCGGCGGGCTGGACCGGGGGCAGCGGCAGGTGCTGGCCGCATCTGCCATCGAGCACGTCGACTTCCTGCTCGCCGACGAGAACTACCAGCACGGGCACAACCACGGGATGTTCAGCGACGCGGCGCTCCATCTCGCCGCCGATGCTCTGCCCTTCATTCCGGAGTCCGAGGAGTGGGCGACGGTGGCGGCGGAGCGGTTCCGGGAGACCGTGGACCGGACGATCGAGACCACCGAGGGAGTTCACCTCGAGCATTCGCCCTCCTACCAGCTGGTCGTGCGAGGAGCTCTCGAGCGGTTCGGGTCGAAGGGGCTGCTGCCGGAGAGCGAGCTCGGCCCTCTCTTGGAGCGGATGGACGAGGCGACCGCGTGGATGACCGCTCCCGACGGGACCCTGCCGACGATCGGCGACACCAGCGCCGGGGTCGAGCCGAGCCGGGCGGTGCAGGAGGCCGCCGCCAGGTCCTCCGGCCTGCGGTCCTTCCCGAGATCCGGCTACTGCATGGTCCGTGAGGGCGGCAGCTACCTGTTCGTGACGGCCGGGTTCCACAGTCAGGGGCACAAGCACTCCGACGATCTCTCGTTCTGCCTGTACGAGGACGGCCGGCTGCTAGTCGGCGACGCCGGCAACCCCGGCTACGACTACGAGAGCGCGGCGCGGCAGTTCTGCGTGTCGCCATCCGCCCACAGCGGGATCGGTCTCGATTCCTACACGTGGATCGCGGATCCCCGGGGCGGCGGGGGCACCGGCCTGGTCGCGGCCGGCTCACTCGGCGACGTCCATGCGATCCTGGCCCAGAACCCCAGGATCGCCCCCGACGACCGCACCGCCAGGCGGCTCCTGGTCTACCGCCCCGGTCAGGCGCTCGCCGTGATCGACGAGCTCTGGGCGACCCAGGCGGAGCTGGTGGAGCGCTACCTGCAGCTCAGCCCCGATCTGAGCGCGACGGTGCTGGAGAGCGGGGCCGTCGAGCTCGGGCGCGACGGCGGCCGGGTCGGCTGGCTGGCGCCGTTCGAGGAGGAGGGGGGAGCGCCGGACTCGGTCTCGGCTCTGCGGGGCAGAACCAGCCCGCCGATGGGCGGCCTCTACTTTCCCCACGTCGATCATCCCGTGGCCTGCACGACGGTCGTCCTCTCCCGCTACGGCGGCGGCACCTTCGGCTACCTCCTCTCGCTCGGCCCCGCGGACGGCGAGCCAGAGCCGGCCTGGGTCGAGGGGCAGCTGTCCGGCCGCTCGGCGGAGGTGGTCGTGACCGGGATCGGCGATGGCCCGCTGGTAGTCCAGCTCGCGGGCGACGCGCTGGACCTGTCGCGCCGCTAGACCAGCGGCACGACGTCCGGGTACGGCACGGTGGCGCGGCGCGCGAGGCCGTCCGTGGCGGCGGCCAGCGTCTTCACCTCGACCCGCTCGTCCCGGGCGATGTGATCAGCGAAGCGCTCGAAGCGCTCGCGCAGCTCCGGCTTGGGTCCGTAGATCTCGACGAAGCGGGAGCGCATCGGGGCGCTGCGGTAGAGAGCCCGGTCCGTTCCCGCGTCGTCCTCCTTGAGCGACGCCTTGTCGATGAAGGAGAAGCTGTGCATCATGAACATCGCCTGGCCGATCCCGAACTCGCTGACCCGATCAACCACCCGGTCGAGCTCGTCGCCCGTCAGCCAGTTCACGTCGAACTTCCGGTGGTCGATGTAGCCGTCCGATTGGACCCGGGGGACGTAGGTGACGGGAACCTCGATGACTTGGCCTCGCATCCGCACCGCGTTCACCGTGAAGGGCGTGATCCGGTTGTTCGGGGAGCTGAAGAAGACCGATGAGTCGATCCGGAAGCCGAGCGCCTCGAGCGCCTCGAAGGTCTCGTCGTTCAGCACGTAGCCGCCGGCCCGGAAGCTGACCGGCGCGCTGCCAGTCCATTGCTCGATCAGGTCGGCGCCATAGCCGAGGATCTCCTTCTGCTGGTCCGCGTTGAACCAGTAGAGCGGTCGGGGGTAGAGCTCGAGGTCCTCGGACGGATGGGTGTGGAGGGCGACCTCGTGGCCACGCTCGGCGATGGTCTTGACGAGGCGCTCGACCGTGGTCGGGTCATCGTGCCGGTGGGCCTCGTAGACGTTGACGAACCAGGTGGCCGTCAGGCCGTAGCGGTCGAGGATCTCGAGGATCCCGTAGGCGCCGTATTCCTCGCCGATGCCCTCGCCGGTCAGCATGTGCGGGACGGGGAAGTAGTCGTCCTCGGTGTCGATCGTCAGGTAGATCTCCGCCGGCATCCGGGGCTCGTGCGTTGTCTCGCGGACATGGCCGTTGAGGGGCTCGGGTACGTGGTCCGGGGGAGCGGGCTGGCGGTACTCCCCGTCGACCGCTCCGAGCCCGGCCAGCGAGGAGGGCTCCGAGAGCGAATGGAACTGCCCGTCGGCGATGACCAGGGCCCGGGCGCCGTTCATGTCGGACTCAGGGTTCACCTCGTCCCTCCATTCTCGCCCACGAGACCGGCCAGGGCGGTGCCGATCGCAGCGCTGGCCCGATCGGGGGTGTGGTGGGCGAGCACGTAGTCCCTGCCGTTGCGGCCGAATTGTTCCCTGGCCGAGGCATCGCCGGCGAGATCGACGATCGCCCGAGCGAGTTCGCGGTCGGATCCTGGAGTCACCGTTCGTCCGCCGCCCGACGCCGAGACGATCTCGGCCAGGGCCGGTAGGTCGCTGGCCAGGACCGGGAGCCTCATCGCCAGCGCCTCGAAGGGCTTCAGCGGGGTGACGGCGCGACAGACCTCCAGATCCCGCCGCGGGATCGCGAACAGGTCGAGCAGGGCGTAGTGATCGGGCACTCGGTCCTGTTCGAGCCGGCCCGTGAAGACAACCGACTCGCCGAGCCCGAGCTCCGCCACCAGCTTCTCGAGCGCCGGTCGGTAGGCGCCATCGCCCACGACCAGTGCAGCGACCTCGGGTCGCTCCGCCCGGGCCAGTGCGACGGAGCGGATCAGGTCGTCGATGCCCTCGTAGTCCGTCAGCGACGTCACCGAGCCGATCACCAGGCGGCCGTCGAGCCCGTAGGAGCGGGCGAGATCGTCGTCGCCCGGTCGCGGTGCGAACCGCTCGACATCGACGATCTGCGGGACCACGAAGATCCGCTCCGAGTCGATCCCTCGGCCGGACAGCTCGCTTCGCATGGTCTCGCTCAGGGTGATCACGGCGTCCGCCGCAGACGCGCAGGCCGTCTCCGCGGCACGCCGGGCGCGATAGAGCTCGGTGTCCGAGCCGCCGGTCTGGGCGGCCCAGCTCATCTCGGGGAATCCCCTGACGTCGTAGACCACCGGGATCCCCGTGGCGGAGCGGACGGCGAGCGCCGCGACTCCGTTGAGATCGGGCGTCCCCGCGACGATCGCCGCGGGCTTGGTGCTCTCGACCAGATCGAGGATGCGCTCGGCGTTCTCATGCACCCTCACGTCGACTGGCACACCGCTGTACTGGCGCAGGCCCGGGACGTTGTAGCGGTGGTGGACGACCCCATCGACCTGCTCGATGGGTGACCAGCCGGCGAGTCCGCGGCTCGCCGGAAAGCCGAGCCTGGTGGCCGCGAGGGCGTCGAAGCCGGCTTCGCGAATCGCTTCCAGAAGATCGCGTGAGCGATAGGCGTAGCCGGAGGGAGCATGGGGGAGGGAGACCTCGAGCAGCGCCAGCACTGCTCGCGTGGCCCCGCGGCCGATCCGCGCAATTCGGTCCAGCCTGGGTGTCCAGCCGGGCTCGAGCTCGCGGAGCAGTCCGGCCAGCCTGCGCTCCTGGTCGCGCTCGCCGGACCGCCTTGCGAGCTCCACAGCCCGTGACGGCTCGCCCGCCAGCTCGAGCGCCAGGGCGGCCGTCCGCTGCGCGTCCGACCGGTCCGGCGCCTCCCCGGCTGCCCGCAGCGCGAGGTCGCGGGCCGAGTTCAGGTCGCCGGCGGCGGCATGGACGCGAGCGGCCTCCGCCAGGGATTCCGCGGACGCTGGGTCCTCGGCCGCGCCTTCGGCCAACCGTGCGGCGAGCGCCTTCGCCCGCTCCCGCTCGCCGAGCCTGGTCAGCTCCAGGCCGGCCTCGCCGAGGACACCGGGCCCGGCGTCGGGTCTGGCGACGAGTGTCTCCAGCGTTTCCAGCGCCCGATCGCGCTCTCCCGACTCCCGCAGGGCCTTGGCCGCGTAGAGCTCGTACATGGGATCGGCAGGGTCGCGTCGCGCCGCCTCGCCAAGCGCCTCCGCGGCTCCCGGCAGCTTTCCGCGCGCCCGCAGGCGCCGCCCGCGCGCATATGCGATCAGGGCTCGGGGCCGGCGGAGACCGCCCCGTCTGGCCGGCTCGAGCAGCTCGCCGAGCCACCTGCGGGCGCGATCCACCCCACCGGCGCCGTCAGCCGGAAGCTCCGGGTTGATGCGGGGGAGGCGGTCGTAGACCGCGCTCAGCACTGCGACCGAGGCCGGACTCTCCAGCCCGCCGACCACCACCGGTGAGTAGGGAAGGCCGAGCTTCGTTCGCAATTGACTCGACCGGCCGTCGTCGGGCGCGAGCACCGTACCGCCCCGCGCCCCGCCGGCCGCGGTTCGCATGGCGCGCGCGACGCCGCCGGCGGACGTGCGATCCGCCGGCAGCGCCTCGCAGATGAGGGCCGCGCCGGCGAGTCGGGCCGCGACCGCGGCGGGGCCGAAGGCCTGAGCGCCCACGGCGTGCACCACCTCGGGCGATTCTCCGACCACGCTTCGGATCGCATCCGACACCCCCCTAGTTACCTTCCGACCGACCTCGTGGCCCGCGCCCTCGAGCGCCGCCGCCACTCCGGCCGCACGGTCCGGCGCCTCCCCTTGCGGGCGGAACATGATCGAGACCCTCATCGGCAGCGTCGGCCCAGCGTAGAGATCCTGCCGGATTCGGCGTGATCAGCACCTACCCTTTCGCTGACCACCAAGCGGACGCAGGGAGATGACGGCAATGGGGGCCTCGACCGGGACCCAAGACCAAGCTTTCGAGGAAACAGGCGCGGGCAGGACCGCGCTGATCATCCGCCGTGGCCCCTGCATGTACGACTCCAGGATCCTCAGGGAGGCCGGCACGCTGAGAAAGATCGGCTACCGGCCGCTGATCCTCGGGGTGGTCGCGGAGGACGTCCGCGAGACTCGTGACGAGCAGGCGGGCACGCCCGTCAGGCGCCTGGAGCCGACATCGCCTTTCGCCTGGGCTCGCTCACTGCAGAGGAGGCTCACCCGCCGTTCGCGGGCGCCCGGCTTCGGACCGGCCGGTGGGCTACAGCAGCCGATGCACTCACAGAATCTCCTGCTCAGGGCGGCGATCCGGGTCCACCGCTGGATGCGGACGCTCGACTTCTACCGGCGGGCGATCGCCGTGGTCCGGGAGGTCCGGCCGGCCCTCATCCACTGCAACGACTACAACACGATGTGGGTCGGGGTGGCGGCCCGTCTGATCGGCGGCAGCACCGTGGTCTACGACTCGCATGAGCTCTGGCCCGACCGCAATGGGCGCCGCGAGCCCCGTTGGTGGCTGATGGCCTGCGAGTTCCTCTTCGTGCATCTCGCCCACCGCACGATCACGGCCAGCCCGGGCTACGCGGAGGTGATGGCTCGCCGTTACCGGATCTCGCGCCCTGGGGTGATCCGCAACATCCCCGAGGCCTCGACGCTCCCCCCGGGATCGGAGAACGGTGCCTCGTCGGCCCCCGCGGACGGCGAACGGGTCGCCCTATATGTAGGGGCGCTGACCACGGGGCGCGGCCTCGAGCTGTCGATCATGGCTCTCAACCACCTCGACGACGTGCGCCTGCGCCTGGTTGGGCCCGCCAGGCCCGCGTACCTGGATCAGCTCATCGAGCTTGCACGCACGGAGGGCGTCACGGACCGCGTCGAGTTCGCCGGTGCCGTGTCGCCGGATGAGCTGATCGAGACGATCAGCGGAGCGAGCGTGGGCCTTGCGCTGATCCAGCCGGTGTGCCTCTCCTATCGAATGAGCCTGCCGAACAAGGTGTTCGAGTACGTCGCGGCGGGTCTGCCGGTGCTGGGCAGCGATCTGCCCGCGATCAGCGCGCTGGTCAACGAGCACCGGATCGGGCTCCTCGCCGAGCCCGGAGAGGTGGAGGACGTCGCGGCGAAGCTTGGGGAGATGCTCGAGCCGGAGAGGAACATCGAGTTCCGCGACGCCGCTCGCCAGGCGGCGGGGGTCCTCAACTGGGACCGCGAGGCCGAGCGCCTGGCCGCGGTGTACCGCGAGGCGGCGGCAGCGGCGGCCTGATGGACGCGACGCTCGAACGCCAGGATTCCGGCCCCGCGCGGGTCAGGCCGAGGCTCTCGCGGACCTTCTCCCGGTCGCGATGGGCGGAGTACGAGCGCTTCCTGCGCTCGGCTCAGGAGAACGGCTACCGCATCCTCTCCCTGGAGGACTGGGTGAGCGCGGGCCGGCCGGTGGAGGGCGAGCCGACGCTCATCCTGCGCCACGACGTCGACCAGCACCCGCGCTCCGCGCTGAGGATGGCGGCGATCGAGAAGGAGCTGGGCGTGCGCTCCTCCTGGTACTTCCGCTGGCGGACCGCTCACCCGGCGGTCGTCGAGAAGGTCAAGCGCGACGGCTTCCAGGTCGGCCTGCACTACGAGACGATGAGCCGCATCGCGCTCCAGCGGGATCTCCACGAGGAGCCGAGCGAGGAGCTGATCGAGAGCTGCCGCGAGGTCCTGCGCTCGGAGCTCGCCGCGTTCGAGGGCCTCTTCGGGCCGTGCCACGTCGCGGTGCCGCATGGGGACTCGCGGATCCCCGAGGTACACAACGCCCTGCTGCTGAAAGGGCAGGATTGCTCCGAGTACGGGATCGACTACGACGGCAACGAGGTGATGCGCGGACATGATCTGGGTCTCTGGCTCACCGACCGCATCGCCTCCGAGGGAGGCTGGATGGAGGGCATCGATCCGCTCGAGAAGCTCGCCGAGCGGGCCTCTCCGATCCTGACCGTCACCCACCCGAACAACTGGGCCTCCGGCCCGAGCCTCTGGACCGACCGGATGCTCGGGACGATCCTTCCCAACCAGCCCCTGTCCGACGGCCGGCGCGCCAGCCGGCCGATTCGCACCGGCACCGACGAGCCACCCGCATGAGCGCCCGCGACTTCACCCCGATCGCCGATTCGCTGCGCAGCAACGTGCTCTCCTTCTACGCGGAGCGCGGCGAGAGCCTCGACGGGCCGGCTGGCGTCAACACCCTGGAGACGAACTCGGGGTACGTCGAGCGGCGCGCCGCCCCCCTCCTCGAGACGCTGAGACGGGTCACCGGGCGGGACTCCGTCGAGGGCCTGCGCCTGATCGACCTGGGGTGTGGCTTCGGTGCCCTGGCCGTCTTCTTCGCGGGCCGGGGCGCGGTCGTCACCGGCATCGATCCGATCGCAGACCGGCTCGAGGTCGGCAGGGCCGTGGCCGCCGAGCACGAGCTACCGGTCGAGTTCGGCCAGGGACGAATGGAGAAGCTCGACTTTGCCGATGAGAGCTTCGATCTTGCGATTCAGAACAACAGCCTCTGCTACATCGTCGACCGGGAGGACCGGCGCTCCGCCCTCGCCGAGACGGCCCGCGTGCTCAAGCCCGGAGGATTCGTGGTGATCAGGAACCCCAACCGCTGGCACCCCCGCGACCAGTTCACGGGCCTGCCGCTGATCCCGCTGCTGCCCCCGCACGCCGCGACCCGGCTGGCGGAGCGGCTGGGACGGCCGCGCTCGCAGGTGAGGCTGGTCTCGCCGCTCGAGGCGAAGCGGGAGTTGAGGCGCGCCGGGTTCACCGACGTCACCCTGGCCGCCTCGCCGGCGAGCCGGTGGCCGGAGTTCATGAAGCCGATCGCCCGGTATCAGCACCTGGTGGCGAGGAAGCCGTCATGACCGAGAGCGAAGGGACCAAGGTGAACGGCGGCGAGGAGAGGCGGAAGGAATCCAGGGCTGGAGAGGCCTGGGGCGCCGCACTGACCCGCGACACGTCGATCTACGTGATCGGCGCGGTGATCGGCTTCGTCCTGGCGCTGATCAGCATCGCCGTCGTCACGCGGTTCCTCTCGGTTGCCCAGTTCGGGCAGCTCGCGCTGCTACTCACCTTCGCCGCGTTCCTGACCATCATCTACAACGTTGGGACCCTGCAGGGCACCTTCGTTTGGGTCTTCGGGTCCGCGGGCGAGGAGGACATCGCCGACGAGGACGTCGAGTCGTCGCAGGCCGGCACGAAGCGGCGGGCCCTGGGCACCGGGCTCATCATCACCACCGTGGTCACCCTGGGAGGGACGCTGATCATCGTGGCGGCGTCGTCCTGGTTCGCGGACAAGCTCCTGGGCAACTCGGGCGACGCCGACCTGATCATCATCGCGGCGGTCTCGGGTGCCTCCGGCGCGCTCTGGCGCCTCGTCACGAACATCCTGCGGATGGAGCGCAAGCCGAAGCGCTTCGTGGCGCTCCAGTCGGTGCGGCCCGTGCTCGTGGTGGGCGGGGTGATCGCCTTCACCGCCGCGGGAATGGGCGTGAAGGGCGCGATCCTCGGGACCGCGCTCGGCGGAATCGCCTCGGTCTTCGTCGGGCTGATCGCGACGCGGCACAGCTACGTGCTCAGGCTCGACCGGATGCACGCGCGGATGATCCTGAAGCGGGGCGGGATCTTCGTCCCGATCCTGATCTCGCTCTGGATCGCCCAGAACGTCGACGTCTACGCGGTGTCCTACTTCACGAACGACGACCGGGTGGTCGGGCTCTACCGCCTGGCCGGCCGCTTCGGCGCTTTCCTGGACTACTTCACCGCGGCCCTGTTCATGGCCTGGACCCCGCTCGTCCAGACGCCGACCTTTGCGGCGGCGATCAAGTCCCGTGGCAAGGAGGCGCTCGGGGGCAAGCTCCTCTCCTACTTCGTGATGGTCGGCCTCCTGCTGATCCTCCTGATGACCGCTGCCGCCGACGGCCTCGTTCGGATCGCGCCGCCGGCCTACGGAGCGGCCGCACCCCTGATCCCGCTGATCGGCGGCGGTTTCCTCTCCTACGGGCTGTTCATCAGCGTCTACCGGCTCTCCGCGTTCCCGAAGAAGCGGGCGGCGTATGTGGGGGCTGCGATCACCTCGGCCGTCGTCTTCCTCGGCTCCGCGCCGCTCCTCGTGCCCTGGCTGGGTGCCTACGGCGCGGCGCTCTGCGTGATCAACGGCTTCATGGTCGCCGCC
>DATIDP010000105.1:0-11178 GCA_035456265.1 Solirubrobacterales bacterium | reverse complement strand
CTGCACGCCTACGCGCTCGTCTGCCTGACCAGCACGAACGGAGTGAATCTCCTGTTCGAGGCGATGGCCACCCAGGGCCGGGACGCCCGCGCCTTGGCCAATGCGAGCGTCGCGGCGATCGGAGCGGGCACCGAGGCCGCGCTCGCGGCACACGGCGTGCTCGCCGACATCGTCCCCGACCGCTTCGTCGCCGAGGAGCTCGTCCGGGAGCTCGACCGCCTCGACCTCCGGGGCAAGCCCGTGCTGATCGCCCGCGCCGCCGAGGCACGCGAGCTGCTGCCCGACGCGCTGCGCAAGAAGGGCGCGGAGGTCGACGTCGTCACCCTCTACGAGACGGTGGCGGAGGAGCCGGATCCCGAGGCGCTCGAGCGCGCGCGCGACGCCGACTTCATCACCTTCACCTCCTCCTCGACCGTCCGGAACTTCGTCGAGGCGGCCGGCAACGGTCTGCCGAAGGGGGCGCGGATCGTGTCAATCGGCCCTGTCACGAGCCAGGCAATCCGCGAGGCCGGGCTCGCCGTGGACGTTGAAGCCGAACGGCACGACATCGACGGCCTCGTCGCCGCGCTGCTGGATGCGGCGGTCAGCCCCGAACGAACCGATTGAACGGACCGGCGAGCGACTAGGCATGCGGCACGCCGTGGTTTGATTCCGCCGTGGCTCAGCCCCGGCCGATCACCTTCCTCTCCGACTACGGCTACGAGGACGAGTTCGCGGGCGTCTGCCGAGCGGTGATCGCGCAGATCGCGCCCGGCGCGCCGCTGATCGACCTGAGCCACGGCATTGCCCGGCAGGACGTCCGTCAGGGCGCGATCGTGCTGGCCAACGCCATTCGGTCATGCCCGCCCGGCGTGCACCTGGCCGTCGTGGACCCGGGCGTGGGCTCGCCGCGGCGAGCGGTGGCCGTGGCCGCGGCCGAGGGGCGCTTGCTCGTCGGCCCCGACAACGGCCTGCTCGCCCGCGCGCTCGACCGGCTGGGCGGAGCGCTCGACGCCGTTGAGCTCTCGCGCTCCCCGTTCCGCCTCGAGCCGGTGTCGGCGACCTTCCACGGCCGCGACCTGTTCGCTCCTGTGGCCGCGCACCTCTCCCTGGGGGCGCGATTGGAGGAGGTCGGGCAGTCGATCGATCCCGGCTCGCTAGTAACCCTCGACCTGCCCACCCCGGAGATCAGGCCGGACGAAGTCGTCGCGCACGCGATCCACATCGACGGCTACGGCAACGTGACCCTCGACCTCGACGCCTCCATGCTCTCGGACGGACCTCTCCGGCCCGCCGAGGCCATCGAGGTGCGGGCGCCCGACGGCCGCTTCGAGGCGGTCTGGGCGCGCACCTTCGCCGATGTCGACTCCGGCGACGTGCTGGTCTTCGAGGATTCGTCGGGAGCGCTCGCGCTGGCGGTCAGCGGGGGCAGCGCCGCGGGGCTGATGGATCTCGCGCCCGACCGCGAGGTCACGCTGCGGCCGCTCAAGTGAACGTGGACGCCGGATGCCGAGGGCCATGGTGAGCTTCGGCAGCCCGCACCGTCATTTCCGCCGCACCGACTCGACCAACGAGCGCGCCAAGGACCTGGCGCTGGCCGGCGCGCCGGGCGGGCTCGTGATCACGGCCGCCGAACAGACCGCCGGCCGCGGCCGGCGCGGGAACGAGTGGTTCGCGCCGGCCGGCTCCTGCCTGCTCTACTCGGCGCTGCTCCGGCCGTTCGCCGCCGATGACGCGCCGCCGCTCCCACTCGCCGTTCCCGTAGCGGTCTGCGAGGCGGCCGAGTCGGTGGCGCCTGTCCGCTGCCAGGTGAAGTGGCCGAACGACGTCTGGATCGACGAGCGGAAGGTCGCGGGCGTCCTGGTCGAGGCCCGTCCCGACGAGGGCTGGGCCGTGATCGGCGTCGGCGTGAACGTCGCGATCCCGCAGGACGACTTCCCCGCGGACCTACGGGAAGCGGCGGTCTCGCTGCTGCCCACCGAGGCGGAGGGCGGGTTGCCGCCGGGCGGCGCGGCCGGCGTCCGGCGGGCGCTCACGGCCCTGAACGAATCGCTCGGCCGCTGGAGCTCGGCCAGCGGCGACGAGGTGCTCGCCGCCTTCCGGGCGCGGGACGCGCTCGCCGGCAAGCGAATCTCGTGGGGCGACGGCGAGGGCACCGCCGCGGAAATCGACGAGCGCGGGCACCTCGTCGTGGAGAAGGACGACGGGGAGCGCGTGGCCCTCGGCGCTGGCGAGGTCCACCTCGCCGTCGAGCGCTAGTCCTCGGCCGCTTCGAGCTCCTCGGCCTCGGCCTCCGGCGTCGCGCCGTTCTGGCTGGGGCTCTCGAGCTCCTCCGCGTCGGGCTCCCCCGCCTCGACCTCGTGCTCGTCGGTCTGGCCCTCGGTCACGTCGCCGTTGGCCCGTGTCGCGGCGCCGCTCTTCTCGGCAGCGCCGTTCCCCTTGGCGCCCTTGCGCTTGCGCCGCCTGCGGCGACCACCCGACTTCGGGAAGTTGCGGAGCAGCTCACGGGCGACCGCGGAGGGCTTGCGGGCGGCGCGCATCCGCGCTCCGCGCAGCACCTCCTCACCCTCCGGGGTATGGGCGATTCCGGCGGCGAGCAGAGCAGCGGCGAGGCGGCGGTCCTGGTTACGAGAGGCGTGCACCAAACGGCGGGCGTTGCGGCCGTGGGCACGCCCCGAGGAGTTGACCAGCAGGCCGAGCAGCCGCTTGGTCTCGGGCCAGCGCTGAACCGCGTACTCCTCGTGCAGATCGCGGGTGTAGTCGGCAAGCCGCCAGACCCAGGCCTGGGCCTGGTCCCGGCGCCCGATGCGGCGCTCGGCGAGTGCCTCGAGCAGAACCTTCGTCCCGGCGCGTCGATCATCCCGCGACCAGGTGCCGACCGTGTCGATCGCATCGTCGAAGGCGTCGGCGTCCCGCAGCACGGCGATCTCGGTCAGGGCCTTGATGCGGAGCTGCTGGTTGCGGTTTCGCTGCACGCAGGTCAGCAGGAAGCGGCGGCGGAGCTCCTTGGTGTTGTCGTGCTGGAGCATCGCCTTGGCGCGACGCCAGCCGGAGGGATTGACGCGAGCGCCGGCGAGCGCGGCCCAGACGTGCTGCTCGGAGTGATTCAGGTTCTCGACGGCGATCCGCCAGAGCTCACGCTCGAGCACGCGAAGGCGGCGATTGCCGTCATCGGAAACAGGCACCACCCGCTTCTCGACCCGGACCCGGCGACCCCGTCCGCGGCGAACCGGGCCGACGACGATCGCGCCGCCGCGGTAGACGTCGCGGTCGAGCAGGCTGTGCAGGGTGACGATCGTCTCGTCGTGGGTGGTGGCCGGGTGGACGAAGTCGATGACGAGGCCCGCCTCCTTGCCCGGGTTGCGCCGGGTCACGCGCCCGACGCGCTGCTGATAGACCCGGCGCGAGGCCGTGGGGGCGAGGTGCATGCAGATCGTGGCGCGCGGGCTGTTCCACCCCTCGGCGAGCAGCATCGCGTTGCAGAGCACGTCCACCTCCCCGCGCTCGAACCCGGCCAGGATCTCCGCCAGCTCGCGCTTCGGCGTTTCGCCGGATACGGCGCGGGCGTTGATCCCCGCATCCTGGAAGGCCTTGGCGACGTGGTTCGCGTGCTTGACACCGGCCGTGTAGACGACGCCCGGCACGCGCCGGAACCGCGAGCGGTAGAGGTCCGCGATCGCCACGTTGAAGGGCGTCTGGTCCAGCAGCTTGGCCAATTCCTCCTGGTCGAAGTCCTGGTCGACCTCGCCCTTGCGGAGCGGCACCTTCGCGATCGTCCGGACGCCCGGGCCGGGCGGGATGCGCACGCAGCGGAGCGGCGCGATCACACCTCGGCGGGCGGCCTGGGCGAGATCGAAGCGGGAGGTCTGGGTGGGGAAGAGGTCGGCGACGTGGCGGGCGATCAGGGCGCCGGTGGCGGTCATGCCGATGAAGACGGGGCCGGGCCAGGCACGGATGCAGGCGCTCGTCTTCTCGCCGAGCGCGGTGTGCGCCTCGTCGCAGATCACGATCGAGTAGGCGTCCGAGATCCGGCCCGCGTTGCGGACGAACCACTGATAGGTCTCGACGGTGACCGGGCCGTAGGGATGATCGGCGCCGTCGAGCAGCGCCGGCGAGAGGCGGTCGACGTAGCCACGGTCGGAGATCTCGCCGATGAATTGGTCGACCAGGTTGCGGCGGTGGGTGAGGATCAGGATCCCGCCGGTGCGGGAGGCCTCGACGAAGCCCACGGCGGCGACGGTCTTGCCGGCGCCGGTCGCATGCTCGAACCAGAAGCGGCGGCTGGCACCCGGATCGTCGGGTGCCTCCTCGACGATGTCCTCGTCCTGTTCCTCGGACCAGTCCTCGGCCTCCTCCTCCTCCGTGGCCTCCTCGTCCTCCTCGTCCTCGAAGGCCTCACCGTTCTCGGAGCCGTTCTCCTGCTCCTCGTCCGTCTCGGAGGGCTCCTCGACCTCGGCCGTCGCCGCAGCGGCCGTCCGCCCGTTCCCGTTGCCGGTCCAGGGATGCCCGTTGAGGCGCTCCTGGACGTCGGCGATCAGCGCCGCGAGCGTGCCGGAGAGAGCGTCGACCTGGTGCGCGGAGAGCTCGGCGCCGTCGGCGAGGTGGGGCTCGTCCTCGGAGAGCAGGCGCTCCAGGCCGAGCAGGAGTGAGAAGTCGCGCCGCCACTCGATCGAGGGCGCCTCGCGCCCCTCGTCGATCTCCGCCAGGGCAGCGTCGAGCGCACGTCGCCGGGGCGTCCCCTGGGCGAGGTCCTTCGGTGTCTCGCCTTCCAGCAGGAAGGGCTCTCGAGCGAACTCGCGAGCACGTTCTATGTCGGCGCTCGTAGGCGCCTTCGCCGCTCTGGCGGCTGCCTTGGTCTCTTCAGCCATCTGAGGCTCTTTGATCCGCCGCTCCCCGCCAATCGCAAAGATGGCGAGGCGCATGTGGCCTGATCACGGGGGACACCCGAAAACGGCTCTCCGCTCCGGGCTCTCCCTGGGTCCAGGAACTGGATGGACCGATAGGAATTAAAGCACTCTTGACCGATGACCCGTATTCCCTGACTGTGAACCTCGCTTCGCGTGCCTCGTCCCACGTTCGCGCCCTGACTGCCCTGGCAGCGGTCGCAGCCCTCGCGATCGGCGGCTGCGGCAGCTCGAGCAACGGCAACCCGGACTCGCGGCTCACCGAGCAGCAGGCCAAGGCGCCGATCTCGGGGGCGCCGCCGCAGCTCGCCACGATCCGGGCCCAGGCGAACCAACTGCTAGACGGGGGCCCCGACGCCTTCGACGCGCGTCTCGTCCAGCTGCGCGGCACGCCCGTCGTCGTCAACAAGTGGGCCTCCTGGTGCGGTCCCTGCCGCTTCGAATTCCCCTGGTTTCAGTCGCTCGCCGAGAAGCGCGGCGGGCAGATCGCCTTCCTCGGCGTCAACTCGAACGACTCGAGCGGCTCGGCCGACACCTTCCTCTCGGAGCTGCCGCTGCCCTATCCGTCCTACAGCGACCCCGACCTGAAGATCGCCCAGGACCTGGGCGGGCCCCCGCAGGCGTTCCCGACCACGACCTATTACGACCGCTCGGGAAAGCAGGTCTTCACGCACCCGGGGGTCTATGGCAGCGAGGGGGATCTGGTCGCGGACGTGAACAAATACGCCGCAGGCGGATAATGGGGCCATGGAAGGACTCGCGATCGCGCTCCTCGCGCTGGCGCTCGTGCTCTTCATCGCCGAGGCCCACGCCCCCACCACGGTGCTCGGCTTGCTCGGCGTCGCGGCGCTGGTCGGCGCGGGTTTCGCGTGGCGCGACGCCGGCCACGACCTCCCGGTCGCCGCGATCGTCGTCGGTGGCCTGATCCTCGCGGGCTTCGTGGTCTTCGCGTCCCGTAAGGCCCTGGCGGCGCATCGCGAACAGCCGGTGAGGACGGGATACGAGGAGCTTGTCGGCGACGTCGGAGAGGTTCGGGAGCCCCTCGATCCCGAGGGCCAGGTCTTCATCGAGGGCGCGCTCTGGCGGGCCCGGGTTCCCGAGAGCGGGAGCAGGATCGACCCAGGCAATAGAGTGCGTGTCAGGTCGGTCGACGGACTGACCCTGGTGGTCGAGCCCGTCCACGAGCACGATTCGGCAAGCGTCGAGAAAGGGGCCTAGAGAGCCATGGCGGTAGCGATCGGCGTCCTCGTAGTGATCGCCTTCTTCGTGCTGATCTTCCTCGGCGCATCGGTCCGGGTCCTGAGGGAGTACGAGCGCGGAGTGATCTTCCGCCTCGGCCGCCTGATCGCGCAGAAGGGGCCCGGGCTGATCCTGCTGGTCCCCGTGATCGATCGGATGGTCCGGGTGGACCTGCGGACGGTGACCCTCAATATCCCGCCGCAGGAGGTGATCACCCGCGACAACGTCCCGGCCCGCGTCAACGCGGTCGCCTACTTCCGGGTGATCGACCCCAACAAGGCGATCGTCGAGGTCGAGAACTTCCTGCTCGCCACCTCGCAGATCGCGCAAACCACCCTCCGATCCGTTCTCGGCAAGGCAGACCTCGACCAGCTGCTCGCCGAGCGCGAGCGGCTCAACGAGGACCTGCAGAAGATCATCGACGAGCAGACCGAGCCCTGGGGAGTCAAGGTCAGCACCGTCGAGATCAAGGACGTCGAGATTCCCGAGCAGATGCAGCGGGCGATGGCGCGTCAGGCCGAGGCCGAGCGTGAGCGGCGGGCGAAGATCATCAACTCCGAGGGTGAGTTCCAGGCCGCCGAGAAGCTCGCCGACGCCGCCGACATCATCTCCAAGAATCCGGCGACCCTGCAGCTCCGCTACCTGCAGACGTTGCTCGAGATGGGCGTCAACCAGAACACGACGATCGTCTTCCCGCTGCCGATCGAGTTCATCGAAGCTTTCCAGCACCTGACCGCGCGGTCGCAAAGCTGAGCGACTGCAGGCTGACGGTGACCGTCCGCCCTGCCCGGGACGAGGCGGAGGTGGAGGCGGCGATGGACCTCCGGGTTCGGGTCTTCGTCGATGAGCAGGGCGTCGATGCCGAGGAGGAGCTCGATGATCTCGACGCCCAGTCGCTGCAGATCGTCGGGCTCGATGACAGCGGCGTGATCGCGACCTGCCGGCTGCGTGACCTCGGAGAAGGCGGGTGGAAGCTCGAGCGCATGGTCGTCGACGGGCGACTGCGCGGTAACGGCGTCGGCGGCCGGCTGCTCGCCGGAGCCGAGCGCGAGGCCCGCGAGCGGGGAGGGAGGGAGATCGTTCTCCACGCACAGCGGCGAGCGGAAAGCTTCTATGCGGCTCACGGGTATGCATCCGAGGGCGAAACCTTCATCGAGGCGGAGATCGAGCACGTGAGGATGAGAAAGGCGCTGAGTGGCTGATCAGAAGCCGAGGCCCGAGATCCGCCTCGACCAGCTCACCGGCCTGCGGACGATTCTCTCCCCCGCGCGTGCCGACCGCCCCTTCGACTTCGGCGGCGTCCCCACGGAGCCGGACGAGGACGCGCGCGAGAAGTGCCCGTTCTGCGAGGGTCGCGAGGACCGCACCCCGCCCGAGATCTGGGCGGACCGCCCCCGCGGCGGCGATCCCGACACGCCGGGCTGGCGGGTTCGCGCCGTTCCCAACCTCTATCCGGCACTGGCGCAGGCCTGGGAGGACGACACACCGACCGCGCAGGACGGCGGCGCCGAGGCCGGGGGCGGGTTCGCGGCCGCCGGCGACCCGCTGCGAACCACGTCACGCGGGCGGGAGGTGGACCTGTTCGGCGCTTCGGTTGCGACCGGCTTCCACGAGGTGATCGTCAACTCGCCGAAGCACCACACCTCCCTCGGCCAGCTCGACGACGAGGAGCTCGCGGCGGCCGTCACGGGCTGGCGCGAGCGAATGCGTGTCCACGGCGAGCGCGCCGCGTACGTCCAGCTCATAGTCAACGAGGGGCACGAGGCGGGCGCCTCGCTCGAGCACAGCCACGCCCAGCTCTACGCCCTCGGATTCGTCCCCGCGGCGGTGGCCAGGGAGCGCGAGCGCTTCTCCTCCTACAACCAGCACACGATGGGGGGCGACCTGCTGGCGGCAATCGCCTCGGAGGAGGTTCGGCGCAGGGATCGGCTCGTGGCGATCGACGACGACGCGCTGCTGATCTGCCCGTGGGCGTCCCGCTCTCCCTTCGAGCTGCGGATCATCCCCCGCAACCCCGCGGCGAGCTTCGAGCAGGATGGGGAGGTCGGCGTCGGAATGCTTCGTACCGCGCTGCGGGCGCTCGAGGGCCGCTTCGGGTCGGTCCCGCAGTTCAACGCCTGGACGATCACCGCGCCGCGCGGGGCGGAGTCGTTCCACTGGCACCTGGACATCGCGCCGCGGATCGGGATCCGCGCCGGCTTCGAGATGTCGACCGGCGTCGAGCTGAACGTCTTTCCCCCGGAGCGGGCGGCGAGGGAACTGCGCGAGGCGCTCGGGTAGGGTCACGCATCCGTGCCGCCGGTTCGCCGTCCCATTCCACGCTTCATCGCGGACGCCAGCGTCGAGGGGCTGCCGTACGGCCGCTGGGGACAGCGGCTGCGCGACGAGTTCGCCAGGGCCTGCGAACCGCACCTCTCCGAGGCGGGCGGGCCGCCGGGCGAGGTGACCTGGTTTCCCGAGCGAGGCTGGGGCGGGCGGGTCTACGTCCCGGCGGTCGCTCCCGTCGAGGGAGCGGCGGAGCCGAGCGAGTACTTCGGCTTCGTCTCCTTCGCGCGGCCGGCCGAGGGAGAGGAGGGCGAAGCCGGGGACTTCGAGGCCCGTGCCGACTTCACCGACGTGACCGCCGACGAGAACCCAGACTGGATGATCGACCTGAACGAGGAGGTGGTCGGCACCTGGCGGGGTGAGAGCGATCGCCGCGGCGACGTCACACTCGTCTGGGGCACACCACTGATCCCAGGGGCGAAGGCCGCGACCGCCGAGCTCGAGGCCGAGGTCGTCGATCAGACGCCGGTCACCGACGAGCGCTTCACGCTGCTCGCGCTCGACGCCGTCAAGGGTTTCCCGGACGAGCTCTACCTCGAGGTCAAGATCTGGAGCAACCAGGGGCATCAGCTCGCCGCCGAGAGCCTCTACGAGGAGCCGGAGCCCCAGTAGGCGGCTTGTTCATCCGTGGCCGGGCCGCGCAGCGAGCGGCCGACCGTCGTGTCCAGCATCCCCCTGATCGACGCCGGCGAGGCCCAGTACAGGGCACCGGCACCCCGACCTACATGGCCATGATCGCGTCGGATTCGGGCTCCGGTTGCGGCTTCGGCGGCGAGCCGCCGCGCCTCAGCAGTGCGAGGCCGATGGCCGGGAAGAGGAGGACCGAGAGGAGACCGGCGCCGATCAAGGCGGCGCCCTCGGCCGCGTCGATCAGGTCGAGGTCCTGGCCGATGGCGACCGCGGCGACGATGAAGGGCAGCGAGGTCGCCTGCATCAGGCCCGCGATCACGGTGTGGCGCCCGTCGAGCATGCCTCTGTAGAGCAGGGCGGGGAGGCCGCGCGCCGCCATCAGGGCGGCGAGGAAGATCGGGACCATGAGCACGTTCGAGGCGCTCGAGAGGAGAGCGTCCAGGTCGTAGTTGACGCCGCTGGTCACGAAGAAGACGGGAATGAAGACGCCAAAGCCGATCGCCTCCAGCTTTCGCCTGAACTCGGGATGGGTCATCACCTCGTCGCGGTCGAGCAGCGAGAGGATCGCGCCGGCCATGAAGGCGCCGAGGATCGACTCGAGCCCGAGCGAGTCGGCGATCGCGGCGAACCCCACCAGCAGCACCACCGCCCCGCGAACGCGGATCTGCGCCGTGGTGTCCTGGAGCCGGACCAGGTCCATGCGCAGAAGCCTGGAGCGCTCGGCGCTTTTGACCGCGATGAAGACCACCACCGCCAGGAGCACGAGGCTGCCGATCAGGAGCAGCGTGGATCCGACCCCGCCCTCGCCGGAGAAGAAGATCGAGAGCAGGATCACCGCGCCGAAGTCGGCGATGGTCCCGGCGGCGACGATCAGCTGACCGAAGGTCGAGAAGATCTCGCCCGCGTCCTTGAGCACCGGGATCAGGACACCGAGCGAGGTGGCGCAGAGGATGACCGCGATCAACAGCGGCGTCTCGATCAGGCCGGTCGCCTTCAGGATCAATGCCACCAGCACCGCGATCCCGAACGAGACCGCGAAGCCGATCATGGTCAGTCGCAGCACGCGGCCGCGGAGCTTGTCGAAGTCGATCTCGAGCCCGGCGAGAAAGAGGAGGAACGCCAGCCCGATCACCGCGATCACCGAGACGGAGTCGTCGACCTCCACGATCCCCAGCAGGGACGGGCCGATCACGATCCCGGCGAGGATCTCGAGCACGACCGAGGGCAGCTTCACGCCCGGGGAAGAAGCCGAGCAGAAGCGGCGCCGCAAAGGCGACCGCAACGACGATCAGCAGGTTGTCGAACGCGGGCATGGCAGCTGAGTCCGCCGTGGAGGAGAGCCGTTACGTCACACTACGAGCCGGCCCCGATAGCTCAGCTGGATAGAGCGACTCCCTCCTAAGGAGTAGGCCCCAGGTTCGAATCCTGGTCGGGGCGCTTCTCCGCAGCACTCGCACGCGCAAACCCGCCACTGCGGGGCCGTGATGTCACGATCTCCCCTCAAGGAGGTGATCTCGGGAGACGAAGTGCCCACGAGCGCGATGAGCGATCGTCCCAAGAGCACCCGAGGGGCGCGTCTGCCCTACATGCCCGGCATCGATGGCCTGCGCGCGCTGGCCGTGCTCGCCGTGTTCGTCTACCACTTCCACAACGGCGGCGGCTGGCTGCCGGGCGGCTTTCTGGGCGTCGACGTCTTCTTCGTGATCAGCGGCTACCTGATCACCTCGCTGCTGCTCAGCGAGTTCCGCCAGGAGGGCCGCGTCGACCTGGTCCGCTTCTGGCTGCGCCGGGCACGACGCCTGCTTCCCGCCGTCGGCGTGTTGATCGCCGTGGTGATGATCCTGGCCGTCTTCTTCGGCTTCGGCCAGATCTCAGCCTGCGGGCCGACGCGCTGGCCTCGATGGGCTACGTGACGAACTGGGAGCTGATCTCCAGCCACCAGTCCTACTTCGAGCAGTTCGCGCGACCATCCCTGTTCCGCCACCTCTGGTCGCTGGCGGTCGAGGAGCAGTTCTATCTGCTCTGGCCGATCGTCTTCGCGGCCTGCATGACGCGCTTCGGCCACCGGCGGCTGCTCGTCGGGGCGCTCGCCGGCGCGCTC
>DATIDP010000104.1:0-4964 GCA_035456265.1 Solirubrobacterales bacterium | reverse complement strand
CTGGATCCGCCGCGGCAGCACCGGGGCGAGCCGCTTCAGCCCCGGCAGCCGCCAGCCCGCGAAGCCGACCGGGTAGAAGAGCATCCAGACCCCGCTCCAGTTGGTGAGATAGCCGATCGCCCCCGTGAACAGGGGGATCGTCAGCTCCTTGAGGAGTTCTCCACTCATACCCCGCCCGGCAAGCTAGCCGAGCTACCCCGTCGCGGGTGCAGGGGCGGGCGCCGGTGCCTGCGTGACAAACCCGCCCGGTTGCGGCGGGTTCAGAGATGCGGCTGAGAGGAGTCGAACCTCCACGGCCCGTTAGGGCCACAAGGCCCTCAACCTTGCGCGTCTACCAGTTCCGCCACAGCCGCCTGAGGGCCGCCGATGATAGTCGGCGCGAATGGTTCGGCCCGGAACGCTGCTTGAAACCGTCCGCGGGGGCCGCTACTCTCCGAACATGTGTTCGCCCATCGCAAGCAGCGCCGCCGCCGGAGCGGCTGACTGAGGAGGGGAAATGGACCTCGTCAAGGACCTGACGAAGCGCCAGCGGGAGATCTTCGATTTCATCAGCCGCTACCTCAAGCAGCACGGCTACCCGCCGACGGTCCGCGAGATCGGCAAGGCCGTCGGACTGCACTCCTCCTCGACGGTCCACGCGCACCTCTCGAAGCTCGAGAGCCTCGGTGTGGTCAAGCGTGACCCCTCGAAGCCCCGAGCGCTGGAGGTCATGGTCCAGCGGGCCAAGAAGGCGGTGCGTCCGTCCGGGCTCCCGCTCGTCGGGCAGGTCGCCGCGGGCGAGCCGATCCTGGCCGAGGAGAACATCGAGGACTACCTCGACGTTCCCGACGTCGTCGGCGGCGAGGACGGCGACTACATCCTTCGGGTGCGTGGCGAGTCCATGAAGGACGCCGGCATCCTCGAAGGGGACTTCGTCGTGGTGCGCCCCACGGAGCGCGCCCGCGACGGCGAGATCGTGGTCGCACTGGTCGGCGACGAGGCGACCGTCAAGCGCTTCTTCCGTGAGAAGGATCAGGTCCGGCTGCAGCCGGAGAACAAGAGCATGAAGCCGATTCGCACCCGCGACGTGCGCCTGCTGGGCCGCGTCGTCGGGGTCTTCAGGAGGGTCTCGTGACGGTCCTTGCCGTCGAGAAGGAGGCCCGCCTGTTCGAGCCGTCCGAGGTGACGCTCGAGGAGTCGATCCTCGGCGCCTGGGAGGCCTTGATGGCTCAGGGCCGGGCGGAGTGCCCGGTGTGTCACGGAGAGCTGGCGACCTCAGGCTGCAGTGCCTGCGGGTCCCAGCTCACCTGACGCGTCCCTCGAACGACCGCGAGAACCAAGCGTCGCTGCGACGCGAGGCGACCTGACGCGCCGGTTTGCAGCGCTCGCGCCAAACGGAGGTACCCTCCGTAGGGCGAGTCAGGCAGTCGCGGAGATCGCCGAAAGGAGTCTTCGAGGAAAGTCCGGACACCACAGGGCACGGCGGTGGGTAACGCCCACCCGGGGAAACCCGCGGGAAAGTGCCGCAGAGAACAGACCGCCGATGGCGCGGCCACACGTGAGCCGCGCACAGGCAAGGGTGAAACGGTGCGGTAAGAGCGCACCGGCGCCGCGGTGACGTTGGCGCGCATGGCAAACCCCGCCCGGTGCAAGGCCAAGCAGGACCTCCGACCCGGCCCGGCGAGGTCCAGGTGGGCCGCAGAGATGGATGGCTGCTCACGACAGAATCCGGCTTACAGACTCGCTAAGGAAGGGGCCCCGCAAGGGGCTTCTTCTATTTGGGCCGGCGGAAGATGCCGGTCTCGCAGGCCTCCGGCCAGCCGTCCTTGACGCCGACGAACTTGCGGAAGCGCCACCCCTCGAGGAGCTCGAAGGCCTCGGCGTACCCCGGCCGATCGGAGTCATCGAGAAGGAGCAGGCCGCCCGGCCGGACCTTGGTCAGCGCCGGTCTCAGCACGTCGATCCGCGTGACCGTCGGGGCTTCGAGGAAGTCGACCACAAGGAGGTCGAAGTCCGCCTCGGGGAGCGCGTGCACCTCGGCGGCGAACTCCTCGACCGGCAGGTGGCGAAGCTCGACGTTCTCGATCCCGAGCTCGCGGAGCCGGCCCCGGGTCTGATCCGCCCAGAACTCGTTGTCCTCGAAGGAGAGAACCCGCCCCGCCCGGCGGGCGAACCAGGGCGTCGATCGACCGGCGCCGAGCTCGAGCACCGACCAGTCCGATCGGATCCGGCGCCGCAGCCATCCGATCGCGGCCGGAACGATCCAGGGGCGCTCGGGGGTCTCGCCGCGCCGTGCTCGCCACCAGGCCGCGGGGTAGCGCAGCCATCCGGAGAGGGGCATCGGCTCGCGCACCGTGTGAAAGCGGCCGGCGCGTGTCCCGGGATCGTGAGGTCCTCTTACCGGGACTTCGGAGGCCACTTGCCCGACTGGACCTTCCGCTTGAAGGCGCGCTGGCGCCGCGCCGCGTCGCGCATCAGCATGGGCGTGAGCCGCAGCGACAGCTTCGGGTGGCGATCGAAGAAGCGGGCGAACTGGCCGCGCCAGCGGGGGATGGCGAGCACCGGCTCCGGCCTGTCGAGCAGGCCCTCGACGCGCTCAGCGACCTGCTCGGGCATCAGCATCACGCCGGAGAAGGAGAGCGCGTCGTTCGGGTCGTCGAGCTTGTCCATGATCATCGGCGTCCAGACGCCGTCCGGGCAGACGCAGGAGATCTGGATGCCGCCGAGGCCCTCGCGTCGCAGGTCGGCGGCGGTCCCGAGGCTGAAGGCGATCGCGGCGTGCTTGCTCGCCGAGTAGGCGACGATGCCGGTCGCAGCCGCCAGGCCCGCGAGCGAGATCAGGTTGATGATGTGGCCCCGGCCGCCGGCACGCATCTGCTCGATGGCGGCGAGGGTCCCCCTGACGGTGCCGAGGTAGTTGACGTCGATGTGCCGGCGGTAGACGTCGAGGTCCTGCTCCTGGGCGAGGCCCGTGATCAGGATCCCGGCGTTGTTGACCCAGACGTCGAGCGAGCCGGAGCGCTCCGCCACCTGCCGGGCCGCGGCGCGAACCGCGTCGGAGTCGGTGACGTCGAGCGGGAGGGACCAGGCGCGCTCGCCGAGCTGCTCGGCGGCCGCCGTGGTGCTCGCCTCGTCGATGTCTGCGATGGCTACCTCGTAGCCGCGGCCGACGAGTCGCCGCGCGATCTCGAGGCCCATTCCACGGCCCGCTCCGGTGACAAGCGCTCCCGGCATCGCGCGCAGCATATGGACGCCGATGCGCTTCGGGGGTCGCGGCCGCTGGTCGATCCATCCCGGCGCCAAAGGTTCGGGGCTGAACGACCGAAGCTGTCAGTGGCGGAAAGTCGGTAGGCCTCTGCTAACCTGCCGCGCGCACTTCCGCTGAATCTCCGCCACGGACATAGGCCGGAGATCGGGGGACCCAGTAGTTGGGGCGAGTCGCGGCCACTGCGCCGCGTAGCGCGATCTTTCAGCGCGAGCCCGTCAGCTAACCCCGTAAGCAACGAAAGAGGAAGGTTTGACGAGCAAGCGAACAATTCGTGCTGTTGCTGGACTCGCGTCCGTCGCCGCGCTCTGGATCGGCGTCCCCGCCTCGAGCGCGCAGACCGGCGGCAGCGGCGTGCCGGGTGGCACCACGCCAACCGAGCCGACCGCCCAGCCGAGCTCCTCGCCCAGTTGGACCGTCTACAAGAAGGCCACCTGGTACGGCCCCGGCTTCTGGGGCAAGTCCACGGCCTGCGGGACGATGCTGACCCCGATCACCATCGGGGTCGCTCACCGGAAGCTTCCCTGCGGCACCCAGGTGACCTTCAGCTACGGCGGACGCAGCGTCACGGCCACCGTGATCGATCGTGGCCCCTTCCGCAAGGGCTACGCGTGGGACCTGACCAAGAAGACGGCGAAGCGCGTCGGCTTCCTGGCGGCGGGCTCCGGCCCGATCCAGGCGACGGTCACACCGCCGGCCTACTAAGACGGCTTCGCCACCCACACCGCCGGCCTACTAAGACGGCTTCGCCACCAGACCGCGGCCACAAGCGGCCGCCCCACATAACCGCTTCGGGGGGCTTCGCCCTCGCTCAGTGTGGAGCGGCCTGGTGGCCGCTACGCGGCCACGTCCCGGCGAACCGCCGGGTCGCCCTCCTGCGGCAGCGCCGCAACGGAGGCGAACAGGCTCTCGAACTCGGCGAGCGCCAGTTCGGCGACCGCGTCGAGAATCTCCTCGTCGGACCAGCCGGCCTCACGGGCCTCCTCGACCAGGTGGTGGGGAGGACGCTCGGAGGGGTTGAGGGTCTCCTTGAGCAGGGTGAGCAGCGCAGCCTCCTTCTCGTCCGAGGAGGTGAAGTTGCGCGCCCGGGCGACCTCGTCCAGGCCGAGCCCGGCGGCCCGCGCGGCGCGGGCGTACTGGGTCAGCGTGTACGGGTCGTTCCGCCACTCGGCGACCGCCAGCCCGATGCGCTCGCGGGTTGCGCGAGGGAGCTTGCTCGAGCGGAGCTCGGTGCGAAGGCGGGTGTAGCCGCGTAGGGCGGCGGGGGACTCGGCGAGCACGCCGATGAACTTGGAGACGGCACCGCCGGCCGTCTGAATGCTCTTGATGAGAGGGGCGCTTCCGTCCGGGGCGGTGAGCTCATCGTGGATGTGGAAGCGACTGACGTCTGTCTTTACGGTCATTTCCTCGATCCGCCGTTTACAAGGGGCTTACTTTACTTTTAGCCGGTTACTTACGGGTCGTAAGTGTACAGGCAATTCCTGGTTTCTGCTCTCTGATACGCGCGCCGAGCCGGCTTGGATGCCTGGACGGGCGATACCCGCCGGTTCGCCGGATGACGCACACCACGGTCCTGTCGGTAACTTTCCGCTCCGATGGCCTCGACCGGCACAAAGGACGTCCTCGCGACCGACGCCAAGGAGGCGATCGCCTACTGCGAGGAGAACGACGTCCGCTTCGTCCGCCTCTGGTTCACGGACCTGCTCGGGCAGCTGAAGAG
>DATIDP010000103.1:0-6050 GCA_035456265.1 Solirubrobacterales bacterium | reverse complement strand
AGATCAGGTCGCCGTACTCGCCATCGGATGCGTTCAGGCCCTCGCCCGGCTTCAGGCCGCGAACCTTCTCGACCACGACGGAGGCCTCGAAGCCCGAGTTCTCGGCGATCTGCCGAATCGGTGCCTCGAGCGAGCGCTGGATGATCGAAGCGCCCGTCCGCTCGTCGTCGTCGTCGTAGGAGTCGAGGGAGATCGCATCCTGGGCGTTCAGCAGCGCGACGCCGCCGCCCGGGACGATGCCCTCCTCGAGCGCCGCCCGGGTCGCCTGCAGGGCGTCCTCGACACGGTGCTTCTTCTCCTTCATCTCGGTCTCGGTGGCCGCTCCGACCTTGACGACCGCGACGCCGCCGGCCAGCTTGGCCAGCCGCTCCTGCAGCTTCTCGCGGTCGAAGTCGGAGTCGGTCGTCTCGACCTCGGACTTGATCTGCTTGATGCGGCCCTTGATCTGCTCGGCGTCGCCGGCGCCGTCGATGATCGTGGTGGTGTCCTTCGAGACCACCACGCGGCGCGCCTTGCCGAGCTGGTCGAGCTGGGTGTTCTCCAGCTTCAGGCCCATCTCCTCGGTGATCACCTCGCCGCCGGTGAGGATGCCGATGTCCTCGAGCATCCGCTTGCGGCGGTCACCGAATCCGGGCGCCTTGACGGCCACGCCCGTGAAGGTGCCGCGGAGCTTGTTCACCACCAGGGTCGCCAGGGTCTCGCCCTCGACGTCCTCGGCGATGATCAGCAGCGACTTGCCACCCTGCATCACCTGCTCCAGCACCGGCAGGATGTCGCGCACCGAGCCGATCTTCTGGTTGGCGATCAGAATGTAGGGGTCCTCGATGACGGCCTCCATGCGGTCCTGGTCGGTGACCATGTAGGGCGAGATGTAGCCCTTGTCGAACTGCATGCCCTCGGTGAACTCGAGCTCCATCCCGAAGGTCTGGCCCTCCTCGACGTTCACCACGCCGTCCTTGCCGACCTTGTCGATGGCGTCGGCAATGACGTTGCCGATCTCGTCGTCGGCGGCGGAAATCGCCGCGACGCGAGCGATCTGCTCCTTGCCCGCGATCTCCTTCGACTGCCTCTCGCGGAGATTGTCGACCACCTCGTCGACGGCCTTCTCGATGCCGCGACGCAGCCCGAGCGGGTTGGCGCCGGCGGCCACGTTCCTGAGGCCGTGGCGGACGATCGTCTGTGCGAGCAGCGTCGCCGTGGTCGTGCCGTCGCCGGCGACGTCGTTGGTCGCCGTAGCGACCTCGCGCACCAGCTGTGCGCCCTGGTTCTGGAAGACGTCCTCGACCTCGATCTCTCGAGCGATCGTGACGCCATCGTTGGTGATTGTGGGCGCGCCGAATTTCTTGTCGAGCACGACATAGCGGCCCTTCGGGCCGAGGGTCACCTTGACCGCATCGGCCACCGAGTCGACGCCGGCCTGCAGTGCGGTCCGCGCCTCCTCGTCGTACTTCAGCTCCTTGTGAGCCATGTGTCCGTTTCCTCCTTCCTAAGTTCCTTGGCTACGCGACCTTCGCGAGGACATCCGACTCGCGCAGGACGAGCAGCTCGTCGCCGTCAACGGTGATCTCGGTGCCTCCGTACTTCGAATAGAGGACCTCGTCGCCCTCGCTCACGTCGAGCGGGCGGCGACTGCCGTCCTCGTTGAGGGCACCGTCGCCGACAGCGAGCACCTTGCCCTTCTGCGGCTTTTCCTTCGCGGTGTCGGGGAGGACGATCCCGCTTGCGGTCGTCTCCTCCTCCTCGACCGCCTGAACGATCAGGCGGTCGCCAAGCGGCTTCAGCTTCATCGGCATTCCTCCTGGGTCAAATAGGCGATTGGAAGCTTGACTTTGAGTTTGGCACTCTCAATGGGAGAGTGCCAGGCGTGTGATTGTAGCCAGTGGGCGCGCTCGGCCGCCGGGCGGCGATGGCACTTTCGCTAATCGAGTGCCAGGAGGCGCGCGCCGAGCAGCCCCGCGAGTCCCCTGCCGCCGTTGCGCATCACGTAGTCGTGGTTGACCGCGAAGATCGGGCGGGCGACCGGCGAGAGCGCGTTCATCCAGGCGCGTGTGGTGCTCACGGTCCATTCATAGAGAACCGCGGTGACCCCGTCCTGCTCGAACAGGTGCCAGCGGCCGGTGCCGGCGAGCTCGCCTGAGGCGGCCCCCTCCAGCAGCCGCGGCTTCTCGACCTTGGTCGTGCGCACGAAGAACTCGAGCCGGTAGGGCACCCTCGACTTCCAGACGTAGCGGCCGTACTGGCCGACGCCTGACTCGTCGCCCTCCTCCAGCTTCTCGGCCTCGAGCACCCCCTTCCACCACTCAGGCCAGCGCTCGGACTCGTAGATCGCGTCCCAGACGCCCTCGCGCTCGGCCTCGAGCAACCAGGTGGTGAGGAAGCGGTACTCGGCCATGCAGCCGAACCTACGAGCCCGGGGAGCGCGCGGATCAGTTCCGGGACGGCGTTTCGCCGTTCCCGAACTGCGTCGAGGGCCTCTCCACGATCTGGGAGAACCGGATCACGGTGACCGTGTCGTCGTCGGAGATCGGCCGCGTGTAGATCTTGGCGAGGAAGTCGACTGTCTCCTCGGGCCGGCGGAACTCCGGGTTGTCGTGCTCGATGTCGCGAGGGGAGAGCTCCCCGACCTTCTTCACCTCGACGTCATCGATCACGGCGGCGAAGATCTTCTCCCGCGGCTGGTGGCGGTAGCCGATCGTGATCCAGACCACCTGGCCGCGCTTGTACTTGCGGGACTTGTCGCCGAGTCGGATCGTCGCAGTCTTGCGCCCGCTGCGAAGCTGATCGACGAAGATCGGCGAATAGAAGTTGAGCACGTATAGAGCTGAGTTCACGGGGCGAGCCTACTTCAGTCGGGTGGCCTGAAGCCCTCGGCGCCGATCAGGGGAACGAACCGGCACGGCCCGATCGTCTCCTGGCGAAGCTCGCCGTCCTCACGGATGAACGCGGTGAGCAGGTCGGCGGAGCCGGTCGCGATCGGGACCACCAGCCGACCGTCCGGCGCCAGCTGGGAGAGAAGACTGTGGGGCGCCTCGGGGGAGGCGGCGTGCACCGCGATGGCGTCGTACGGGGCGCCCTCCAGATGGCCGCGGCTGCCATCGCCGACGATCACCTCGACGTTCTCGATGCCGAGCTCATCGAGCCGCTCGCGGGCCCACTCGCCCAGCTCGGGGACGCGCTCGATGCTCACGACGTGGTCCGCCAGGTCGGAGAGAACCGCCGCCGAGTAGCCGGAGCCGGTCCCGATCTCCAGGACCTTCTCGTCGCCGTCCAGGCTCAGTGCCTGGCAGATCGCGGCGACCACCCATGGCTGGGAGATCGTCTGCTCGTGGCCGATCGGCAGCGCCGAGTCGTTGTAGGAGCTGCGCCGCACTCCCTCCGGAACGAAGTGCTCGCGGGGCACCGCCCCCATCGCCTGCAGGACGCGCTGGTCGGAGATGCCGCGTCGGTGAAGCTGCCGCTCGACCATGCCGGCTCTTTGCTCCGCGAAGTCCTGGTCGCGACGCACGCCGCTCAGAAGATGTAGGCGTCGAGGCGCTCGGGCTCGACCACGGTTACTCTGCCGCGCCCGACCTGCACCACGCCCGCCCGCTCGAGCGTGGCGAGGAAGCGGCTGACGCTCTCGCGTGAGGTGCCCGCCATCTGGGCGAGGTCGGATTGGCGCAGGCGGATGGTGACCCCGTCCTTGACGAGAGGCGTCACCGCCTCCTCGGCCAGCAGCTGGTTGAGGACTCCCGCGACGCGGCTCGGGACGGTCTGGAAGGACTGGCGAGCGATCCGCTCGTTCGCCTCCCGCAGGCGGCGGGTGAGCGCGACGACGAGCTTCTCGGCCATCCTCGGGTGGGAGCGAATCAGGTTGCGCATGTCCGTTGCGGGGAGCGCCAGCAGCTCGGTGTTCTCGGCGGCCTCGACGCTGGCCGACCGACGCTCGCCGTCGAGCATCGCGAGCTCGCCGAAGATCGCCCCCGGTCCGAGCGTGGCCAGGGTGATGACGCGCCCGTCGGAGTGCTGGCGCGTGACGCGGCAGCTGCCCTCGCTGACGATGTAGCAGGCGTCGCCGGGGTCACCCTCGTGAAAGACGCGGGTCTCGCGCGGGTAGCTGCGCGGGATCGCAACCTGGGCGACGCGGTCAAGCTCCTCGGGCGACAGCTCCGAGAACAGCGGAACTCCTCCGAGGAGCTCGATGATCTGTCGCCGCGCTCCGCTCTCCATACCCACTCGTGATTATCACGAGTTCAGCGCGTTTGGCAGCCCGGACACCAGTACGTCGTTCGTGCGTCGTCGCCCTGCGCCCGCGATTCGATCCTCGTGCCGCAGCGCGGACAGGGCTCGCCCGCTCGCCGATAGACGCGCCTCGGCTGCCGCCCAGACTCGACAGCCTCGAGCATCAGATCCCGCGTGGCGTCGAGCACCTCGGCGATCTCGTCGTCGGTGAGCGATTCGAGCCGGGCGTTTGGGTCGATCCCAGCCTCGAATGAGCCCTCGGACTTGAAGATGTTCCCGATCCCCGCGACCAGACTCTGGTCCAGCAGCGCCTCCCCGAGCTCGGCGCCGGGATCCGATCGCCGCATGCGCTCGATCACCGCCGCCGCAATGAAGTCCGGGGCGAGGATGTCCGGCCCGAGGCGCACGAGTCGCGGGTCGCGAAGGAGGCGCTTTCGCCTGCCGATTCGCATGAAGGACCCGCCGAAGTTGACCGCTTCGGCGTCATCGGCGGCGAGGGCGATCCACGCCTGCGAGGGGGAGCGCCGCCAGCGCTGCCCCGGTCCGTAGACGTGCCAGCCTCCGTGCATGCCGAGGTGGCTGTGGAGGGTGAGGTCATCCTCGAAGTGGAGGAGCAGGTGCTTGCCGCGGCTCACGACCCGTTCCAGCACCAGGCCGTCGATCGAGGACGCGGCCAGTCCCTCGGGCCGACGCCTCCCCGGTGTCCGCGCCGAGACGGCCTTCCCGGCGAGGGCGGCGTCCATTCGCCGCGCGATGCGGAGAATCGAATCCCCCTCCGCCATTCCTAGGCGACGAGACGCCGCGGCTGGCGGCGGAAGCCGGCCTCGATCAGAGCCGCCTCCATGCCCGAGCCGATCACCGGCTCGCCATCGACGCGCTCGACCGCGAGCTTCTCGATCTGGCCGGCCTGCGCGGCCTCGGCGAGAGCGCCGAGGCACTCGATGAACTCGCCGTCAGCGACCGGTTGGAGCCGCAGGATGCCCTTGCCGCCGCGCTCCACGTAGACCAGGGGCTCGCCGTCGCGCAGCAGCACGTAAGCGCCCGCAGTCCGGGCCGGGCGCCGCTGGCCCTCGAGCTTCGGCCAGGACAGGGTCGCCCCGTAGGGGTTGGCCGGATCAGTGGCGGCCAGCACCTGCAGCGCGCCGTCCGAACGGGGCAGGCTGCGCAGCCGCTCGACAGCGCCGGGCAGGGCGAACTGGGCGCCGCCCAGGCCCTCGACGAAGTAGCCGCGCCTCGCAGTCCCTAGCAGCTCCAGGTTCTGAAGCTCCCCATAAATCGAGGCGAAGCCGCCCGGGATGCCCTCGGCGATCGCGGTCTCGCGGGTGACGATGCCGTGCCGCTCCAGCATCAGCTCCGCGAGAGCGCGCATCCGCGGGCCCGCCGAGGGGGCCTCGGCGAAGAGCGGCGCGGTCAGAGACCAGCGGCCGAGCACGGTTCCCGAGGCTGCGGCGCGGCGGCGGGCGAAGCGGCGACCGCCCCTCTCGGTCCGCTGGGCGGCTCGCAGGCGAGGGGCGCGGAGCGGCGCGAACGCGTCGTTCGTCACCTCACCGGACCAGGCGAGGTCCCAGAGGGCCTCGTGGAGCTCCTCGGCCGAGCCCTCGAGCTCGAGCAGGTCGAGCCAGAAGCAGGGGCCCTGGGCGAGCCGCTCGCGGATCGCGTCGTGGATCTCGCCGTCGGGCCGGTCGAGCTTGGCGTTGCCCGGCGGCGGCCCGGCGAGCCTGACGTCCTCGCGGAAGTAGAGCGCGACCTTGCCATCATTGCGGCCGAGAGCTCCGGCCCCGACCCAGACCAGCTCGCCGCTGGTGCAGAGCTCGTCCAGCCAGGTGGGG
>DATIDP010000102.1:0-5695 GCA_035456265.1 Solirubrobacterales bacterium | reverse complement strand
CAGCGGCCAAGCGTCGTGAGTCGGGCCGGCGCGAGCTGCCGCCCGACGTCCAGATCCCGCCGCGGCACCGCCGCCCCGAGATCCCCAGGGAGATCGAGGAGCCAGCGGCCGCATGACCGGCGATGGCGTACTGATCGTCGGCGGCGGCCTGGCCTCTCAGCGGGCCATCGAGACGCTGCGCGCCCGAGGCTATGAGGGCCGGATCCAGCTGGTCTGCGGCGAGGCCGAGCTGCCCTACGATCGCCCGCCGCTCTCGAAGGGCCTGCTCTCCGGGAGGACGCATGAGTCGGAGATCGGCTTCCGGTCCGCACGTTGGTACGCGGACCAGCAGGTCGAGCTTATCTTGGGCCACCGCGCGACGGCCCTCGACGAGAAGCGGCGCAGAGTCCGGCTCGACGACGGGCGGGAGCTCGCCTACGAGGCTCTGCTGATCGCGACCGGCGGCGCCCCGCGGATTCTCCCCTCGCTGGCGAGATATTCGAACGTTCGTTTCCTGCGGACGCTGGCCGACGCCCGCCGGCTTCGCGATGAGCTCCGCGAGGGCGCCCGCCTGACGATCGTGGGCGCGGGCTTCATCGGCCAGGAGGTGGCAGCCACAGCGCGCGCCGCTTGCGCTCAGGTCACGCTCGTCGAAGCGCTGCCCGCGCCTCTCGGCAGCCTGCTCGGCGACGGGATCGGGCGGTGGCTGATGAGAATGCACGCGGAGGAGGGCGTCGACGTCAGGCTTTCCACCAGGCTCGAGGGAGCCCGGGGCAACGGCACCGTCGAGGAACTGCGCCTGAGCGACGGCCGGACGCTCGCCTGCGACACGGTGGTCGTCGGCATCGGGGTCGCTCCCGCTGCGAGCTGGCTCGCGGGCAGCCGTTTGGGAACGGACGGCGTGATCACCGACCAGCGGGGAAGAACCGTCGTCCCCGACGTCTTCGCCGCGGGAGACGTGACCCGCAGGTTCGATCCCAGGGTGGGCGAGCATCGCCGAAGCGAGCACTGGGACGCAGCGGCGCGCCAGGGAGCCGCGGCGGCGGGGGCGATGCTCGGCGAGCGGCCCGACCCCGCGCCGGCCCCGAGCTTCTGGAGCGACCAATACGGCCTCCGGATCCAGTACACCGGCTACGCGGATCACTCCGACGAGGCCACGCTCGAGGGGGATCTCGATGAGCGCTGCTTCTCGGTGGTCTACACGCGGGAGGGCAGGCCGGTTGGCGCCCTCACCGTGAACGACCCGCGTGCGTACGCGCGGCTCCGGCGAGAGGTGGAGGCGACTTTCGGACAGCAGAACACAGAGAAGGAGCAACGATGAGCTACATCCCCAAGATCGACAAGGCCGCGTGCAGCGCCCACGGCGACTGCGCCGACATCGCCCCCGGAGTTTTCGCCGTTGGCGAGATGGCGGAGGTCGTCGGCGAAGGCCCCGACGACCTGATCCTCGAGGCGGCCAAGGCCTGCCCGGCGCTGGCGATCGAGGTGGTCGACTCGGAGACCGGGGAGACGGTCTACCCGTGAGAGGTCTTCATGGGGGAGGGTCTCGGCGCTAGACGCTGAGCGCGGCGCTGAGCGCGAGCATGATCGCCGCCCCCGTGAGCAGGCCGAGCACAGCACGCTCAATCCGGCCCCGGAACGCCTGGGGAAGCAGGTCCGTCGCGATCAGCGCCAGCATCGCGCCGGCGGCGAAGGCGAAGGAGACGGCCAGCAGTGCCCGGACCGTCTCCACGAGCAGATAAGCGATCGCGGCCCCCAGCGGCTGCGGGGCGCTCGTCAGGACCGCCGCCCAGAACTGCTGGCTACGACTGAACCCGGCTTCGCTCATCGGGATGGCGACGCTCGTCCCTTCGGGGATGTTCTGAAGGCCGATCGCGAGGATGACGAAGAGACTGAGGCCCGCGACGTCCGAGGCATAGGCCGTGCCGATCGCGAAGCCCTCGGGAAGGCTGTGGACGGTGAGGACCGAGAAGACCAGCACGGAGGTGCGCACGCTCGCCCCCCGCAGGTTGCCGACGTGCACGTCGGATCCCCGCAGCAGGGCTCGGGCAGCGATCAGGAACGCCACCCCCGCCGCGAGCCCGAGCGCCACGGCAGATCCGGAGCCCTCGTCGAGGGCGGGTCTGAGAAGCCCGACGATCGCCGCCACGCTCATCACTCCGGCGGCAAGTCCCCAGAGCGCGGGCTCCCAGACCGAGGCTCGGCCTCGCAGGAAGAAGACGGGGACCGCCCCCAGGCCGGTCGCCAGTGTGGTCGCCGAGGCGGCCAGCAGCAGAATCAGCACGCGCTGAGCTTATGGAGCATCCTGCTCCGGTCGCCAGCCAATCCAACCCAGCTTCGACTCCTCACCGCGAACACCCGCGGGGCAGGCCCGGACGGCACCTGCACGCCAGGCTGCTTCGCCATCGTCCCACCCTGCTCAGCGGTGGGTTCATGGCCGCGCTGCTCGCCGTGGTGGGGCCGGGGATCCTCGCCGGGCTCTCGGACGACGATCCCGCCGGCATCACCACGTACTCGATCCTCGGAGCGAAGTACGGCTACGAGCTCCTCTGGGTCCTGGCCCTATCGACCGCCGCGCTGATCATCTTCCACCTCGTCGGCGCGCGGATGGGCGTCGTCACCGGGCAGGGGTTTCTCACCCTGATGAGAAAGCACCGGGGCACCCGCGACACGCGGATCGTTCTCGTCGCCCTCCTGGTCGCCAACACGGGAACGATGTGTGCCGAGTTCGCCGGCGTTGCGGCGGCGGCGGACCTCCTCGGCGGCGTCAGTCGTTACGTGTCCGTCCCGCTCGCCGGGATCGGCGTGTCGGCTCTGGTCCTCCGTGGCTCCTTCCGCCGGGTCGAGCACGTCCTGCTGGCCCTCAGCACCGTCTTCATCGCGTACATAGTCTCGGGCTCCCTCGCTCATCCGGATTGGGGGGAGGCCGCGAAGGGGCTCGTCGTCCCGAATCTTCCGCTGACGCGTGACGCCGTCCTCATCGCGGTCGCGACCGTCGGCACCACCCTGGCTCCCTGGGGCCTCGTCTTCATCCAGTCCTACGCCGCGGACAAGCGGCTGCGGGTGAAGGACCTTGGTTTCGAGAACATCGACGTCGTCGTCGGTGCCCTTCTGACCGGACTGATCGGCCTGTTCGTCGTCGTGGCCTGCGCCGCCACGCTGAACGTCAGCGGCATCGAGGTCAACGACGCGAAGGACGCCGCCACCGCGCTCGAGCCGCTGGCCGGGGGATCGGCCGCCACGCTGTTCGGGGTCGGATTCCTCGGGGCGGCCCTTCTCGCGGCCGCGGTGGTCCCGCTCTCGACCGCCTACTCCGTGGCGGAGGCCGAGGGTAGGCCGGCGGACGTCAACTGCACCTTTCGCGAGGCCCCGCTCTTCTACATGAGCTACGGCGCGGTCGTACTGGTCGCCGCCGCGCTCGTGCTGATCCCGGGCGCTCCCCTGATCCAGATCCTCTTTCTCTCACAGGCGCTGAACGCGGTGCTGCTGCTGGTGATGCTGCCCTTCATCCGGCGGCTGGCGGCCGACCCCGAGCTGATGGGCGATCAGGCACTCGGCATCGTGGGCCGGATCGCAACCGGAGCTGCGCTGGCCCTGATTGCGGCGTCGGTGGTGGCTCTGGCCGTGCTCACCGTCGCCGGCTAGGTTCGACCCGCAAGCGCACCCGCCGGGGGGGCGTTTGTCCTGGCTCCTGACAATGATTGACGCTTTGTGAAGGAGTTCGTTCGTAGTCTTGACAAACATCGGCGGGTCGGTAAGGGTCCCCCTCGGTGGAATCGTCGGATTCCGGATCGCTTCGGTCCCTCAGGGAGCTCAACCGTGGCCGCGTCATCGACGCTCTGCGCGACCGTGGCCGCGCCAGTCGCGCGGAGATAGCGCGCGCGACCGGGCTCTCCCGTTCGACGGTCTCGAGCATCGTCTCGGACCTGATCGAGTCCGGCGTGCTCACGGAGCACGGCGAGGAGACCGGAGTTGCCCATGGCGAGGCGGGCGGCCGGCCGCCGGTACTCCTCTCCCTCAACCCGTCGGCCGGACTCGCCGTGGGCATCGACTTCGGCCACACACATCTGCGGGTGGCGGTCTCAGACCTCTCGCACGAGGTCCTGGCGGAGAGCCGGCGTGAGCTCGACGTCGATCACTCCGCCGAGGAGGGCCTGGACGCTGCGGCGGAGCTCGTCGATGAGGTCCTGAAGGAGGCGAAGGTCGACCGCAACGGAGTGCTCGGAGTGGGGATGGGGCTGCCGGGTCCGATCAACAGGGCGACTGGCCAGGTCGGCTCCTCGTCGATCCTCCCCGGCTGGGTCGGAGTGGATGCAGCCGAGGAGATGGGGCGACGCCTGCGACTCCCCGTCCATGTCGAGAACGACGCCAACCTCGGGGCGCTCGCGGAGTTCGTCTCGGGCTCCGGCAAGGGCCACTCCGACGTCATCTACATCAAGCTCTCCTCGGGAGTCGGCGCGGGGCTGCTCCTCGGCGGCCGGCTCCACGAGGGGGCGGGAGGAACGGCGGGCGAGATCGGTCACACGCCGACCCAGCACGGCACCGCCATCTGCCGCTGCGGCAGCCGGGGGTGTCTCGAGACGGTGGCGTCCGCGCGCGCCATCGCCGAGCAGCTCGGTGCCAGCCGCGGCGAGCCGGTGTCCACCAAGGAGCTGCTCCGCCTCACCGCCGAGGGCGATGCTGCGGCCGCCCGCCTGATCGCCGAGGCGGGCAGGGAGATCGGGGTGGCTCTCGCCTGGCTCTGCAATCTGATCAATCCCGATTGCGTGATCATCGGCGGCGACCTGAGCGCCGCCGGCGAGTTGATCACCGAGCCCGTTTTCGAGTCGATCCGCCGCTACGCGATCACCAGCGCAGCCGAGGAGGTGAGGGTGGTCGCCGGAGTCCTCGGGGAGCGGGCGGAGCTCCTCGGCGCGCTCGCGCTCGTCCTTCATGCCGGCGACGGCCTGCTGGCGCCGCAGCGTTCGCCTCAGGAGGTGGCGGCATGAGGGCCGGAGATTCCATGAGGGCGGGAGATTTCAAAATCAACACAGAGAGGAACGGAAGTGATAGAGAGGAAGCGATTGGAGGAGGTGCGTGATGTCTAGATCGAAAAGCTGGGCCCGCGGCGCCGTCTTGTCCGTAGCGGCGCTCGTGATCGGGCTCGGCCTGGCCGCCTGTGGAGGCGGTGGCGGAGGAGGAGGGCCGAAGATCGCCCTGCTCCTGCCCGAGTCGAAGACCACCAGGTACGAGGCCCACGATCACCCGGAGTTCGAGCAGGCCGTGAACAACGCATGCTCGGACTGCGATCTGATCTACAGCAATGCCAACCAGGACGCAGCGCAGCAGCAGAGCCAGATGGAGGCGGCGCTGACCGATGGGGCCGACGTGGTCGTTCTCGATCCCGTGGACTCTTCGTCCGCTGCGTCGATGGTGCAGCTGGCGAAGCAGCAGAACGTCCCGGTGGTCAGCTACGACCGCCTGATTCTGGACACGCCTGACGTGAATGCATATGTCTCCTTCGACAACGTCAGGGTCGGTCAGCTCCAGGGCGAAACGCTCTCGAAGAAGCTGGCGTCCGACGGCAACGCGAGCGGACCGATCGTCAGGATCAACGGTTCGCCCACGGACAACAACGCCAAGCTCTTCGGCCAGGGCGCAGCGTCGGCCTTCAGCCAGGCGGGAGTCCAGGTCGCCAAGGAGTACGACACGCCCGACTGGAGCCCGGACCAGGCCC
>DATIDP010000101.1:0-2117 GCA_035456265.1 Solirubrobacterales bacterium | reverse complement strand
GGCTAGTAAGCGCATAACGGGGGACCTCAAGGGCCGCCGGGTGCGCGAGTAGCGCTTCGGACGAAAAGCAGGAGTGAGGCTGGCGCGCACACTGGCGCGCAGTGGCGCACGGCGGGGCCGGTTCCGCTTTCCCATGCGGTTTTCGGTTCCCTCGCGCTCGGTCTCCAAAACCGGCGATTCCAGGTTCGAGTCCTGGGTGCCCCGCTCTTCAACCCGCCTCCGGCGGGCTTTCTAGTCGCCCCGCCTCGCCGCGACCGCCGTCCGGGTCGCGTCGCGGAGCTCCTCCATCGGCGTGCCCTTCTCGACGTAGCGGTCGGCGCCCCGCTCGAGCGTCAGCGGCCCCATGCGGGCGGCGGAGAAGCCGGAGAGCACGATAATCGCGACGTCCGGGTCGCTCTTGCGGATCTCGAGGATCGCCTCGAAGCCGTTCATGTCCGGCATCGAGAGGTCGAGCAGCACCGCGGCGGGGTGGGTCGCGGCGATCCCCTCCAGCGCGGAGCTGCCGTCCCCGGCCTCGCCGACGACCTCGAAACCGGGGTCGTCCTCCATCCCGTACTTGACGAGTTCGCGCAGCTCTGGCACATCATCGACCAGGTACACCGAGATTGGTCCCTGCTCGGTCACATCACCCCCTGCGACTCCGACCTCAGGACTGAGCATCGCCCCCGGCCACGCCTATCCGATCGATGAAGTTTTCACCTGAACGCGCCCGCGGACTATGCCCCGGACGCGGGGGGATTGTTCCAGAACCTTTCTGGGTCCACATCGATAGTCCTTGCCGCGGGGCGACCGTAGAATCGAGACGGCCTGCGGGCGTGGTGGAATTGGAATACACGCCGGCTTTAGGTGCCGGTGCTCGAAAGAGCGTGGGGGTTCGAGTCCCTCCGCCCGCATTGCGGCCGCACGGTTGCCTGTAGCGCGTATCCAGCCGAGTCCATAGACTTGCTGCGCCATGGAAGCGAGAGCGATCCGTCCTGGATACGAGCTCTGGCGTCCGAACAGGGAGAAGCCCGAGGCGAAGAGCGCTCGGGCTCTCGTCGTCTTCCTGCTGCTGGTCACCGCCGGGCTCGCCTTCGTGATCATCATCGGCGGTTGGACCCGCCTCGAGGGCGTGAAGCTGCTGACGATCATCTACGCCGCCCTGTACGTGCTCTTCGCCTTCCTGGTGGCACGCTGGAACCGCGGCGTCCTCCCGGTGGCCTCAGCGCTGGCGATCATCCTCGCGATCTTCGCCGGCATCGCCGCCCCCGCCTGGTTCGACCGGGCGAAGGATGGGCTCAGCGACCCGGCCCTGCCGCCGGACCTGCTCGGCATCCTCTGCCTCATCCTGGTCCCGATCCAGGTGATCCTGATCGCCGTCGCGATGGTCGCCTTCAACCAGGACTGGCACGTCGAGGAGGAGCGCCCCATCGGGGACGAGATACCGCCCAGCGACGAGCCTGACGAGGATGAGCCGCGCCGCAGCAGCAGCCGCGCGACCCGCTCGACCTCGCGCAGCACCGCGACGCGTCGGCCTAGAAAAGCCTGAGCGGCGGCTCGATCAACGCCGGGCCGTCCTGGCGGACGTCGTTCACCGCATCCGATACCTCGGTGACGGCCAGGTCGTCCGTGGGCAGGAGGAGCGCCTGGAGCTCCTCCGGCTCGGCGTCCGCGTCGAGCCACCCTTCCTCGGCCTCCCGGTCGAGGATCACCGGCATCCGATCGTGGATCGGCGCCACGACCTCACTTGGTGGGCAGGTGACGATCGCGCAGGAGTGAACGGTTGAGCCGTCGCCTTGGCGGGCCTCCGCCCACAGGCCCGCAAACGCGAACGGCCCGCGGTCGGGCCGCGTGATCCAAACCGGCTTCTTGCCCGTCTCCTCCGCTCGCCACTCATAGAAGCCGTCGGCGAGAATCAGGCAGCGGTGCGTCTGGAACGCGTCGCGAAATGCCGCGGCCTCCGCCACCGTCTCGGCGCGCGCGTTGATCAGCAGGCGGTCGAACGTCTCCGGGTCGGCGAAGTGCGGAATCAGCCCCCAGCGCAGGATCCCCGGCTCGCGCTCGCCCTCGCCGTTGAGCCGGACGGCCAGCACCGGGTCGGTCGGCGCGACGTTGTAGCGCGGCTCCTGCTCGACCTC
>DATIDP010000100.1:0-4656 GCA_035456265.1 Solirubrobacterales bacterium | reverse complement strand
AGCAGCGCCACGACGAGCAGCGTGAGCGTGCCGGAGTGCCCGCCGAGCGCGGCCGAGACGGCCTTGCCGATCAGGAGTGGCGGCGCCAGCGTCGCGGCGGTCGCCAGCAGGAGCGCCAGCAGCGTCAGCAGCACCTGCCGCCGGTAGGGGCCCAGCAGCGAGAACAGCCAGCGCACCTTCCTGCCCCGGTTGTCCTCGCCCCGGATCAGCCGCCACAGCGACCGCAGCAGGGCGAAGAGGTCCTGCGCTCCGTTGCTCTCGTTCACAGCCTCGCCAGCTCCTCCCGCTCCTCCAGGTCCCGCTGCAGATAGACCGAGTCCTCGAGCCCCTTCTCCGCGATCTCCTCGTAAAGCGAGCACCGCTCCAGCAGCTCCTCGTGTGTCCCCCGATCCACGATCCGCCCGCGGTCCATCACGACGATCTCGTCGGCCAGCGAGATGGTGGAGAGGCGGTGCGCGACGATGAACGTCGTCCGGCCCTCCATCGCCTCGCGCAGCCCGGCCTTGATCTGCGCCTCGGTGCGGGCGTCCACGGACGAGGTCGCGTCGTCGAGGATCAGGATCCGCGGCTCCGCGAGCAGGGCTCTGGCGATCGCCACCCGCTGCCGCTGCCCGCCCGACAGCGTCAGACCCCGCTCGCCGACGATGGTCTCGTAGCCCTCCGGCAGCGCGGTGATGAAGTCATGAGCCTGCGCTCGCCTGGCCGCCGCCTCGATCTGCTCCTGCGTCACGTCCGGTCGCGCGTACGCGATGTTGGCTGCCACCGTGTCCGAGAACAGGAAGCTGTCATCGGCCACGAACGCGATCTCCCGCCGCAGCGAGGCCAGGTCGACGTCCTTGATGTCGGCGCCGTCGATCACGACCCGGCCCTCGCTCGGGTCATACAGCCGCGCGAGCAGCCCGACCAAGCTGGTCTTGCCGGAGGCGGTCGGGCCCACCAGCGCGACGGTCCGCCCGGGCTCGACCTCGAGATCGATCCCCGTCAGCGCCGGCTCCGAGCCGTCGTAACGCAGGGTCACCCGTTGCAGGGACACCTGTCCGCGGCCCTCCGGCAGCGGCGGCGCGCCGGGCGGGCTCTGCATCGAGGGCTCGCGGTCGAGGATCTCGAACATCCGGTTCCCCGAGGCGGTCGCCCGCTGCGCCATGCTCAGTGACATCCCGAGCCAGCGCACCGGCCCGGAGAGCATCGCGATGTAGCTGACGAACGCCGCCAGCTCGCCTGCCTTGATGTCGCCGTTGATCACCTGGTTGCCGCCCACGAGCAGCACCGCGGCCAGCCCGAGGTTCGGCAGGAAGCCCATCAGCGGCGTGTAGAAGCTCTGCAGCCGGGCCGAGACCATGCTCTGCTCGAACACCCGGTTGACCGAATGGCGGAAGCGGTCGAGCATGTGCCGCTCGCGCGCGAACGCCTTCACGATCCGAATCCCCGAGATGCTCTCCTCAGCGCTCGCCGTCACCTCGCCGATCCGCTGCTGCACCTCCTGCTCGGCGGGCCGATTCCTCCGGCTGTAGCGCGTCGCGGTCGCCACCAGGAAGGGAACCGGCGCCAGCGCGAGCAGCGCGAGCAGCGGATCGAGCACGAACATCGCCACGGCCGCGAAAAAGATGGTGAGCGCGCTCTGGCTCACCCAGATCAGCCCGTAGCCGAGGAAGAACCGAATCGACTGCAGGTCGATCGTCGCGCGCGACATCAGCTGCCCGGTCTGCTGGGTGTCGAAGAAGGAGAGCTCCAGCCTCTGGAGGTGCTCGTAGAAGCGCTGCCGCAGGTCGAACTCGACGGCGAGCGAAACCTTCCCCGCGATCAGCCGCCGGCCGACCGTGAGCAGCAGCCGCAGGATCCCCGCGCCGAGCAGCGTCAGCACCAGCGGCAGGATGTCGTCGCGGTGCTCGGATTCGATCGCGTTCACGGTCGCGCCGATCAGCAGCGGAATCAGCACCGTCATGCCCATCGCCATCCAGGCGAGCAGCAGCGAGACCGCCAGCGGGCGGCGATACGGACGCAGGAAGCCGAGCAGGCGCTGGAAAGTTGCCATCCCTCAACTATAGAAAGTGAAGTGAAGGCGCTTGACCTGGTTCTGCCAGATGGTCACGTGTCGCTCGCTACTCTGCGCCCAGTGCTCAGAGAGATCATCAGCTGGCCGATCTCGATGGCTCGCACGGCGATTGATCTGCCGCGCTCAATGGAGCGCAGCCTCCGCGAGGCAAACGAACTGATGGAGGTCTCCCGGGAGCAGCTCGAGGTAATGCGGCGGCAGGCCGACGAGGCCCTCGAGCAGGCGGAGCGCATGAACGACCTCCTCGGGCGGGTGGTCCGGCTGACCGAGCCGCTCGAGCGAGCCCAGCGGGGGGCCGAGTACGTGGGCGAGGGCCTGAAGCGCGCCCTCTTCGGCCCCGAGGAGGCCGCGCGCGCCTCGATCGACGCGGAGGTGATCGCGGAGGAGCGCGCGCTCTCGCGGGAGCCGCCGCTCTCCGAGGAGCCGCCGCTGTCCGAGGAGCCGGCGCTGTCCGAGGAGCCGACCGTTCCCGAGGAGCCGGCAATCGCGGAGCCACGGGAAGCGCCCGCCGAGCAGGAAGGGACATCCGCACGGCCCCCCGATCCCACGGAGCGGTGAGCCACCCCGGCGCCGGGCTCTGTGACCGCTGCCGCCATCAGCGCCTGATCCACAACACGCGCGGCTCAGTCTTCTCGCTCTGCGAGCGGTCCCGCTCCGACCCCGACTTTCCCCGCTACCCGCGGCTCCCGGTCGAGAGCTGCCGCGGTTTTCAGGAGCGCGCCCCGGGTAATGGCTGAGCGAGTAGGAGATCGGCGAGCGATGCGAATGGGGCTTCGAAAGGCGGCGGGCCTGTGGTTGTTGCTCGCCCTGATGGCGTGCGGCCTGGCGGCCTGCGGCTCGGGCGACGAGACGACCACCACGACCGCCCGGCCAGCCGTCTCGCGCACGACCGCTGACCACCTCGCCAAGCTCAGCAACCGCATCGCGTCGGACCTCGACGCCGGCGACCTCTGCCATGCGGCCCACGCCGCCGATGACCTGAGCACGGCGGTCGAGGACTCGGATCTTCCGGCCAATCTCCGTCCGGGCGTCGAGACCGTCGCCACCGAGCTCGTCAACCAGGTCAACTGCCCGCCGCCGCCGCCACCGCCGCCGCCCGCGCCCGAGAAGCCGAAGAAGCCGGAGGAGAAGAAGCCCGACGAGCACGGCAAGGGCCACGGGAACGAGCAGGGCAACGGCAACGGCAACGAGCACGGGAAGGGAAACTCGAAGCATGGCGGATTCGTCCCTCCGGGCCAGGCGAAGCTGAAGGGCGGGGGCTGATGAAGCGGAGGCTCGCCGGAGAGCGCTATGAGCTCGAGGACAGGCTCGGCCACGGCGGCATGGCCACCGTCTATCGCGCCCGCGACCTGAAGCTCGATCGGGAGGTCGCGATCAAGCTCCTCGCGGACAACTTCGCCGGGGACGAGGAGGTGCGGAAACGCTTCTCGCGCGAGGCGCGGCTCGCGGCCCGGCTCGATCACCCGAACGTCGTCCAGGTCTTCGACGTCGGCGAGGATGAGGAGCGCCCGTTCATCGTCATGGAGCACGTCGAGGGAGGCACCCTCGAGGACCGCCTGAACCGTCGCCGCCGCTCACTCGAGCGCGGCGAGAGCCTGCGCCTGCTCGGCCAGCTCTGCCAGGGCCTCGGCCACGCCCACACGAAGAAGCTCGTTCACCGGGACATCAAGCCCCAGAACCTGCTCCTCCGCGACTCGGACGAGTGCCTGAAGATCACCGACTTCGGGATCGCCCGCGCCGCCGAGGAGACCACCCGACTGACCCGCCCCGGCAGGGTGATCGGCACCGATCGCTACATGGCTCCCGAGCAGCTCGCGGACGGCAGGATCACAGCAGCCACCGACGTTTACGCATGCGGGGTGGTCGCCGACCTGCTGCTGCCCCAGTCGCGCTCGCTGCAGCTCCACGAGATCATCACCCGCTGCCTCAGCGAGAACCCCGACGAGCGCTTCGCCGACGCGAACGAGCTGGGGGAGGCGCTCGCGACCGTGGAGGGCAACGGCGCGGTGGGCGTGGTCCGGCGGATCAGGTCACAGGGCCGCACCAAGCCGCTTCCCGCCGGCGAGGCCACGGCCGACTGGCCCGTTCCCACCGACGTCAGGTCCACCCGGACGCGCGGGGGCCACGGCCGGCGCTGGCTGGCAGCAGGCCTGGCGCTGGCTGCCGCGGCCGCCGCCGCGGCCGTCGTGATCGCGATCGGGCCCGGTGACTCGGGTTCACCGAGCAAGGCGAAGCCCCAGCGCCCGGCCGTCCAGGCGCCCGCGGCCGTCCCCCGCTCGGACGACCCCGCCACCCAGGCAAGGCAGCTGGCCGACTTCCTGCGGGCCCAGTCGCGCCCGCAGCCGGGCGCGCAGCAGCCCTGAGCGGTCGCTGACCCTCTAAGGCGTCGTCTTCGGGACCGGCGCTGTCGGGGTCTGGGTCGGCTTCGTGGCCGTCGGCGCGGCCGCCGTGGTGGTCGGTGCGGGCGCGGAGGTGGTCAGGGCGGCGGTCGTCGGCGGGTGAACGGCCGGCTCGGACTTCTCCCCGCAGCCGGCCGCGGCGAACGCCGCGGCAGCCGCAGCCCCGAACACAAGCGGCCGCAGCCGCGGCCTTCCCGCCAAACC
>DATIDP010000099.1:0-5970 GCA_035456265.1 Solirubrobacterales bacterium | reverse complement strand
GGCTGCGCCCGAGGTTCAGGGCGCAGCGATTGATCGTGGGCGCCCGGGCCGCCCGGCCCTGGTCGTCGCCCCTTGAACGCATCTGAGTGAGACCATTCGGGCGTGCCGTGCACGCTCAGGAACCTCAAGGCGGACCTGGAGGATGTCGGGCCCAGGTTCGACGGCGCGCCGGACCTCGAGTTCCGCATGGCGACCGGGGCGCTCGAGCTCGAGGAGTCCGGCCTGAGCTACCAGCGCGTCCCACCCGGCTATCGCTTTCCGTACGGCCACACGCACAGGAAGCAGGAGGAGGTGTACGTGGTCCTGCGCGGGAGCGGGCGGATGAAGCTCGACGACGAGATCGTCGAGCTCAAGGAGTGGGACGCGGTCCGCGTCCCGCCCGGTACGTGGCGAGGCTACGAGGCCGGGTCGGAGGGCCTCGAGATCCTCGTCATCGGCGCGCCCAATCTCGGCGAGGCTCCGCGCGAAGACGTCGAGGGCCAGCGCGACTGGTGGGCTGACTAACCCGCCCGGTATCTCACCGAAAGGGCGTTCCAGCGCCGTCGCTACCGCGGCTCGGGGTAGTGGCTCTCGATGATCGAGACCACCGCTCCCTGTGGATCGACGAGCGTCGCCAGCCGGCCGACCGGGACGTCGATCGGGCCGAAGCCGAGCTTCGCTCCCGTTGATTCGGCCTTCTCGATCGCCTGGTCGGCGTTCTCGACGATGAAGTAGACCTGCCAGTGCGGTGGCATTTCCGCCGGCATGTCGTCCGTGATCTGCATGAGGCCGGCCAGGCCCTCCGGCCAGCGCTGGCCGTCCATCTGCCACATGTGCACGCCGGGCGGGGCCTCCTCGTTGTGGATCGCCCTCCAGCCGAAGACCTCGCCGTAGAAGTCCTTCGCGGCGTCGAGGTCGCGCGTCAGCAGGTTGTTCCAGGTCCAGGTGCCGGGCTCGTTCACGATCTGCGCGCCGGGGTGGTTCTGGGGCTCGTTGATGCAGACGAACGCACCGGTCGAGTCCTGGAGCACGGCCATCCGGCCCGATTCGTTGGGCAGGTCGAAGGGCCCGGCGTGAAGCTGGCCGCCGACCTCCTTCACCTTCTCCGCGGTCTCGTCGGCGTTCTCGACGCTGATGTAGCTCGACCACGCCGGGGGCTGTCCCTCCTGCTGGGTCGGCCCGTATCCGGCGACCATCTTGCCGTCCTTCATCAGGAAGCCGTAGCCGCCGGTCTCCTCGGGATCACCGGGAGCCGGCTCTGCCTCCACTCCGAGCAGCTCGCCGTAGAAGTCGAGCGCCCCGTCGACGTCGGTGGTGGCCAGGTCCACCCAGCGGAACTCCCCGGGTGCGTATTCGCTGCGCTCGCTCATGCTCGGCTCCTTCCGGTCGCGTCCGCAAGACCCTAGCTAGCGCTTGCGGCGCGCTCCGGCGAGCACGACGCGGGTGACCAGCTCCGGGTCGTCCCAGGTCGGCACGTGTCCGCAGCCCGGCAGCACCACCTGCTCGACCCGCTTCGGCAGGAGCCTTGCGGGCAGAGGCTTGTTGCGCACCAGCGTGTCGTGCTCGGCCCACGCCAGAGTGATCGGCGCCTTGATCGACTTCAGCTCCTCCACCCGGCCGGCTCGCATCAGGGCGCTCGCCTCGTCGTAGGCCGGTGCGGTCACGTACGCCTTCGCGATCGCGTTCGCCTCGCCGGGGCTGAGCCGCTCGGGCCGGTAGATGAAGCGGCCGAGCGTCTCCCGCCGGCCACGCGCCGTCTGCATCACCGGCCGAAAGAGAGGCCGGAGGGCCCGGCCCCTGCGCCGGCGGCGGGCGACCCTGCGGTCGAACGGGTCCGGCGATCGCCTCCAGAACCCCGCCGGGCAGAGCGCGACCGCCGCGCTGGCACCCCCCTGGCGCGCGCATTCGATCGCGACCCAGGCTCCCAAGGAGATGCCGGCGATCGCGGGCCTGCCCTCGATTCCGAGGGCGTCGTAGAAGTCGAGGACCGCCGTGGCCAGGTTGGCCGCCCGGGGCGAGACGCCCTCGGGAAGCTCCGGCGACTCACCGAAGCCGGGCATGTCGATGGCGATCACCTCGCGATCGGCCGCGAGCAGGTCCATCACCGGTGACCACTGGACCAGCGAGCCGCCCAGGGAGTGAAGCAGCAGGAGCGGCTCCCCCTGCCCGCGCCGTATGTGGTTGAGCCAGACCGCCCCGACGGTGGAGCGGAGTTCGTCCGTCATAGCTCCAGGTCGTATTCCAGATAGGTGCCCGAGTCCGCGCCGGTGCGGTCGTAGACGCTCTGCGCGCGATGGTTGTCCGGCGCGGTCAGCCACTCCATCGCCGGCATGCCGAGCTCGCGGCAGCGCTCGGCGCAGGCCTCGATCAGCGCGTCCGCGATGCCCCGCCCCCTCGCCTCCGGGTCCACGAAGAGGTCCTCCAGGTAGCCGATCCTCGCCGCCTTCAGGCTCGACCATTTCCAGTCGAGGGTCGCGAAGCCGACCGCCCCGCCGTCGTCGCGAGCGATGAACACGACGCCCTGGCTCGGCTCGTCGATCAGGGTCTCGTACATCTTCCGGAGACCCTCGTCGTCGGGCTCGGTCTCGTAGAACTCGCAGTAGGCGCGGATCAGCGGCAGCATCTCCTCGATCTCGTCCGTCCGCGCCGGGCGGATCTCGATCCCCTCGGCGAGCTGGCGCGGACCCTCGGCGACCGGTTCCTCTGCCATGGGCCGATACTAGGCTCTCGGCGTGCTCGGCCGTCACCTCTGCCTGCTCGCCCTCGGAGCCGTCCTGCTCGCCGGCTGCACCGATGACGGTTCCGGCGAGGGCACGACGCTCAGCAACGCGGAGGGCATCACCCGGCAGATCGCCGGGAGCTGGACAGCGAACCTCCATCAGGAGGGACTGGCGCCCTTCGTGATCGCCGTCGACATCTCGGCGGACGGCAGGGGACGGGTCGCCTACACCGGCATCGAATGCGGCGGCGAATGGACCCTCCACGGCGTCGAGCAGTCCATGCCGCCCCGCTACGTCTTCGACGAGGCGATCCATGAGGGTGCGGGCGGCAACTGCAAGGGAACCGGCACCGTCTCGCTCGCGCCGATCCAGCGCCACTCACCGAATGAGCCGGCCTACAACCGGCTGGGCTACCGCTTCAGCGGCGGCGGCGTCACCAGTCGCGGACTGCTTCGCAGGATCCACCCGGGAGGGCTGAACCCGATCTTCAAGCAGGCCGGAGTGACCCCACCCTGATCGGGGCGGGGATGCGCAAATCCGGCGATTTCGTGCGTAGGAAGCGAGGAACCGGCCCCGAATAGAGAGGGTCGGCATGGCTCAAACGGAGTCCCCCGCACGCGCGATCGCCCGCAACGTCCTCGTCGTGGTGGGCGTTCTGCTGATCCTCTACGTCATCTATCTGCTGCGGACGCCGATCACCTGGTTGATCATCGCCGCCTTCCTGGCCGTCGCCCTGGCGGGGCCCGTCAACTTCTTCCAGCGCTACATGAAGCGTGGGCTGGCGATCGCCCTCGTCTACCTCAGCATGCTCGCGATCCCGATCGGCCTCGGCGCCGTCCTGATCCCGCCGATCGTCAACCAGATCTCCGACGTCGCCACCAACGCTCCCAGCTATGTCCGGGACGTCGAGGACTACGTCCACAGGAACAAGACGCTGAACAACCTGAACGAGAAGTACGACATCACGCAGAAGCTCTCCGACGAGGCGAACAAGCTGCCGAGCAAGGCCGGCGACGCCGCCAAGGTGCTGCGCGACATCGGCTTCGGCCTGGTCAGCTCGATCTTCGCCGGCATCACGATCTTCATCCTGAGCATCTTCATGGTGGCCGCCGGGCCGAGATGGGTCGAGAGCTTCATACGCATGCAGAGACCCGAGCACGCCGAGCGCATCGAGCGGACGCTGCGTCGCATCGCGAATGCGGTCGGGAATTACGTCGGCGGCGCGCTGCTACAGGCCACGATCGCGGCCGTCTCCTCATTCATCATGCTCACCATCCTCGGGGTGCCGTTCGCGGGCCCCCTGGCCGTGGTCATCTTCGTCGCCGACCTGATCCCGGTGGTCGGCGCAACAATCGGAGCGGTTTTCGTCGGAATCGTCACCGCGTTCGTCAATTTCCCGATCGCGCTGATCATCTGGATCGTGTTCGCGATCGTCTACCAGCAGGTCGAGAACTACCTCATCCAGCCCCAGATCCAGAAGCGTGCGACCAAGGTCGAGGCCTTCATCGTCCTGGTCGCGGTGCTCTTCGGCAGCACGCTCTTCGGCGTGCTCGGCGCCATCCTCGCGGTCCCCTTCGCGGCCTCGATTCAGATCGCCGTGACGGAATACCGCGAGTACCGCCGCGAGGTGCTGGCGGCCGAGCAGGAGGCCGGCGGGCCCACTCCGGCGCCGCCGCCCGAAGGGCCGACGCCGGCCCCGGAAGCTACTTAGCGGCCGGGGCTCCCGGCCCCAGTGGGCGCGGCCACCTCGGGCAGGTCCGCGTCAGGGGCGCTCTCGAGGGCGCGCTGGAGGATGTCGCGGAGCGCCCTCTGGTCCTTCTCGGAGAGTGAGGCGATCGCCGGAGGCGGCTCGGCCATCCGCTTCGTGATCTCGGACCTCATGAACTCACCCTCCTCGGTGAGCACCAGAAGCTTCACGCGCCGGTCCCCCTCCGCCGCCTCGCGGCGGACCAGACCACGCTCCTCGAGCCGGTCGACGATTCCCGTGACGTTCGAGTTGTCACAGAAGAGTGCCTGGGCGAGCTCGCTCATCTTTCGTGGGCCCGAACCGAGCATCCGCAACGCGATCATCTGCTGCGGGGCGAGATCGAACTCCCCCCCGGTGTTGACGAGGCGCCTCTTGTTGCTGACCATCAGCCAGTGCATGAGGCTCCACGCCTCGCTTCCCGGATCCGTCCGGCCGGTCTCCCCGGCAAGCCAGGAATCCGGTCCGGGCCAACGGCGCCCCTTCCCCGCCGCGTTGCTCACTCCCTCGTTGCTCATAGCCCGACACGATACCTGCCTCACTCGATATTTGCAAACTTCAAATATCTATGTATACTGCCGTCCTTCATTCCAGAGGACGCGACCCGGAGGGGGAATCCGGATGCCGAGCAGGAACGGAACGCGGAGTGAAGCCAACGGGATCGAGGTGAACGGCCTCGTCCGCGAGTTCAAGGGCGGCGTGCGCGCCGTGGACGGGATCGACGTCGAGGTCCGGCCGGGCGAGATCTACGGCTTCCTCGGTCCCAACGGGGCCGGCAAGTCCACCACCGTGCACATGCTGACCACGCTCCTCCCCCCCACGGCGGGCTCGGCGAGGGTCGCGGGGCACGACGTGGTCCGGGAGGGCGCCGCCGTCCGCGACGCCATCGGCGCCGCGCTCCAGGAGGCGGCTCTCGATCCGAACCTGACTGCCCGCGACCACATGCGCCTCCAGGGGGCGCTCCACGGGATGCCGAAGGCGGAGCGAACGCGGCGCGGCGACGAGCTGATCGATCGCGTCGGGCTCTCCGACGCCGCGGACCGCAGGGTCGGCGGCTACTCGGGCGGGATGAAGCGCCGTCTCGACCTCGCCCTCGCCCTCCTCCATGGTCCGCGGGTCCTCTTCCTCGACGAGCCGACCACCGGCCTGGACATCCAGAGCCGCACCGCCCTCTGGGACGAGGTCGCGCGCCTCTCCCGCGACGACGGCGTGACGATCTTCCTCACCACCCAGTACCTGGAGGAGGCCGACCAGCTCGCCGACCACCTCGGGATCATCGACCACGGCAAGCTCGTCGCCGAGGGCACGCCCGACGCCCTGAAGGCGGAGGTCGGCCGCCCCACCGTGGAGGTCGTGCCCGCCGATCACGCCGAGCGCGATCGCGCCGTGGAGCTGCTGCGGCCCTTCGGCGAGCTCGTCCCGGGGACGCCGCAGGGCGCCGCGGTCCGGCTGGAGGAGGACGGCGGGGAGCGCCTCGCCGACATCATCCGCGCGTTCGACCAGGCCGGCGTCAAGGTCGCCAACCTC
>DATIDP010000098.1:0-2184 GCA_035456265.1 Solirubrobacterales bacterium | reverse complement strand
CGCGCGCACGCCCGACAACCTGCTCATCGGCACCTGGAACCTGCGCGGCTTCGCGGACCTCAGCCCGAGGTGGCAGGCCGGCCCGCGCGACTCGCCGAAGCGCGACTGGCACGCGATCGCCTGCATCGCCTCGATCATCGAGCACTTCGACGTCGCAGCGATCCAGGAGACCCGGCGGAACACGACCGCACTTCGGGCACTGCTGGACCAGCTGGGACCCCAATGGCGCGTCATCAGCTCGGATGTGACCGAGGGCGGCCCGGGGAACGGCGAGCGGCTGGCGTTCCTCTACGACACGGACCGAGTCGAGCCCTCGGGACTCGTGGGTGAGATCGTCCTGCCGCCGGGCACCGACAGCGCCCAGTTCGCCCGAACCCCCTACCTCGCCGGATTCTCCCGCTCCGGCGTCGAGTTCGTGCTGGTCACCGTGCACATCGTCTGGGGGAGCCAGTCCGCCAGCCGCGTGGCGGAGGTTGCCGAGTTCGCCCGGTGGATGCGCACGTGGTCCGACCGCCACGACGAGTGGAACGCCAACCTCCTCGTGCTGGGCGACTTCAACCTCGACCGAGTCGGGGACCCTCTCTACGAGGCGTTCCTGAGCACCGGCCTGTGGCCGCCGGCGGCTCTCAACGAAGTCCCCCGCACGGTCTTCGACAACGACAAGGAGCACCACTTCTACGACCAGATCGCGTGGTTCGCCTCCCCCACGGGCGACTCCCGGCTCGACGGCCTGACGTACACCGGCCACGCTGGAGGCATCGACTTCACTCCGCTGGTCTTCACTGATCTGAGCCGCACCGACCTCTCTTGGCGGATCTCCGACCACTTCCCGCTGTGGACCGAGTTCCACGTGGACGCGTCGGAGCCGCCCGCCGGAGGCGAGCACCCCGTGCGCATCCCCACACCCCGGGACGGGACCGCGAGCTGAGACGCGGTTGCTATGAGACCGCGCGCGTAACAGGGAGCTGCGGAGGACCTGCGGCCGCATGAGGACTGACCCGCGCGATCCGACGATCGCGGCATCCCGACGGAAGCACCGGAGCTCCTCGCGCGTTGCAGCAGGCATGAAGGCCATCGGATTCCTCTCCTTCGGGCACTGGTCGGCCTCGCCCGGCTCCCAGACGCGATCGGCGTCGGATGCCCTGCGCCAGTCCATCGAGCTGTCGGTCGCTGCCGAGGAGCTGGGCGCCGACGGCGCCTACTTCCGGGTGCACCACTTCGCCCGACAGCTGGCCTCGCCGTTCCCGCTGCTTGCGGCGATCGGCGCTCGCACGAACCGGATCGAGATCGGCACAGCCGTCATCGACATGCGCTACGAGAATCCGCTCTACATGGCCGAGGACGCCGGGGCGGCGGACCTCATCGCCGGCGGACGGCTCCAGCTCGGCATCAGCCGCGGATCGCCGGAGCAGGTGATCGACGGATTCCGCTACTTCGGGTACGAGCCGACCGACGGCGACCATGCGGCCCTTGCGCGCGATCACGCCGCCGTGTTCCTCGAGATAATCAAGGGCGGCGGGTTCGCCGAGCCCAACCCCCGGCCCATGTTCGCGAACCCCCCCGGCCTGCTGCGGCTCGAGCCGCATTCGCCCGGCCTGCGCGATCGCATCTGGTGGGGAGCCGGCACTCGAGCGACAGCCGAGTGGACCGCCCAGCAGGGGATGAACCTCATGAGCTCCACGCTGCTCACCGAGGAGACCGGGCTTCCGTTCCACCAGCTCCAGGCCGAGCAGATCCAGCGCTTCCGGGACGCATGGCGAGCCGCCGGCCATGAGCGCGAGCCGCGGGTCTCGGTCAGCCGCAGCATCTTCCCCCTCGTCAACGACCTGGATCGCGCCTACTTCGGCCACGACACGCGCGACACCGACTCCATCGGCTACCTCGACGGCGGGCTCGCCCGCTTCGGCAAGACCTATGCGGGTGAACCCGACCAGCTGGTCAGGGATCTGGCAGAGGACGAGGCCATCGCGGCGGCGGACACCCTCCTGCTCACCATCCCCAATCAGCTCGGCGTGGAGTACAACGCCCACGTGCTGGACAGTGTGGTGAACGTCGTGGCGCCGGAGCTCGGCTGGCGCTGAGGTGACACGCGGGGGGTGCTCCCTGGATCTCTGCCTGTCGTTCCGCCCCGCCCCCAGCCCCAGACTCCCCCGGGCCGCCTCGAGCCCGTCGTGCGACATCGTC
>DATIDP010000097.1:0-5938 GCA_035456265.1 Solirubrobacterales bacterium | reverse complement strand
TACCCGGAGGTCGAGCACAGCGTCCGCCTCCTGGCGCTGCCGACCACCGCGGGGACCGGCTCGGAGGTCTCGCCCGCGACCGTGATCAGCGCGGGCGGCCGCAAGGTGACGCTGGTCGACTACTCGCTCGTCCCCGACGTGGCGATCGTCGATCCGACCCTGACCCTGACGATGCCGCCGAGCGTCACCGCCGACACGGGGGTCGACGCGCTCACCCACGCCCTGGAGGCGGGTGTCTCGATCTTCGCCTCGCCCTACACGGACGCGTTCTGCATGCAGGCGATCAACCTGATCATGGATGCGCTGCCGCGCGCCTGCGAGAACGGCGGCGACCTCGAGGTGCGGACGGCGATGTCGAACGCCGCGACGATCGCCGGGCTGGCCTTCTCGAACGCCTTCGTCGGCGTCAACCACGCGCTAGCGCACGCGGCCGGAGCGCGCTTCGGGATTCCGCACGGCCGGGCGAACGGGATCTTCCTGCCCCACGCGCTGCGCTACAACGCCTCGATCCCCTCCAAGTTCATGCCGGCGCCCGGCTACTCGACCTACGTGGCGCCCGACAAGTACGCGCAGATGGGCTGGGTGCTCGGGCTGGGCGGCAAGGACATGGACGAGCGGCGCGCCCGCTTCTTCGAGCGGATCGACGAGCTGCTCGACGCCGTCGGCATGCCGCGCTCGCTGGCGGAAGCCGGGGTCTCGCGAGAGCAGTTCGACGCCGCCCTGCCCGATCTGGTCAAGGACGCCTTCTCCGATCCGAGCGTCAGGACCAACCCGAGGATGCCGATGCTCGAGGAGCTGGCCTCGCTGTTCACCGCGGCCTTCGAGGGACGCCCCTAGCGATGGCCACGGCGCACCGGATGTCGCACGCCGACGCCGCCTGGCTGCACATGGACCAGCCCACCAACCTGATGGTGATCACCGGAGTGCTCTGGTTCGACGAGCCGCCCGACTGGGAGGGCGTCCGGGAGAGGATCAGGGAGCGCATGGTCGAGCCCTTCCCCCGCTTTCGCCAGCGCGTGGTGGAGGGGACGGGACCGCTCTCGGGGCCGCACTGGGAGGACGACCCGAACTTCGACCCCGACCTGCACTTCCACCGGGTCGCGCTCCCCGCGCCGGGTGACCCCGCCGCGCTTCAGGACTTCGTCGCCGACCTGATGGCCAATCCACTCGACCGCTCCAAGCCTCTGTGGCACTTCCATTTCGTGGACGGGTACGGAGACGGCGCCGCGATGGTCGCCCGCATCCATCACTGCATCGCCGACGGCATCGCGCTCGGCCGCGTCCTGCTCTCGCTCACCGACGAGTCGCCGGATGCCGGGATCGCGCCGGCCGACGACTCGGCGGCTCGGGAGGAGTCCGGCGGTCCGCTGAGGGCGCTCCTCCGCCCGGCGGCGAAGGCCGTCTCGCTGGCCCGCGACGCGGCGGAGGCGCTCGCCCACGAGGCGATCGAGGTCGGAAAGGACCCATCCCACCTCCGCGACCTGGCAGCCGACGCCCGCGAGGACGCCGCCGCGGTGGCGAAGGTGCTGACCATGCCCGCCGATCCGCCGACCGCCCTGAAGGGCGAGCTGGGGGTCGCGCAGCGTGTCGCCTGGTCGTCGCCGATCCCGCTGGACGAGGTCAAGGCGATCGGCCACGCGAGCGGCACGACCGTCAATGACGTCCTGCTCACCGCGGTCGCCGGCGCCCTGCGCAGCTACCTGGAGGGCCGCGGCACGCAGGTCGGAGAGCTGACCGCGGTGGTCCCCTTCAACCTGCGGCCGCTCGATCAGCCGCTGCCGCCCGAGCTCGGCAATCGCTTCGGCCTCGTCTACCTGCCGCTGCCGGTGGGAATCGAGGACCGCCGAGCCAGGCTCGATCAAGTCCACGGCCGCATGGAGCAGATCAAGCACTCCCCCGAGGGCGCGGTCTCCTACGGGGTGCTCGATGCGATCGGCCGGACGCCGGTCCAGATCGAGAAGCGCCTCGTCGACCTCTTCAGCACCAAGGGCAGCGCCGTGATGACCAACGTGCCGGGGCCGCGGCAGCCCGTCTACATGGCGGGGACGCCGGTGCGCGGCGTGCTCGTCTGGGCGCCCTGCTCCGGAGGCGTCTCGATGAGCGTCGCGATCTTCAGCTACGCCGGGGAGGTCACCCTCGGCGTGATGACGGACGCGGGGCTGGTCCCCGACCCGGAGAGGATCATCGAGGCGTTCGAGCCGGAGCTCAGCGCCCTGGCGAGCGAAGTGTCCTAGGTGCCGGCCGCCGAGTAGGCACGGATCCGCTCCGTCCACTCGTCGAGCTTGCGCTCGGCGGAGCCGGGGTCCGCGGCGTCGCCGGCACGGAGCATGTGGACCGTCCGGGTGACGCCGGCCTGCTCGTAGCGCTCGAGCACCGAGAGGTCGCGAGGCGGGATCTGCAGGGTGACCGGGATCGGGCCCCGTCCGGTCTCCTCGCCGCGGCGCTGCAGCTCCTCGACCCGGGCGATCATCGCCTCGTCCGGCGGGATCCGGTTCGGGAACCAGGCGTCGCCGAAGGCGATCACCCGGTCGTGCACCTTCGGCCCGAAGCCGCCGACCAGGATCGGCGGGTGCGGCTCCTGGAGCGGCGCGGGACGGCAGACGATCCGGTCGAAGTTGACGAACTCGCCGTGGTAGGTCGCCTCCTCGTTCGCCCAGATCTCCTTGCAGGCCTCGACCCGCTCGCGCAGGATCCTGAACCGCCTGGCCGGGTCGGTGCCGTGGTTGCGCATCTCCTCGAGGTTCCATCCCGCGCCGACGCCGAACAGGAAGCGCCCGCCGGAGAGCCGGTCGAGCGAGGCGACCGCCTTCGCGGTGGAGATCGGATCGCGCTCGACCAGCAGGCAGATCGCGGTTCCGACCCGAATGCGCTCGGTCGCCGCGGCCATCGTGGTGAGGGCGACGAACGGGTCGTTGATCCGCCAGTACTCGCGCGGCAGCTCGCCGCCTGCCGGGTACTCCGTCTCGCGGCTCGCCGGGATGTGGGTGTGCTCGGTGACGAGGACGGACTCGAAGCCGCGCTCCTCCGCCATCCGGGCGAGGGCGGCCGGCTCCACCGACTCGTCCGTCGGGAAGTAGGAGACGCCGAAGTCCATCGCCGGATCCTTTCAGGGCGCTAGCCTGCGCGCCGTGGAAGATCTCGGAGCGCCGAGCTCCTATCTCAGCCTCGGCAAGGGCGCCGAGGTCTACAGCAGCGACGGAGAGAGGGTCGGGAAGGTCGAGCACGTTCTCGCGGTGCCCGAGAAGGACATCTTCGACGGCATCGTGCTCGACACCAGCGTGCTGCCGGGAGGCCACCGCTTCGTCGACGCCCCCGAGGTGGAGGAGATCTTCGAGCGCGGCGTGCTGCTCAAGATCGACCGCCGGCAGGCCGAGAGCCTGCCGGAGCCGGGCGGCAACCCCGCCGCCCTCGAGGTCACCCCCGACGACGTCGCCGAGAGCGGCGAGGGCGAGCTGAAGCGGAAGCTCCGCCGCGCCTGGGACCTGATCTCGGGGAAGGGCTAGGGCCGGACGCCCTCGGCCTTCGCCGGCGGCGCCGGCGCCCGCTGCGCCCCGTCGCTGACCAGATAGAGGATCCCGAGCGGCAGGGCCACCTCGAGGGTGAGCCCGATCATGCTGGCGATGTTGTCTGCGGTCGAGTAGCGCTCGGTGGTGGTCAGGTGGTAGATCAGATGCGGCAGGCCCGCGGCGATCCAGGTGGCCGCTGCCGCCTGGATCACGCGGCGATCCATCCAGTAGGCAGCCAGCCCCGCCAGCAGGGCGAGGCCGAGCGAGGCCGCGCCGAAGTCGCGCTCGAGGTGCTCGTTGTAGGGCGGCAGGGCGTCGACCCAGTGCACCGACCCGGCCGGGAAGTTGTCGTAGAAGCTGCGGGGCGCGACCAGGATCCAGATCGCGAGGACGCCGGCCGTGATCGCCAGGTAGAGCAGGGCGATCCGGATCGCTGCCCTGTGCCGCTGGATCTCCATCGAGGGCGACCCTATCGGGGCGCCGGCTGGAAGGCCTTTCTGAATTTCTCCACCGGCCGGGCCTCCGATGCGGCCTCCTCCTCGGACTCGAAGTCGTCCTCGCCGTCGGAGAGGAACGGCACCAGGAGCGCCGTCAGCCTGGCCGCCGTTCGCGGCCTGATCGAGTGGGCCGCCTTGGGCAGCACCACGAGCTCGGAGTCGGGGATCAGCTCCGCCACCCGCTCCGTCCAAGCCTCCGGGACGAGGTGGTCGCGCTCGGGTCGCACCACCAGGGTCGGCGCCTCCACCCGAGAGAGCTTCCGCTCGACCCGGTCCCCGAGCGCCTCCCGCAGGGTCCGCACGCTGCGCCAGGGCCCCGCGTCGATCAGGTCGTGCACCACCGTGGGCGCGAGGCGGGGCGACCAGCGCGGGGCGTTGCGGGCCCAGCGCAGCGCCAGCCTGCTCGCGCTGCGCGCCCTCCGGTCGAAGGTGGGGCCGACCAGGACGAGGCGGTCGACGGCGGCGGGGTGGCGGACCGCCAACTCGACGGCGACCTGACAGCCGAAGGAGACGCCCACGACGATCGAGGGGGCGAGCTCGTTGTCGAAGAGCCAGCGGCGCAGGGCCTTGGCGAGCCCGGGGACGTCGAGCGGACGGATCGGCTGGTCGCTCAGCCCGAAGCCGGGCAGATCCGGCGCGTACACCGGACGCCGCGTGCCGAGAGCGCGGATCAGGGGTTTGAGCGCGCGGCTCGAGGTGAGGCCGTGCACGAGCACGATCGGGGTGGCGTCGAGCCGGGGCGCGTCCCCGTTGCCGTTGAACGAGGCCGGGTGCTCGGAGAGCTCCTTGAGCTCGATCGGGACGCGCACGAACACGCGGGCGCTCCCCGCGCGGGTCCAGCCCCCGTATACGCCGTTGCGACGCGATCCCACGGCCATTCGCGGAGCCAAGATAGCCGCAAATTGCGGCAACCAGAGCGAGCCGCTACGCCTGAACGGCCAATGTCACCCGCTCGCGGAGGTGCGCGAGCAGGGGCTCGACCGTGAGCTCGCCGCAGCCGGCGCGCTCGAGGATCTGGGTGGGGGAGAGGCGGCGGCCGTGGCGATGGACCCGATCGCGCAGCCATCCTCCGAGCGACGCGAGGTCCCCATCGGCGATCTGGCCCGGCAGATCCCCGAGGTCGCGTCCGGCCGCCTCCCAGAGCTGGCCCGCGATCACGTTGCCGAGGATGTACGTGGGGAAGTAGCCGAAGGCGCCGCCCGCCCAGTGCACGTCCTGGAGGACGCCGTGGGCGTCGTCCGGGACCTCCACGCGGAGGTAGTCGCGGTAGCGCGCGTTCCACGCCTCGGGCAGATCCGCCAGGGGGAGCCGACCCTCGAAGATCTCCAGCTCGAGCTCGAAGCGGATCAGGATGTGCAGGTTGTAGGTCACCTCGTCGGCCTCGATCCGGATCAGCGAGCGCTCGACGCGGTTCGCCGCCCGATAGAGCTCCTCGGCGTCGATGCCCTCGAACGCGCCGGGGAATAGCTCGCTCAACCGCGGCAGGAGCCGCTCCAGGTAGGGCCCGCTGCGGGCGACCCAGTTCTCCCAGAGCCGGCTCTGCGATTCGTGCAGGCCGAGTGAGCGCGGCTTCGACAGCGGTGTCCGGCGGAGCTCGAGGTCGACCCCCGACTCATAGAGGCCGTGCCCGGCCTCGTGCATCGCGCTGAACAGGGCCATCGCCAGGTTCCGCTCGTCGTAGCGGGTGGTGAGCCTGACGTCGCCCCGCCCGATCGAGATCGCGAAGGGGTGCTCGGTCGGGTCGATCCGCCAGGAGCCCTCGGGGAAGGGCAGCTCCCCGACCAGCTCCGCGATCAGCTCGCGCTGCGGGCCCTCGGGGAACTCGCCCCGGAACGGGTCCTCCCCCGCAGCGCCGTGCTCGGCCGCCTCGCGGACCAGGGGAACCAGGCCCTCCCGGATGCCGATGAGGACGGCGCGCATCCGATCGGTGGTCAT
>DATIDP010000096.1:0-10464 GCA_035456265.1 Solirubrobacterales bacterium | reverse complement strand
CAGCACCTGGCCGACGGTCGGGTTGTCCGAGAACGGGTTCTTGTCCGCGGCCCGGTAGATCGCGGTGGTCTCGAGCAGCTTCCAGCCGTCGAGGATCGGCTTCGGGTCGATGGTGGGAGCGCCGCGGCCGGCGGGCCGGATCGCGAAGTTGAGGTGCGGCGGGGCCTGGTCGGGCCGGCCGACGCGGCCGATCACGGTGCCGCCCGTGACCTTGGAGCCGACCTTGAGCGGCTTGAGCTCCATGGTCTTCCGATCGAACTGGAAGCTCGGGGCGAAGGCGGACTTGAAGGTCTCGTAGCCCGGCACGGCGCGGCCGAGCAGCTGGTCGAGCTGGCCGGCCACTCCCCTGTTCGCTCCGTTGCCGGAGCGGTGCGGCAGGGCGAAGAGGCGGTTACGGAGCTCCTCCGTGTTCTGCGGCGCGCTCGCCGCGTCGCCCTTCTTCGCCGCGGTCTTTGGCGCGGCAGCCTTGCTGGAGGTCTTGTTGGCCTTGTTGTCGCCGGCGGAGGCCGGCTGGGTCGGCGCCGCGTCCTTGTTCGGATTGGTCAGCTGGAAGTCCTTGGCGGAGAGCCGGTTCTGACGCGGGACCGGGTGGACCTTGGCGATTTCGCCGAGGTGCGCGTACGTGTAGCGGTTGCCGTAGGCGTCCTGGAGGAGGATGAACTTGCCGAGCTCCTGGGAGTCGCCCATCTTCTTGATCACGCCGTCGTTGACCGCGACGACCGGAGCGTTGAGGCTCGAGTAGACGTTGATGCTTCGGCGCCGAGCGTTGGACTCGACGACGTCGGCGGCGTTCCCGGAGGCCCTCCGCTGTGTGGTCGAACGGGCGAGCGCGGTGGCGTCGTTGATGTCGTCGGCATAGCGGGCGTCGGCGGCGACCGGGAAGTGCGCGCCCTCCGTGAGGCCGGTGAGCGAGCCGACCAGAGCGTCGGGGAGCTTGCCGTACTGGTTGGCGTAGAGCAGGACCTCGTCGACGTACCAGTCGGCGTGGTTGTAGGCGAAGATCGCCTGGCGGAGGTCCTTGTCACCGCCGGCGGCCCGCAGGTAGCGGGCGGCGGCGCAGATCGCGTCGACCGGGTTGTACGGATCCTTCCGCCCGTCGTCGTTCGCGTCGACACCGTACGCGGCCCAGGTCGAGGGGATGAACTGCATCCATCCCTCGGCCCCGGCCGAGGAGACGTTCAGGTTGGTGCCGAAGGCGGTCTCGATCTTGTTGATGCCGGCGAGCACCTGCCAGGGGATGCCGTACTCGGTGCCGCAGGACTGGTAGATCGGCAGCAGGAAGGGCGGGATCTCGAAGGAGTCGATCAGGAAGTTCGGGACACCGATCGGGGCGGGCCCGAAGGTGGCGACGGTGAGGCTCGGGTTCTGCGGGGTCGGCGAGCCGTCGGGATTGCGGAGGGCGGGCTCCTGGATCTTCTGGCGCTCGCCCTTGGCGATCGCCTTGGCGCCCTTGCCCTTCTTGTTCTGCTTGCCGAAGAGGCCCTTCGTTCCCTTCGTTCCCGGGCCCGGCTTGGCCTTCTTGCCGCCGCCGGCCTTGCCGGTGGTCGTCGTGGTGGTCCCGCCGCCGGTGGTCGTGGTGGTGGTGGAGGTCGTCCCGCCGCCCGTCGTCGTCCCCCCACCACCCGTGGCAGCGTTGTACTCATCGTTGTCCGCGGGGCTGCTGCAGCCGGGATCCTGCAGGTCGATGAGGCCGTCACCGTCGTTGTCCGAGAGGTCGGCGCACTGGGAAAGCACGTTCCCGCCGTCCGTTCCCGTTCCCGTTCCCGTTCCCGGCACGGTGGTGAGGTCCCCGGCGCCGACCGAGACCGAGCTGGCGCTCCCAGCGGCAACGATCGCCAAGGCGCTGCCGAGAGCGATGATGACGAGAAGCTTTTTCCTCATTTATCGGCTGCCGATCCTGCCCGCGAAGCTCAAAGGTCTTCCAGGGTCTGCCGGACGCAGCCTCCCTGCAGCCACGGGCACGGCGGACGCTACTGATTCGCTATTCCCTTTGCAATGACGAACCGGGCGCAGGCAACGCAAGCTCAATATCCCTGCCCACAGCGTCATAGTCGACTGAAACAGTAGATGACGGCCAGGCATGCTCGGCCGCCGCGGGGAACCCATCCCTTTCCTCCCCTGGAGCGGTACCGTGGCTGAACGATATGGATGAGGTCGGCGGCGAAGAGAGGCGCGATCAGGAGCCGGCGCGCGGCGAGAGCGCGCTCGGAGAGATCGCCCAGCTCCTGGTCGAGAACCCATGGATGAACCAGGCGCTGCACCTGGCCTTCGGCGTGCGTGAGCGGGCCTCCGAGGCCGGCACGGCCGTGATCCGGAACCTCAACCTGCCGACCGGCAGCGACGTCGATCGGCTGGCGCGCCGCCTGCGCGGGCTGTCGGAGCGGCTCGAGGAGGTGGAGGACGCCCTCGACCGCCTCAGCCGGGAGGTCGCGGAACTCCGCCGCGAGCGCGAGTCCTCGCGACCTCAAGCTTCGAGTCAGGGTTGACGTCTAGGTCGCGAGCGCGGCGGCGGCCGCGGATCCCATCCGCTCGGCCGCGTCGGCCAGCTCCTGATCGCCGATCCGCCTGCGCTGTCCGTCCTCGAAGGTGTCCGATACCGCCAGCAGGCAGGCTGTCGCCACACCCAGGTGGCGGCCGACGGTGAACAGGGTGGCGGCCTCCATCTCGACCGCGACGGCGCCGCGGCTGCGCCACGCCTCGGCGCGCGGCCGGGAAGGCCCGGAGTCTCCCTCGTCGCCATAGAAGAGGTCCGTCGTCACGATTCGCGCGGGTGCGGGCGACGCATCCACTGCCGCCACCAGGCGCCCGGTGAGCTCCGGATCGGGCTCCGCCACCTCTCCCGACCCGAGGTCACGGCTCGCGCCGTCCTCCGCCAGCGCCTCTCCGACGACGAGCAGATCGCCATGCCGGAGCTTGGACTCGAGTGCCCCGCAGGTGCCGACCCTGATCGCCCGCCCCACCCCGAGCCCGGCGAGCTCCTGCAGGACGATCGCCGCGCTCGGCCCGCCCATGCCCGTGGACTGGATGCTGAGCGGGCGGCCCGCCGCCGTCTCCCCCGTATATCCCCAGAGGCCGCGAGCGTGGTTGCTCATCCTGGGCTCGGTGAGCAGCTGCTGCGCGAGTGCGAGTGCCCTCCCCGGGTCACCTGGGAGCAGCGCGTCCTCGGCATATGCGGTGCTCGGACGGAGGTGGTGCGGCATGGGGCGGGCAACCTACCGCTGTGTGCCGGGCCGCGGCTTCCGGAGTAGGCTTCGCCGGAGGCCTATCCCCGTGGGCTCGAAAGCAAAAGCGACAGCGAAACGGTTGGCCTCAGGTCGAGGGTCAGAGTCGGACGAGCAGCTGACCAAGAAGGAGCTCAAGCAGATCCTCGACGCCGTCCTCAAGGAGATCGATCAGGACCCGGACGATGGCCCACGACTGAGCGCCGCGGCGGCGCCGCTCCGGATCGAGTTCCCGGACCTCCGACTGGTCCTCAACGTGTCTCGGGCGGAAGGCGGTCGCCACTGCCTCGACTGGAACTTCTCGACGCGCTCCAGCGCAGAGCCGAAGCTCCGGCTCAGCATGGAGTCGGCCGTCGCCAATCGCGTCTTCCAGGGAAGGGAGAACCCCGCGATCGCGATCGCGCGCGGTCGGTTGCGGACGCGGGTCGAGGACGCGGGCGCGGCTCTCCGATTCTTTCCCGCCGCCAAGCCACTCTTCTCCCGATATCGCGATCTGGTCTCGGAGAAGTACCCACACCTCGCAGTTGACTAGCCCCGGCTCGGCGATGCCCCCCGTCCGCGGCGGGATTGACTTCGCCCCTGAGGGGGGCGTACTCTCGTCTCACTCGAAAAGCACTTGGGCCGGAAGCGGGTCCGCCGTCCGCAGGTCCCCCGGCGACTGGGACCGGCGACAGGGCTCCGCGAGGCGTGTAGGCGCCGCTGGCCGACGAGGCGGGCCGACAGCCCGCAGGCGACGGGGTCCTGGGGCCCCGTCGCTTCGTGGGGAGTCAATCGGGGTTTCATCGGGGTCGGCTCTCAGATGAGCCCGGACCATCAGAACGATCAGGACACCGGCATCTCGCTGGCGGAGGCCGGCAGGCTCGCGGGCGTATCCACCTCCACCCTGAAGCGCTGGGCCGACGACGGCCTGGTCCCGGTCTCGGATGGCAGGTGGACGAGAGCGTCGGCGGCTCAGGCGCGTGTGATCGCGCGGATGCGGGAGCGGGGCTACTCGGTCGAGGCGATCAAGGAGGCCGCGGAGGGCGGCCGCCTCGCCTTCGGCCGCGCGGAGGATCTCTTCCAGGTTCCGGAGGGCCGCTACACGCGGGAGGAGGCGGCGGAGCTGACCGGCCTCGAGCCGGAGCTGATCGATCGGCTGATGACGCTGCTCGGCACCCCGATGAGCGCGAACGGGTTGCTGAACGAGGAGGACCTCAGAGCGATGCGGCACTTCGCCAACGTCCTCGCCTCGGGCTTCCCGCTCGTGGCCTTCCTGCAGCTGGTGCGGGTGTACGCGCAGTCGATCCGCCGCGTCGCGGACTCAGAGGTCCGCCTCTTCCACCTCTACGTCCACGAGCCGCTCATGCAGGAGGAGGTGCCGCCGCTTGAGATCGCGGAGGAGATGGGATCCCTGGCGGCCGATCTGCTTCCGGTGACGGGCCCGTTGATGGAGTACATGCACAATCGCTATCTGCGCTTCTACATCGAGCAGGACGTGGTGGGGCACATGGAGGCGGACATCGGCGGCGCCGGCCGCGGCCTCGCCCGGGTCTCGACCACCTTCTGCTTCGTGGACCTGACCGGCTTCACCAGGTACACGGAGGAGGAGGGCGACGAGGAGGCGCTCGACCTGATCGAGCGCTTCATCGACACCGTGGAGGCGACCCTTCCCTCAGAGGCGACGATCGTGAAGACGATCGGCGACGAGGTGATGATCGTCTCACCCGAGCCGGCGACGCTCACCGAGTGGGCGGTCGGGCTCCTCGCCCTCTTCCAGGAGCGACCGCAGCCGCGCGTCGGAATCCACTACGGCGCCGCGGTCTTCCGCGACGGCGACTACTTCGGCGGCGATGTCAACCTGACGCACCGCGTCGTCTCCCGTGCGCTCGGCGGCGAGGTCCTGGTTACGCAGGCCCTCGTCGAGGCGGTCGACGATTCCGAGTTCCTGCGCTTCGACGCGATCGGCGAGGTCGTCCTCAAGGGATTTCCCGAGCCGATCTCCCTCCACATCGCCAGGCCGACAGGGGACTAGCGAGACGGCTTCGCCACCACCATCAAACGGGTCGCGCTCTCGCGCACCCTCGCATCTGGCCCCCGCTGCACTCGGGGCACCCTCGCCTAACGGCGCCTGTGGGCCCGCGACCTGCGCGCCCTGCCCCTGCCGCGCTTCCGCCTCTTCTTCGCGAAGGATCGATAGCCGTATTCGCTCGAGACCGTGACCCCGTCGCCGTCCCGGCTGCTCAGCGGCGTGCCCGCCACCGCAGCGATCCCGATCTCGCGGAACCGGGCGCGGATCAGGTTCTCGCGATGTGGCGGGCTGTTCATCCAGGAGGTGACCAGCGACTGCGGCGTGCTCAGCGAGCCCGAGCCCCAGACGAGGTTCTCACCGACCTCCCAGAAGCGGGCACCGCGCGTGTATCCGGTGGCCGCGATCCGGTCGATGAGGGTCACCCCGGCGGGGGAGGTGTGCTCGAAGTAGCCCTGCTCGACCATCTCGCGCGAGTGGCTGAGCGCGGCCTGGCGCAGATCGGCGTTGGTCCGGACGGGGGCCACCCCATACGCCGCCCGCTCCTCGTTGATCAGGCAGGCGATCGAGCCCTCCATCGCACTCTGGCTCAGACCCCTCACCTCGAGATTCGTGTTGGGACAGGGGGACGCGGAGGCCGGAGAGCAGGCGACCAGCATCCAGGCGGCGACCAACGCGATCGCACCGAGGGTCTTCCGTGACCGCGGCACACCATCCGCATCGAGCGGGTGGGCCGCCGCTCGACGACGCCCCCACATACTCAGCCGCCCGTCCTTTACCGCCCCAACGCGGGCCTGGCCCTTTCGACGTTGCGAAGAGTTGGTAGGTTCGCTCGTCTCTGGGCACAACGGTGGCCGGAGCGTTCCTAGAATCGCCCGCATGCCGGCCGATCAGGGGCACCCCGCCCTCGCCCGCGCGGTACGGGAGAGCGGCCTGATCGCCGAGGGCACGAGGGGCGTCGTGCTCGTTTCCGGCGGTGCCGACTCCGCCGCGACGGCCGCGGGGCTCGTCGAGCTCCTCGGACCCGAGGCCGTCACGGCGCTCCATCTCAACTACGGCCTGCGCACGGACTCCGACCGTGACGAGGAGACAGCGCGCGAGCTCGGCGCACGGCTCGAAATCGAGGTGGAGGTGGAGCGCCCGGTGCTCGGCGAGGGCAACGTCCAGGCTGAGGCGCGCGAGGCGCGGTACCGCTCCGCCGAGCGGCTGCGACGGGCTCGAGGAGTGGACTGGATCGCGACCGGTCACACCCGGACCGATCTCGCCGAAACGGTGCTCTACCGGCTCGTGACCTCGCCGGGCCGGCGGGCCCTGCTCGGGCTGCAGCCACGGCGCGGGCCGATCGTCCGGCCCCTGCTTTCCCTCGATCGAGATCAGGTGCGGCGCCTCGCCTCGGACGCCGGCCTGCCGTTCAGGGACGACCCGAGCAACGTCGAGCCGCTCTTCGCCCGCAACCGGGTGAGGAACGAGGTGCTGCCGGTGCTGCGCGAGATCGGGCCGGCGGAGGCGACCATCGCCGAGACCCAGGCCGAGCTGGCCGAGGAGGGGGAGGCCCTCGACCGGGCGGTCGCCGAAGCGCTCGCCGGCTCGGGCGCCGAGGCCGCGGGGGCGATCAGCCGGGATGCGCTCGCGCCGCTCCACCCGGCCGTTCGACGGCTAGCCCTTCGCCGACTCGCCGAGCGCACCGCCGGACGGCCGGTTGCGCTCGGCCGCGTCCGCGCCGAGGAGATCTGGCGGCTCGTCAACCAGCCGGAGGGCGGGGTGGTTCAGCTCGGCGGCGGTGTGGAGGCACAGGTCGAGGGGGGACATGTCCGCTTCACGACGGGCCCCACCGCCGAGCCGGCGGCAGCGACCCTCTCCGTTCCGGGCGTCTGCCGCTTCGGGAGCTGGGAGGTGCGCGCCGAGCTCGCCGCGGCGGTCCCGCCGGGGGAGGGACCCGACCGGGCGGTGCTCGATCCCGGGGCACTTGGAGGTGCGCTCGTGGTGCGCTCATGGCGGGAGGGCGACCGGATGCGGCCGCTGGGCCTCCAGGGGAGCAAGTCCCTGCAGGACCTGTTCACCGACCGCAAGGTGCCGAGGTCGCTGCGGCACGCCCTGCCGGTCGTCACCTCCGACGGTCGGATCGTCTGGATCGCGGGGGTCGCGGTCTCGGCGGAATTCGCGGCCAAGGCGGGCGCCGTCGAGGCCGCGGTGCTGAGCGCTGCGCAGGTCCCTACATAAACTGCCCGTAGTGAGCGAGGACGCGATCGGGGATGTGCTCGTCACCGAGGAGGACCTGCAGCGACGGGTCGCCGAGCTCGGGGCCGAGGTGAGCCGCGACTACGACGGGCGATCGCCCCTGCTCGTCGCGATCCTGAAGGGCGCGGTCCCGTTTCTCGCCGACCTGATGCGCAACCTGACGGTGGACTGCGAGCTCGACTTCATGGCCGTGTCGAGCTACGGCTCCTCGACGGACTCATCGGGGGTGGTGCGGATCCTGAAGGACCTCGATGCGCCCATCGCGGACCGCGACGTGCTGATCGTGGAGGACATCATCGACTCGGGACTCACGCTTCATTACCTGCTCCGCAACCTGCAGGCGCGCGGGCCGAAGTCGATCGAGGTGTGCGCCTTGCTCACGAAGCCCGAGCGGCGGCGCGTCGACCTGCCCGTTCGCTACGTCGGATTCGAGATTCCGAACCGCTTTGCGATCGGCTACGGCCTCGATCACGGCGAGCGCTATCGCAACCTCTCCTACGTCGCGGCCCTGCGGGAAAACCCGCAGGACAGCTAGGGGACGCTGGTACCCTCGCGATAGACCTTGAGGCGCAAACTCGCGCGCCGATTGGCGAAAAGGGACCCACCGTGAGACGTTTCTTCCGCAGCGCTGCCTTTCCGATTCTGATCGTCGTCGTGCTGGCGTTTTTCGCCCAGCGCCTGATCAGCCCGGGCTCGGGCCAGGAGACGCCCGACTACAACACCTTCGTCGAGCGGATCGACCAGGGACAGATCGAGTCGGTCACCTGGAACACGAAGGACAACACGCTCAACGTCAAGCAGGTGGACGGGACCACCTACGACGAGTCCTACCCGGACTCCGACTCGGCCCAGGCGGAGCTGCTCAACAACCTCCAGCAGCACAACGTCAAGACCGAGATCAAGGGCAAGGGCGGCTCGAGCCTGCTCTCGCTGCTGACCTACATCCTGCCCTTCCTCCTCTTCTTCGCCTTCTGGATCTTCCTCATGAACCAGATGCAGGGGGGCGGCTCGCGCGTGATGAGCTTCGGCAAGTCCCGGGCGAAGCGGATGTCGGTCGATGCACCCAAGATCACCTTCCGCGACGTCGCCGGCGTGGACGAGGCGGTCCAGGAGCTACACGAGATCAAGGAGTTCCTCGAGAACCCGAAGAAGTTCCAGTCGCTGGGCGCGCGCATCCCGAAGGGCGTGCTGCTCTACGGTCCGCCGGGCACCGGCAAGACCCTGCTGGCCCGCGCGGTGGCCGGTGAGGCCGGCGTGCCGTTCTTCTCCATCTCGGGCTCCGATTTCGTCGAGATGTTCGTCGGCGTCGGCGCCTCGCGCGTCCGCGACCTGTTCGAGCAGGCCAAGCAGAACTCTCCCTGCATCATCTTCATGGACGAGATCGACGCCGTCGGTCGGCACCGCGGCGCCGGCATGGGCGGTGGCCACGACGAGCGCGAGCAGACCCTCAACCAGCTGCTCGTCGAGATGGACGGCTTCGAGATGAAGGACAACATCATCCTGATCGCCGCCACCAACCGGCCGGACATCCTCGACCCGGCGCTCCTGCGCCCGGGCCGTTTCGATCGACAGGTCGTCGTTGACCGCCCAGACCGCAAGGGCCGCAAGCAGATTCTCGAGGTCCACACGCGCGGCAAGCCGCTCGCCCAGAACATCGACCTCGACGCTCTGGCCGGCCAGACCCCCGGATTCACCGGCGCCGACCTGGCCAACCTGATCAACGAGGCGGCGCTGCTCACCGCCCGGTCGAGCAAGCGTGAGATCACGATGCTCGAGCTCGAAGAAGGGATCATGCGCGTGATCGCGGGCCCGGAGAAGAAGAGCCGGGTCATGTCCGAGAAGGAGCGGCTCGTCACCGCCTACCACGAGCTCGGCCACGCGATCGTCGGCCACCTGCTGCCGAACACCGACCCCGTCCACAAGGTCTCGATCATCAGCCGCGGCCAGGCGCTCGGCTACACGATCTCCCTCCCGACGGAGGACAAGTTCCTGACCACCCGGGCGGAGCTCACGGACACGATGGCGATGACGCTCGGCGGTCGCGCCGCGGAGGAGATCGTCTTCGGCGAGATCACCACGGGCGCCTCCAATGACCTCGAGAAGGTCACCGAGACCGCCAAGCAGATGGTGATGCGCTTCGGCATGTCCGAGCGGCTCGGCCCACGCGTCTTCGGCCACGACCGCTCGCAGCCGTTCCTCGGCCGCGAGTTCTCGGCGGAGCCGGACTATTCCGACGAGATCGCCCGCGAGATCGATGACGAGGTCCGCCGAATCGTCGAGGACGCCCACCAGACCTCCAAGGACATCCTCTCCGAGCACCGCGAGCAGCTCGACACCATCTCCAAGATCCTCCTTGACCGCGAGACGATCGAGGCGGACGAATTCATCGCCCTGCTCGAGGGCAAGCCCGAGGACCAGGTCTTCGCCGACGAGGAGGAGGCCCAGCCGCCCGAGGCACCGCCCGTCGAGGAGAAGGGCACCGCCCGCGAGGGCCCCAAGCCGCGTCCGCGCCCCCGTCCCGGCCTGGCCGGCGGGTCGGCCGAGATGCGCGACAACCGCTCGTAGGGGGCGGGTTCCCGAACACCGCCGATGAGAGGGGCGCCGGATCGTGCTCCGGCGGGTTCGCGCCGTGTTCGTTCGGCCATGACCGGTCAAGTACGGCACAAGGCCCTCCGCGGCGATACTTGGCCCCGTGATCCCACCGCGCAGAGTCCCGCCCCTCCTGCTTGCCGCTTGTCTGGTTCTGATGGTCTCCGCCTGCGGCAGCAGCGGGTCGAATGTGGAGGCCAGCGATTCCCAGAAGGCCGTCGACGAGGCCCAGGCCGCCTTCAGCCAGGTCCAGGCCGACGGGCAGGACCTGAGCGTCGGACCGTGCATCTCGGAGAGCCTGCCCGGTCTGCCCGACTGGGTGGCGGACATCGCTCACGATCCGCGCCAGTCCGTCGATGACGAGCCCGTCAACCAGTGCCGGCGGTATCGCTCCGGGCGGGCGCACCACTT
>DATIDP010000095.1:0-8287 GCA_035456265.1 Solirubrobacterales bacterium | reverse complement strand
CTCGAGCGGCTCGCGCGGCTCGGAATCGAGGCGGATCCCTCGGACCTGCTGACGCCGGCGAGGCTCGCGGCGAAGCGCTGCGAGGAGGCGGGATACGAGTCCGTCGCCCTGGTCGTGCTCGACGAGCTCCGCGAGGACCTACAGGGACTCGAGGAGAGCGACGGGCCGGTGGACGCGGTGATCGTGGGGGACCTTGGGGAGGACTGGGATTACGGGCTCCTGAATGCCGCGTTCCGGCAGCTGATGGAAGGAGCCGAGCTGATCGCGCTACAGAAGAATCGCTACTGGGAGACCTCCGACGGGCTCTCCCTGGATGCGGGGCCATTCGTGGCGGCGCTCGAGTACGCGAGCGGCCGGGATGCGGAGGTCGTCGGCAAGCCATCGAGGTCCTTTTTCGAGCTCGCGCTCTCCGACCTCGGCGTCGATGCCGGTCTGGCGGGGATGGTCGGGGACGACGTCGAGGCCGACGTCGGCGGCGCGCTCGACGCGGGTCTGGCAGGGATCCTCGTCCGAACCGGGAAATACAGGAAGGAACTGGTGCGAGAGACGGGGATCGAGCCCACGGCCACCGTGGACTCGATCGCGGAGGTGCCCGAGCTGCTCTCTATCTGAGGGCGCTATCCGTAGTTCTCCGCCGGTCTCTGCACACAACTGCTGATGAAGCTGGGGGCGCGAAGTTGCATCCTGCCGGTGGACCCAGGAGGAGGATCTCGGCTCGAATGCCGTCGAAACGGACTTCGGACGCACCGGAGGTTGAGCTGACCCGAGGCGCATCCGATCAGCGGGCGCGCTCGATCAACTACCGTGACGGCGATGGAAGCCCGGAGTCCAGATCTGCAGGCGATAACGGTGCGGCTGGAGCGGATAGCGCAGGAGCTCGAGGCCGATCCGGACTCAGAGCGCGCCGCCGAGCTGGTGCGCGAGGCTTCCGAATCCGCGGCGGAGGCAGGGCGAGCGGTGGAAGCCGCGATGAGGGCCGCGACGGATACGTCGTCGCCCTGAAGGACGCCATGACCGAGTACCCCGACGACCTGCGAGAGCAGGTCGAGGACTATCTGGAGAGACTCCGCTTCTCGCAGATCCCTCCGACGGAGGGGCTGGAGGACGCGATGCGCTACTCGCTGCTCGCCGGCGGCAAGCGGATCCGGCCGGTACTCGCCCTGGCCACGGCGAGGTCCATCGGCCTCGACCCCGAGCGGGTTCTGCCCGCCGCCGGGGCGCTCGAGCTGATCCACACCTATTCCCTGATCCACGACGACCTTCCGGCGATGGACGACGACGAGCTGCGGCGCGGCATGCCGACCTCACACGTCAAGTTCGGCGAGAACGTCGCGATCCTGGCGGGTGACGCCCTGTTCGCCGAGGCGATCCACCTCTTCACGGAGGAGCAGACCGGTCACCCCGGCGCCGTCCTGACCGCCCTCCGCGAGCTGATCACGGCGGCCGGGGTGGGAGGCATGGTCGGCGGCCAGTACATCGACGTCACCGAGTTCGACGCCGCCGCAAAGGGGGACTGGGACGCGGCCGTCAACCTGAATGCCTCCCGCCTGCGTGAGATGCACTCGCTCAAGACGGGGCGCCTGATCGCCGCGAGCGTGGGGGTGGTCCTGACCCTCGGCGAGGTGCCGGAAGATGCCAAAATCCCCTACCGCCGGTTCGCCGATGAGCTCGGTGTGCTGTTCCAGATCGTCGACGACATCCTCGACGTGACGGGATCCGACGAAGAGCTCGGCAAGCCGAGCGGCAGTGACGAAAGGCACGGAAAGCTGACCTACGTCAGCGCTTATGGACTCGAAAAGGCGCGCGAGCTAGCCTCCGAGTCCCACCGAAAGGCTCGTGCCGCGCTCGAGGGGGCAGCCCCCCGCACGGACGACCTGATCCGGATAACCGACTTCATCCACACCCGACACACCTGATGGCAAAGAAAGAGACCGCCGAGTCGCGACTGCTTGACTCGATCGACTCGCCGGCCGACCTCCACAGCCTCTCCGACGAGCAGCTTCAGCGGGTCGCCCAGGAGACGCGCGAGCTGATCATCGACGTGATCGGCGAGATCGGCGGGCACTTCGGCGCCAACCTCGGCACCTGCGAGCTGGCCGTCGCCCTCCACAGCCTGCTCGACTCCCCCAGGGACAAGATCCTCTGGGACGTCGGCCACCAGGCCTATCCGCACAAGGTGCTGACGGGCCGGCGCGATCGCCTCGAGACGATCCGCCAGTACGAGGGGCTCGCCCCCTTCTGCTCGATCTTCGAGTCCGAGCACGACATCATGGGCGCGGGACACGCCTCGACCTCGATCGGCTACGCGGTCGGACTGAAGGAGGCGATGCGCAAGGGGATCGGGGAGGAGGGCAACGTCGTCGCGGTGATCGGCGACGGGGCGCTCACGGGCGGCGTCGCCTACGAGGCGCTTCACCACGCCGGCGGCTTGCAGACGCCGATGGTGATCGTCGTCAACGACAACGGGATGTCGATCTCTCCGAACGTCGGCGCGATCTCCCGCTACTTCCAGCGCGCTCGCCTCAACAAGCGGCTATACCGGGCCCGTTCGACGACCGAGGAGCGGCTCACCCAGCTGCCCCTGGGTCTCGGACGCAGGATCGACAGGCTCGGCCCCGAGCTGAAGGCGGCGGTCAAGGCCTACTTCGCGCCGGGTCTCTTCTTCGAGGAGCTCGACCTCGCCTACATGGGGCCGATCGACGGCCACGACGTCGCCGAGCTGCGCGCCGCGCTTCGCAAGGCACTCGAGGCCGGCCGCCCGGTCGTCGTTCACATCCAGACCGTCAAGGGCAAGGGCTTCGAGCCGGCGGAGGAGGGCGGACTCGTCGGGATGGAGAAGTGGCACGCAGCGAAGCCCGGCTCCATCGTCGACCGCAAGGAGGCTCCGAAGCAGCCGGAGCCGAAGCCGGTGCCCGTGCACGAGTCCGACTCGCCGGAGAGGATCGAGAAGCTCGAGAAGCCGCCTCCGAAGTCGCCGCCGCAGTACACCGCCGTATTCGCCGATGCGCTGGTCGAGGAGGCCAGGCGCGATCCGCGGGTGATCGGCATCACCGCCGCGATGGCGGGGGGGACGGGACTCAACAAGCTGGCGGAGGCCGTCGCTGAGCAGTACTACGACGTCGGCATCGCCGAGCAGGACGCCGTCCTCTTCGCCGCCGGTCTGGCCCTGCAGGGTGCGAAGCCGGTCTGCGCGATCTACTCGACCTTCCTCCAACGCGCCTTCGACCAGTTGGTCCATGACGTCTGCCTGCAGAAGCTGAACGTCGTCTTCGCGATGGACAGGGCGGGGCTCGTCGGGGACGACGGCCCGACCCACCACGGCGCCTTCGACGTGTCGTACTTCCGGCCGCTGCCGAACGTGGTCGTGATGGCTCCGCGCGACGAGGCGATGCTCGTCCACATGCTGCGGACCGCGCTCGCCCACGACGATGGCCCGATCGCCTTCCGCTACCCCCGAGGCGCCGCGGAGGGAGCACCCATGCCGGACGTGGCCAAGGCGATCGAGATCGGCAAGGGCGAGTACCTGGTGCCGGGGGAGAAGATCGCCCTGCTCGGCTACGGCTACGGCGTCCAGGTCGCGCTTCGCGCCGCGGAGGTCCTTCGTAACAAGGGCCTGGAGCCCACCGTGGCGGATGCGCGCTTCGCGAAGCCCCTCGACGGCGAGATGGTCGAGAGGCTCGCGTCGGCTCATGACCTGCTGGTGACGATCGAGGAGAACGTGCTCCCCGGGGGCTTCGGCTCAGCTGTCCTCGAGCACGCCGAGGACGCCTTCGCGGACGGCCGCGAGCGGGCACGGATCCTCCGCGTGGGCCTTCCCGACCGCTATGTCACGCACGGCAAGCCCTCGCGGATCCGCGAGGAGGTCGGCTTCACGGGCGAGGCCGTCGCCGAGCGGCTCCTCGCGGCATTGGGCACTCGCGAGACCGTTTTTCGCTAGTCAGACTCGATTCGGGGAGCGACGTCGCTCGCCAGCAGCTCGATCTGGCGCCGCTCGTCCCCAAGGGGCCAGATGTAGACGCGCTCGCAACCCGCCTCTGCGTAGCGGGAGAGCAGTGCCGCGCAATGTTCCACCGATCCGACGCAGATCTGTTCGCGAAGCTCGTCCGCATCGCGGTTCAAGAGGGGGGCGATGACCTGGCTGAGCACTCGGTCGACCTCGGCCCGATCCTCGGCGACCCAGGTCCACATGGTCGCGAGTCCATTGGGAAAGCCGTCCACCCGGCGGGCGTTGTCAGCGAGCTCCTTCGCCAGCTGCCGGCGGGCTTCGGAGAACCGCTCGGGCGTTGTGTTGTACGCGGAGGCGAGCCAGCCGTCGCCGGAGCGGGCGACGCGGCGCAGGCCTGCCTTCGAGCCCCAGCTTCCGATCCAAAGCGGTATCTCACGCCGGGGAGGTGGAGCGAGCTCCAAGTCGGCCGGCGTCCGGTAGTGGCGCGGTGCCTCAGGACCCGGCTCGCCTTTGAGCAGCCTTCGGAGCACGGCCACGGCCTCGTCGAGCCGCTGCCAGCGCTCGTCGAAGGGAATTCCGACCGCGTCGTAGTCCCGCCTCGAGGAGCCCGGTCCCAGAGCAGCGATCAGTCGACCTTCGGAGAGCACGTCGAGAGCGCCCAGCGTCTTTGCCAGTGGAACGGGCCCCCGAAGGACGGCCAGCGAGATGGTGGTGGCGATCGTCATCTCTCCGGTTCGTTCGATCATGCTCGCCAGAGCCGTCGGGCCGTCGAGCCAGGGCGTCTGGAAGATGAAGTGATCGTTGACCGACACGGCGGAGAAGCCGCACTCGCGCGCCGCGTCGACGGCCTCAGCCAACCGCCTCAACGAGAGCTGATCGCTCCCGAACTGCATCACCGGAAGGTGAAGGCCGAGGTCCATGGGCCGATCAAACCAGCCCAGGCAAGGTCTAGTGCTCCAACCCCGCGCTTCTCAGCGCCTCGGCCCGGTCGTAGTAGCTGACGAACCCCGAGCATCTCCCTCGCTCGAAGCTCAGCACGTGGGCGACCGGGACGTCGACGTCGACGCCGCTCCCGCGGCCTCGGGCGTATGCGTGCAGGAAGACGACGACCTTGTCGCCGGCATTTATGAACCGTTCGGGCTCATGGTGGAAGCTCTCCCAATCCTCCTGGAGAGAGTTCAGGTACCCGCGCACCTCATCTCGACCGCGGAGGGGCTGACCGCTGAGGGTGGCGAGGTGGGGGCGCCACTCGACATCCGGATCGCACTCCTCGATCACGGCATCCACATCTCCGCGATTGCGCGCGTCATAGATCCGCTTCGCCGTTGCCACGTTCTGCTGCGACATGGCGCCACCATTATCTATGTCCGGCTACCCTGGCTTGATCGGCGCAGCCCTTGCACAGCGCGCCGTCTAGGTGGACAGGGCAGGCGGCCGGAATTCCGGACCGTCGAGGATTCCAATCCGGAGGAGATTTCGTGCCCTACCTGACCTGCCCAAGCTGCGGCCTGACGGTCCTCGACCGCAACCCCCTGACCTCACCCCGACATTGCCCGCGCTGCGCGCGCCGGGCCCGCGAGGTGGATCTCGAGCCACTCGCGCAGCCTCGCGGCCGCGCGGCGTCCGACCTCCTACGCGGGAAGGGCGCGGACTCGGTTGAGGGCGTCGAGCAGGCGGGGGGCTAGCGCGATCGCGGCTATATCGAAGAGCACGTAGACGCCGGCGATGCCGCTCGGCGGGTTCCCGGCGGGGAGTGCGGTGTCGGGGGCGGTCGCGGCCCAGTGCCAGGCGCCGATCGAGGTCCCGTACATCTCCAGGAAGCCGACCACGAGGAACACCCCCGCGTAGATCGTCGCCGCGCGGCCTCGCAGGAGGACGTAGATCAGCGCGGTTCCGGTGATCGCTCCGACGACATCGGTGCGCCCGAGGAGCAGCAGGCCGGCGATGCCCCAGCCCGCGACGATGCCGATGACCACTGCGAGAAACGCTCGCGGGTGACGTCGCACCGGCGCCGACTGGCTGATGCGGAGTCCCGCGAGGAAGATCAGACCATGCCCGGGCGGGACGAAGGCGGGCAGGTTCTCGAGCCGGTAGGTGTACGCCCCGAGCACGATCGATCCGAGCACCTCCGCGCAGGTCGCCACCGCCACCACCAGCAGCGCCCTGGTGCGGTCCTCGGGCCCCACCGAGGCGCAGGACGCGATCAGGATCGCCCAGGTCGCGGCGCCGATCAGCAGCTGCTCGCCCTGGCTCGCGAAGTGATCGAGGGCGAGGAACGAGGTGATCACGCAGAGCACCAAGGCCGCGAACGCCAGCGGCTGCGAGAGCGCGTGCTTGGCGGTTCCTCTCCCCATCATCGTCCCTGCGTGGACAGATGACGATTGGATCATCCTCCCGGGAGAGCGTCAACTGAGAGACTGCGCGCGGTGATCGAACGGCCGGTGTTCATAGCCGCGCCTCCGCGATCGGGAGGGACCGCGCTCTTTCGCTCCCTGGCGCGCGCGCCTGGCATCTTCAGCGCCAAGGGCCCTGTGCTCGATGCCGGATGAAGGCGATCGACCGGGGGACCTGGCTGGCGCTGATCGCGATGGGCCTTGCGGCCTTCGTGCTGGCCAACGATTTCTCCGCGATCAACGTCGCGATCCCGCAGATCGAGAAGGACTTCGACACGAGCGTCACCACCACCCAGTGGGTCGTGAACGCCTACGCCCTGACCTTCGGTGTCCTGCTGGTCACCGGGGGACGGCTGGCGGACCTGTTCGGGCGGCGGCGGGCCTTCTTCGTCGGGACGGCGATCTTCGCGACCTTCTCGGTACTGGGCGGAGCCGCGCAGACCGAGGCCGAGCTGATCGCGACCCGCGTGGTAATGGGGGTCGGCGGCGCGCTGATGTGGCCAGCCATCCTCGGGATGACCTACGCCGCTCTTCCCGAGCAGCGCTCGGCTTTCGCCGGCGCGCTGATCCTCGGTGTGTGCGGACTGGGTAATGCTGCCGGGCCCCTGATCGGCGGAGTGCTGACCGACCTGCTCAGCTGGCGTTGGATCTTCTTTCTCAACCTGCCGGTCGCCGGGCTCGCCGCGTTCGTCACCTGGCGCGAGCTCCATCAGCCGCGTCCCGACGTCGAGGACGCGACCATCGACTATCCGGGAATCGTCACCGTCTCGGTGGGGCTGGTGTCGCTGCTCCTGGCGTTCGACCAGGCGACCGATTGGGGTTGGGCAGACCCTCGGATCATCGGGCTGATCTCGCTCTTCGTCGTGCTCATGGTCGCCTTCGCCCTGATCGAGCGGCGGCAGGCCGATCACGCGCTGGTGCCGCAGGACGTGATCCGGAACCGTGACTTCGCCTACACGTGCGGGGCGATCCTGCTGATGTCGGCGGTCTTCTTCGCGGCGATGCTCTACCTGCCGCAGCTCATGATCAAGGTCCTCGGGTACTCCCCGATCGGCGCGGGCGCCGGGATGCTGCCGATGATGGCCACCTTCGCCGCCGTTTCCTTTTCGGCGGGGAACCTCTCGGATCGGTTCGGCGGCAAGCCGCTGCTGGTACTGGGCTCGCTCTGCATCGTGCTCGGAGCCGCGCTGATCGCGATCTTCTCCGAGCAGGAGTCCTACGGGGCGATCGTGCCGGGTATGGCCGTCCTCGGCCTCGGTATCGGCCTGTTCTACCCGACGGCCACCACCGCCGGCGTGACCGCGCTCGACGAGTCCCGCCGCAGCCTCGCCGGGGCGATCATCTACATGGCACAGATCGCGGGCGGCTCGGTCGGCCTAGGGCTGACCACGGCGATCTTCATCGGCGCGAGCGATGGAGCCACCAGCGGCGCCGGCTTCGTCAACGGCATCCAGACGGCCTTCGGAGTCGACGCGGCGCTTGCCGTCGGCGGCTTCCTGATCTCGACGTTCCTGATCGGCGGGCGCCTGCACCTTCCGCGCCTGGTCCGACCGGCGTGGGCGGGCCACTCCCCGCGGGGGCACGGGCCGTAGGCCCATCGCGCTTCGCCGACTCGCGGTCGCATAGACCGCGGTCGAGCCGGGGCCGCTGAGGAAGCCGGTGGATCGACGGGTACAACGAGCGCGACAAGCAGGCGGAGGCAGAGGCGCGCGCGCCGGGCTATGTGGCCCACGCCCCCGGAGTGCCCGACCCCCTGGACTCAAATGCCGGGGAGGAGTTCATCTTCGAGGTCTTTGCCGCTGAGCATTCGTAACGCGCCCGCGTTGACGCACCGGGCGTGAGGTGTGAGACTTCCTCCATCCCTTCGAACGGAGGAGGCCTCGATGTCCTGGAACCTCAAGGGAAGCTACGTCGAGACGTGCTCATGCGAGCTCATGTGCCCGTGCAA